>VGZE01000052.1 GCA_016872755.1 Planctomycetota bacterium
CCGCGTCGCGCGCGAGCTCGGCGTGAACCTGGCCGCAGTCGCCGGCTCCGGCCGCCACGGCATCGTGCGGCGCGCCGACGTCGAGGCGCATGCGAAGGGAGCACCGGCTGCTCCGAAGTCCACGCCCGCGCCCGCTCGCGCTCCCGCTCCGCCGGTCTCGTTCGCCCCGGGCGAGCGCGAATCGCGCATCCCGTTCCGCGGCGTGCGCCGCAAGATCTCCGAGGCGATGGTGCGCTCGAAGTTCACCGCGCCGCACTTCACGGTCGTCGAGGAGGTCGATGTGACCGAGCTCGTGCGCACGCGCGAGCAGGCCAAGATCATCGGCGCCGAGAAGGGGATCAAGGTCACCTTCATGCCGTTCATCATGAAGGCAACCGCGCTCGCGCTCGCGAAGTACCCGATGCTGAACGCGCACCTCGACGAGGCGGCGCAGGAGATCGTGCGCTACGCGTACGTGAACCTGGGCATCGCGATGGACACCGACAACGGGCTGATCGTGCCGGTCGTCAAGGACGTGCAGTCGAAGAGCATCCTCGAGATCGCCAAGGAACTCGCCGAGCTCGCCGAGCGCACGAAGATCGGCAAGGTGCGCCCCGAAGAGCTCAAGGGTTCGACCTTCTCGATCACCAATGCCGGCAATATCGGCGGGATCATGGCGACGCCGATCATCAACTTCCCCGACGTCGCGATCCTGGGCGTGCACCGGTTGATGAAGAAGCCGGGCGTGGTCGAGACGTCGCAGGGCGACAAGATCGAAGTGCGCCAGTACATGAACTACTCGTGCAGCGTCGATCACCGCTTGGCCGACGGCGCCGACGGAGCGCGCTTCCTGGTGCACCTGAAGCGGCTGCTCGAGAGTCCTGGTCTGCTCGCGCTGTAGCGCCGCGCTGCGCGCGAAGTCAGGCGCCCAGGTGGTGCATATCCGCTGGACAGGGGCAAGCGTGGGACGCCGGCCACCTCGGGACGCGTTGACCGCACGAGCGACGCCGTTGGGGTAGACGCGCATCGACCATCGAGGCGCGCGGATCGGCGCGAACAAATCCGACCTGGGGTCGCGACCGTACGAGCGGGGGCCAGAGTCCCTTCCTCGTCCTCCTTCTCGACCGCACCCCATGAAGAACTCCGTCCTCGGAGCCTTGGCGGCTCCCCTCGTGCTCGCTGGACTCATCCAAGCGGGCAATTCGTATCCGGCGGCGACGATCCACGCGCTCGATGCGCGCGGCGGCCGGCTGATCTCCTTCGCGGCCGGCACGCCCGACCGCCTGCTCAGCAACGTAGTCGTCAGCGGGCTCGCCGCCGGCGACACGCTGGTCGCGCTGGACTTCCGGCCCTCGACGGGCGAGCTGTACGGGCTCGGCGCGCAGAGCCGCGTGTACCGGCTCGATCCGGACAGCGGAGCCGCGACGGCGGTGGGCAGCGGCCCCTTTGCACCCGCGCTCTCCGGCAAGAGCTTCGGCCTCGATTTCAACCCGGTACCCGACCGCATCCGCGTCGTCAGTGATGCCGATCAGAACCTGCGGCTGCATCCGGAGACCGGCGCGGTCGCGGCGACCGACACGGCGCTCGCCTATGCGGCGGGCGACGCGAACTTCGGCGCGAATCCCAATGTCGTCGCGAGCGCCTATACGGCCAACTTCGCCGGCTCCACCAGCACGACGTTGTACGGGATCGATTCGGCGCTCGATGCTCTGGTGCTGCAGGGTTCCGTCGGCGGCGCTCCGGTCTCGCCCAACTCAGGGCAGTTGTTCACCGTCGGTGCGCTCGGCGTCGACGCGGCCGGCGTCGCCGGCTTCGACATCTCCGTGCTCGGCGCGGCCTTCGCCGTGCTGATCCCGCAGAGCGGCGGCGGCTCACGCCTGTTCTCGATCGATCTCGCGACCGGCAAGGCCACTTCGATCGGCGATGTCGCCGGCGGCATGCGGCTGGGCGACATCGCGGTGCGGCCGCCGTCCCTGCCGCGCGTGTACGGGCTCGACGTGAACGGCCAGCTCGTGAGCTTCCGACCGGGGCGGCCCGGGACGCTGCTGTCGAGCGTTGCGATCGGCGGGCTCGCCACCGGCGAGCAGCTGCTCGGCATCGACTTCCGCCCCGCCACCGGCGAGCTGTACGCGCTCGGCAGCACGAGCCGCGTGTACATCGTCGACACGACGAGCGGGTTGGCGAGCGCGTTGGGTTCCGGGCCGTTCTCGCCGCTGCTCGCGGGCAGCGAGTTCGGCTTCGACTTCAACCCCGTGCCCGACCGGATCCGCGTCGTCAGCGACGCCGAGCAGAACCTGCGCCTGAACCCGAACACCGGCGCGCTCGCGGCGGTCGACGTTCCGCTCGCGTTCGCGGCCGGCGACGCGAACTTCGGCGCCGATCCGAGCGTGGTCGCCGCGGCGTACACGCAGAACTTCGCCGGCACGTCCACGACGGCGCTGTACGGCATCGACGCGGTCAAGGGCGCGCTCGTGCTGCAGAATCCGCCGAACGACGGCAAGCTGAACACGGTCGGCTCGCTCGGCCTCACGCCGGCCTCGGGCGTGCTCGGGTTCGACATCTCCGCCTACGGCGGCGCGTTGGCCGCGCTCGTGCCGAGCGCCGGCGGTGCCTCGAGCCTGTACAACGTGAACCTGCAGAGCGGGGCCGTGACGCTGGTCGGCGCCGTCGCCGGGGCCGCGCTGCGCGACATCGCGATCGAGCCGCCCTCGCCGCCGCTGCTGATCGCGCTGACCTCCGGCGGCACGCTCGCGACCGTGGTGCCCGGCGCGCCGAGCACCATCCTGGCGGAGATCGCGATCGCGGGTCTCGAGCCCGGCGAGACGCTGGTCGGCATCGACCATCGACCGGCCAACGGCGTGCTCTACGGGATCGGCAGCACCAATCGCGTCTATCGGATCGAGCTCGCGACAGGCATCGCATTCCCGGTCGCCCCGACCTCCTTCTCTCCGGGTCTCGCCGGCCTGCAGTTCGGCGTGGACTTCAATCCGGTGCCCGATCGGATCCGCATGGTCAGCGATGCCGACCAGAACCTGCGGCTGAACCCCATCACCGGTGGGTTGGCGGCTGTCGATACCGCGCTCGCCTACGCGGCGGGGGACCCCAACCTCGGCGCGGATCCCAACGTGGCCGCGGCGGCCTATACCAACAACTTCGCAGGAACGACGAGCACGACGCTGTATGGAATCGACGGCGCGCTCGACGTACTCGTGCGACAAGGCTCGCTCGGTGGCGCGCCGGTCTCACCCAACAGCGGGCAGCTCTTCACCGTCGGCGCGCTCGGCGTCGACTCGAGCGGGCCGATCGCATTCGACGTGTCGCCGCTCGGCGGCGCCTTCGCCGCGCTCGTGCCGAGCGGCGCGAGCGGATCGCGGCTGTACGCGGTGAATCTCGCGACAGGCGCCGCGACGCTGCTGGGGACCTTCGGCGCGGGCAGCGTGACCGTGGTCGGGCTGGCGGTCGTGCCGCCGGGCATGTAGCGCACGCGCGAGCGTCCGATGCGGGCCGAGCTTCGTCGAACGGGGCTCGGCCCGCTTTGCTAGCATGAGGGACTGACCAGCCCGCCGCGCGGAGTGCGGCGCGCCACAGTCCCGATGACGCCCGTCGCCACCCCGATCCGCCGCCAGTTGCTCGACGAGCACGGCAAGCTCGCCGCGGGCGCTCCCGAAGTGCCGGCCGCCCGCCTACGGGAACTGTACGTGCACATGCTGCGCGTGCGCTGCATGGACGAGCGCATGCTCAAGCTGCAGCGCGCCGGCCGCATCGGGTTCGTCGGATCGATGAAGGGCCAGGAGGCCGCGATGATCGGCACGGCCGCCGCGCTCGAGCCGCGCGACTGGTTGTGGTCGGGGCTGCGCGAGGGCGGCGCCGCGCTGATGCGCGGCCTGCCGCTGTCGGAGTACATCGCGCAGATGTACTGCAACAGCAATGACACGGCCAAGGGGCGGCAGATGTGCAATCACCTGCAGCACAAGGGCTCCAACTACCCGAGCTGGTCGTCGGTGATCGGCACGCAGATTCCGCACGGCGTCGGCGCCGCCTTCGCGGCCAAGCAGCGCGGGCTCGACGAGGTGCACGCGATCTACTTCGGTGACGGCGCGACGAGCTCGAACGGATTCCACTCGGGCCTGAACCTCGCCGGCGTCTGGAAGGCGCCCTGCGTGTTCGTGCTGACCGACAACGGCTGGGCGATCTCCGTGCCGAGCTGCGGGCAGTCGGCCGGCGCCATGGCCGAGAAGGGCTCCGCCTACGGCGTGCCGGCCCACGAGGTCGACGGCAACGACGTGTTGGCCTGCCGAGCGGCGATGCAGCAGCTGGTGGACGATGCGCGCGCGGGCAAGGGACCGGCGCTGCTGGTCGTCAAGACGTATCGGATCGCCGGTCACAGTTCGTCGGACGACCCGAGCAAGTACCGCGATGCGGCCGAGGTCGAGGCATGGCAGAAGCGCGATCCGCTCGAGCGCTACGAGCGCTTCCTGGTCGCGCGCGGCGTGCTCGGCAAGGACGAGGCGCGCGAGCTCGAGCGGCAACTGCTGGTCGAGATCGACGCCGCGATCCATGCACAGGAGGCGGCGCCGCCGATGGCGCTCAAGACGCTGGTCGAGGACGTCTACGCCGAGGTGCCGCGGCACCTGCGTGTGCAGTACAACCGCTTCGTCGCGACCGCCGAGCGCTTCGGCCACGCGCAGAAGGGTGACGGAGCCTTTCCGCTGTGAGCGACCCGGGGCCCGCGGTTCAGCCGGTCATCATGCGACCGCAGGACGGACGCATCCTCCTCGGCGTGTGCGCCGGGCTGGCGCGTTGGATCGAGACCGATGCCGTGCTCGTGCGTGGACTTTGCGCCGCGCCGCTCGGACTCGGCCTGCTCGGCGCGGCGTGGTTTCATTTCCACGACGTCTTGTGCGGATCCAGCCCGCACTGGCTGCTCGAGCTGTCCGAATGGTTGAGCTGGCTCGCGGCGGCCGTGATCGTGCTGTACCTGCTCGCCGCGGCGCTGATCCCGAACGAGTGAGATCGAACCCTCCATGAGCACTCCCCGCAATGTCGTCGTCATCGGCGCCGGTCCCGCCGGCTACGTTTGCGCGATCCGCCTCGCCCAACTCGGACAGAAGGTCACCGTCGTCGAGAAGGCCGAGCTCGGCGGCACCTGCCTGAACGTCGGCTGCATCCCGAGCAAGGCGCTGATCGCCGCCGGCGTGCTGCTCGACAAGATCCGCCACGCTTCGGCGATGGGCATCAGCGCGACGGGGGTCAAGCTCGAGCTCGACAAGCTCGTCGCGTGGAAGAGCGGCATCGTCGCGAAGCTGACCGGCGGTGTCGGCGGCCTGCTGAAGAACCACGGCGTGACCGTGATCAAGGGCACGGCGAGCTTCGTCGACGCGCGCACGGTCAAGGTCGTCGGGGCCGCCGGCGAGCAGGTGCTGAAGGCCGACGATGTCGTGATCGCGACCGGTTCCGAGCCGATCGAGATCCCGGGCTTCGCGATCGACGAGGATGCCGTGTGGTCGTCGACCGGCGCGCTGGTGCCCAAGAAGCTGCCCGAGCACCTGGTCGTGATCGGCGGCGGCTACATCGGGCTCGAGCTCGGCATCATGTATCGCAAGCTCGGCAGCAAGGTCACCGTGCTCGAGGCGACCGCGGGCGCCCTGCCCGGCCAGGACCGCGATTGCGTCAAGGTGATCGAGCGCTCGATGAAGAAGCTGGGCGTCGAGCTGCTGACCGAGACGCTCGCGCGCGGCTACCAGAAGCGCAACGGCAAGCTCGTCGTGAACGTCACGGCGAAGGGCGTCGACAAGACGATCGAGTGCGACCAGATCGGCTGCATGGTCGGCCGCCGGCCGCACTCGAAGGGGCTGGCGCTCGAGCGCGCCGGCCTGAAGCTCGACGCGAAGGGCTTCCTCGCAGTCGACAAGCGGATGCGCACGGGGGTCCCCAACGTCTATGCGATCGGAGACATAGCCGGCCAGCCGATGCTCGCCCACAAGGGCAGCAAGGAAGGCCTGGTCGCCGCTGCGGTGATCGCCGGACTGAAGGAGGAGTACGACTCGCGCTGCGTGCCGGCGGTGATCTTCACCGCGCCCGAGATGGCCTCGGTCGGCCTGCTCGAGGAGCAGGCGACCGCGCAGGGCCGCAAGGTCAAGACCGGGCAATTCCCGTTCGCCGCCTCGGGCCGCGCGATGAGTCTGATGGAGACCGACGGGTTCGTGAAGATCGTCGCCGACGCGGCGACCGACGAGATCCTGGGCGTGCACATGGTCGGGCCGGAAGTGACCGAGCTCGTGGCGGAGGCCGCGCTGGCGATCGAGATGGGGGCGACGGCCGAGGACCTGGCCCGCACGATCCACGCGCACCCGACGCTGCCCGAGGCGATGATGGAAGCGGCCGAGGCCGTGCACGGGATGGCTGTGCACATCTTCCAGAAGAAGTAGCGCGATGAGCGAGCAGCGCTGGCTCGTGCCGCCTTCGGGATTGCCGATCCTCGAGGTGCAGCGCCTCGGCCGGCGCCCGTACGGCGAGGTGCACGAGCTGCAGAAGCGACTCCTCGAGCAGCGCATCGCGGGCGCGATCCCGGATCAGCTGCTGCTGGTCGAGCACGAGCCGGTCGTGACGATCGGGCGCGGAGCCGAGCGCGCCGCCGTCGCCGCTGTCGCGCATCAGGTCTTCGAGATCGAACGCGGCGGGGAGGCGACCTGGCACGGCCCGGGGCAACTGGTCGCGTACCCGATCCTCGAGCTCGACGAGCCGCGACGCGATCTGCACCGCTACCTGCGCGACCTGGAGGAGGTCGTGATCCGCATGCTCGCCGAGCTCGACATCGAGGGGCGGCGCGAGCCCGGCAAGACGGGCGTCTGGGTGGGGGAGCGCAAGATCGCGTCGATCGGCGTGGCGGTGCGGTCTTGGGTCACCTGGCACGGGTTCGCGCTGAACCTGACCTGCAGCGCCAAGGACTTCGCGGACTTCCAGCCCTGCGGCCTGGATCCGCGCGCGATGACGTGCGTGGCGGAACAGACCCAGCAGCCGTTCACGTTCCTGCTGTTCGAAGTGCTCGCCGTGAAGCACGTCTGTGAAGTCTTCGGGCGCGACCTGCCGCCGGTCCGCGTCCCGATTCCGGAGCCTCCGCGCTTCCCGGACCTGCCCATTCTTCCCGGTTGAGGGAGCGGCGGGCGGAAAAAGATTCCGCCGATCGGGTGCGCGTCGTCGCGCACGCCGCCGAGCCTCGATTTCGCGGGCAGCCCGCAAGCCCCCGCCGACCTGAGGCCGAAAAGAGACCCGGAACACAAGCGGCCCCTCGGCTGCTGTGCCCGGTCATCGCCTGCGTCGCCTGCCTCCCCGTCTCCATCATGAGTGAGATTCCCCGCTCCGTGCTCGATCTCGAGGTCATCGAGAGCCTTCGCATGCTCGGGGGCGAGGACGATCCCGAGCTCTTCGAGGACCTGGTCGAGATCTTCCTCGAGCAGACGCCCGCGCTGATCGCCCGCCTGCAAGAGGCCTTCGCCTCCAACGACGCTCACGCACTCGAACGCGCAGCGCATTCGCTCAAGTCGAGCTGCGCCAACCTGGGCGCGCTCAGACTGTCGGCTCACTTCAAGGAAATGGAGTTCGCCGGCCGCAACAAGGACCTCGAGCGCGTTCGACCCCTCCTCGCCGAGAGCGCGCGGGAATACACCGAAGTGGAGAGCGCCCTCAAGCGGCTGCTCTGAAACCAACACCCATCCCCAGAGCTGCACAGGACCCCGGATGGCGTTGCGTCGTTTCGAAGAGTTGAGGCACATGGGCCAGCTGCCCTCGCCGGCCGGCGTGGGCCTGCGCATCCTGCAACTCGTTCAGAAGGAAGAGTTCTCGCTCGACGATCTGGTCTCGTTGATCCAGGGTGATCCGGCGCTCACCGGCAAGCTGCTGCGCGCCGCGAACTCGCCGCTGATGGGCGGACTCTCGCGCATCGCCAGCGTACGCGACGCTTCGGTGCGTCTGGGCACGCAGGTCGTGGTGAACCTGTCGCTGGGCTTCAGCATCATCACGCACGAACGCCAGGGGCGTTGCGAGAACTTCGACTACGACCGATTCTGGTCGCTCTCGCTCGTGCACGGAGTGGCCGCCCAGGCTCTCGGGCGGGCCTGCGGCCTGGCCTCGCCCACGCACGCATTCACGTGCGCACTGCTGATCCGCGTCGGCCAGCTCGCGCTGGCGAGCACCTATCCGCTCGAGTACGCCGCCGTGCTGTCGAACGTGCGCGGCCGTCCAGCCGGCGCGCTCCTACGAGCCGAGACCGAGACTTTCCAGATCGACCACCAGGAGGTGGCCGCCGAGTTGTTCTCGGAGTGGGGCCTTCCACAGATCTTCGGTCAGGCCGCCGGCCGCTGGCAATCGGTGCGCCATGACGACGAGCTGACGGACCCCGAGTTGCGCGACCTGATCTCGATCCTGCGCGGGGCCGAGGTGATCGCGGAACTGTGCGTCGGAGGAACCCAGCCGCAGGAGTACTGGTATCCGCTGCTGGCCAGCTGCCGCTTGCCGCAAACGCTGTCCCTGGAGGAACGCGTCGAGCTCGTCAATCGAGTCGCCACCGAGTGGATGGAATGGGGAGACCTGCTCGGCGTGCCCGCCCGGCGTCTCGAAGCGTTCGACGCCGGAGTGCTGCACGCCGCGCTGCGAGCCTCCTCCGGCAGCGCGTTGGAAGCGCCCCCGCAGGGTGTCGCCACCGCAAGTGCGGTGCCATCCGCCTCACCCGAGAACGCGGAGCGCCTGCGAGTGCTCGCCGTGGACGACGACCCCGTCTCGTTGCGCCTGCTCGTTCATCACCTCAGCCGCGCCGGGTTCGAAGTGGTAACGGCGACCGATGGGGCGGAGGCGTTGCAAGTCGCGGTCGACAAGTCTCCCCAGATCGTGGTGGCCGACTGGATGATGCCGCTCGTGGACGGGATCGAGCTGTGCAAGCAGTTGCACGCGTTCGAGGCCGGACGCCGCATGTACATCGTCCTGCTCACCGGTCGAGACGGCGACGACCGCGTCGTAGAAGCCTTCGAAGCCGGCGTCGACGACTACGTGACCAAGCCGTTCAATCCGCGCATCCTGCTCGCTCGCGTGAGCGCGGGCCAGCGCGCCGTGCTGCAGCGGCGTGAGCTCGAGCTGAAGACCAAGGAGGTCGAGCGGCAGAAGAACACGCTCTCGATCCTGTCGCGGCGCCTCGAGATCGCCGCGCACACCGACGTGCTGACCGGCCTCTCCAATCGGCGCATCTGCATGGAACGCCTGCAGGAGGAATGGCAGCGCAGCTTGAAGACGGCCCTGCCGTTCTCGGTCATTCTCGCGGACATCGATCATTTCAAGCGCATCAACGACCAGTTCGGGCACGACGCCGGCGACCAGGTGCTGCGCGAGGTCGCCGCCGTGCTGTCGCGCACCACGCGCCTGGAGGATTTCTGCGCGCGCATCGGCGGCGAGGAATTCCTCGTGCTCTGCCGCGGCACCGACGGCGTCGGGGCGGCGCGCTTTGCCGAGCGCCTGCGCGCGGCCGTCGCGAGCCAGGTCATCAACACGAGCGCCTTCTCGGGACAGGTCACCTTCAGCATCGGTGTCGCGCAGCGCGAGGCCTCGATGACGCGGCCCGACGAACTGCTGAAGCTGGCCGACCTGGCGCTCTACGATGCCAAGTTGGCCGGGCGCAACCGCGTGACGCTGCGCCAGTCCGACGAGCCGCCCGCGCATTCGCGCACGGCCTGAGCTCCGGGCGCCGGCGGTTGGTTTCCCGCGGCGCGCGCGGGTAGGCTGCGGCGCGGATGTCACGGGCGCTGGGTCTGCACACGCGCGAGCAACGCGCTTGGGCGTTGTACGACTGGGCGAATTCGGCCTTCTACACGATCGTCGTCACGGCCGTCTTTCCGGCCTGGTTCACGCGCTCTCCCGCCGGCGCGCTGCCGGTCGACGAGGCCCAATTCGCCTTTCGGGCCGCGACCACCATCGCGCTGTGCATCGCCGCGCTGGCCTCGCCGCTGCTGGGAGCGTTGGCCGACTATGCAGGCAAGCGCAAGCGCTACCTGGGCGTGTCCACCGCCTGCGGCGTGCTGGCGACGTCGGCCCTGGCCTGGGCCGGCCCCGGAGACTGGATCTTCGCCCTCGTCGCCTTCGGCGTGGCGAACGTCTCGGCCACGCTGGCGGTCGTGTTCTACGACTCGCTGCTCCCGGCCGTCGCCGAGCCCGCCGAGTACGACCGCGTCTCGTCCGCCGGATTCGCGGTCGGGTACATCGGCGGCGGCCTGCTCTTCGGAGCGAACCTGGTGTGGCTCGGCCGCCCGGATTGGTTCGGTCGCGAACCCGACGACGCCGCGTTCGCGATCAGCATCACCTTCGCGTCGGTGGCGCTGTGGTGGGGGCTGTTCGCGCTGCCGCTGCTGCGCCGTGTGCGCGAGCCCAGACGCGTGCTCGAGAGCGACGAACTGCCGACGGGCGCCGCGCTGCGGGCGGCCCTCACGCGCATCGGCGAGACGCTGCGGGCGCTGCGCGGGTATCGCAATGCGTTCTTGATGCTGCTCGCTTTCCTGCTCTACAGCGACGGCATCAACACGATCATCCGCTTCGCATCGTCCTTCGGAGCGGCGCGCGGAATCGACGATGCGACGATGTTGCGCGCGCTGCTCGCCGTGCAGCTCGTCGGGTTCCCGGCGGCGCTGCTGTTCGGCCGCCTGGCGCGCGCGATCTCCCCCAAGCGCGCGATCCTCGCCGCACTGGGCGTCTACATGCTCGTCTGCGTCTATGCCAGCCGAATGAGCACAGCGGTCGATTTCTGGATCCTGGCCATGCTGGTCGCGCTCGTGCAAGGCGGCAGCCAGGCCCTGTCGCGCTCGCTCTTCGCCAGCCTGATCCCGCGCCACAAGTCGGCCGAGTTCTTCGCGTTCTTCTCGCTGTGCGAGAAGTTCGGCGCGATCTTCGGTCCGCTCTTCCTGACGCTGGCGGCGTGGGCCGGCATGCCCGACGGCTACGCAATCCTCTCGCTGGGGCTGTTCTTCGTGTTCGGCGCTCTCGCGCTCGCGAAGGTCGACGTCGCGGCGGGCCGGCGCGCCGCGCAGGAGGCCGAGGCGAGCCTGTGCACGACGCAGGCCGGGGAGGCGCGCGCGTGAGTCCGCTTCCGCGCAGCGTGCTGATCGTGCGCCTCGGGGCCATCGGCGACGTCGTCAACGCCCTGGTGGTCGCGGCGGGCCTCAAGCGCGCCTCCGCGGCGATCCGCGTCGGTTGGGCCGTGCACCCGCTGGCCGAGCCGCTCGTGCGCGACAATCCGGTCGTCGATCGCGTGCACGTGTGGGACAAGGCGGGCGGCGCGCGCGCATTCCGCGCCTGCCTGGCCGAGATTCGCGCCGAGCGCTATGAGCTCGCGATCGACGCCCAGCGCATCTTCAAGAGCGCGCTGTTGGCGCGTCGCTCGCGCGCGCCGCGCGTCCTCGGCTACGACCGCGCGCGCTGCAAGGAACAGTCCTGGCTGCTGACGCGCGAGCGCATCCCCGCGCGTCCGGCCGGTCCGGCGCGTCATATGATCGAACAGTACCTCGATCTGCTCGAGCATCTGGGGCTGGCGCGCGAGCCGGGCGCGCCGGCGCTGCCGGTGCGGGCTGCCGACGCGGCCTGGGCCGAACAGCTGGTCGCGCGCATCGGCGCCGCGCCCGTGCTGCTCAACCTCGGCGCGAGCAAGCCGGCCAATCGCTGGCGACCGGAGCGTTTCGCCGAGCTCGCGCTCGCCGTGTCGCGGCGCGCCCCCGTCTGCCTGAGCGGGGCTGCCGGCGACCGCGCGCTCGCGCACGCCGCGCTCGAAGGCTTGCGCGGCGCCGAGCGAGTCCACGACCTGGTCGGCGCGACGACCCTGGGCCAGTACCTCGAGCTGGCACGCCGCTCCCGCCTCTTCGTCGGATGCGATACCGGTCCGATGCACGTGGCCGCGGCCGCGGGCTGTCGCTGCGTCGCGCTGTTCGGGCCGGCGGATCCCGCGCGCACGGGGCCCTGGCCCGCGGCCGAGCACACGGTGTTGCGCGTGCCGCCGCCCTGCGCGCCCTGCGGGCTCCGGCACTGCAATCAGCCGCGTCACGCGTGCATGGACGACCTGGACGTCGCGAGGGTGCTCGTCGAGGTCGAGCGCCGAATGTAAAGAGCCGTGCCTCGCTGCTGCGGCGGAGCGTCGGGCGCGTTACTCTCTGGGGCCACGAGCCCACCATGAAGAAAGAGAAAAACGCCTCCACCGCCAAGGCCGCCGCAGTCCCTCAACCGAAGGCGAAGGGCGGCGCGCCCGCCGCGCTCGACGCCAAGAGTGCCGCGGCCTTCTCGGACCAGGTGTGGGAGAGCTCGATCCTGCCCGCGCTGACCGAGTACATCGCGATCCCGAACAAGTCGCCGGCCTACGACCCGAAGTGGCAGGAAGCCGGGCACATGGACCGCGCGGTTGCGCTGATCGAGGGTTGGTGCCGCGCGCAGAAGATTCCGGGCCTCACGCTCGAGGTCGTGCGCCTGCCCAACCGCACGCCGGTGATCTACATGGAGGTCCCCGGCGACAGCGATGACACCGTGCTCCTTTACGGCCACCTCGACAAGCAGCCCGAGATGACGGGCTGGCGTTCGGATCTCGGTCCGTGGAAGCCGGTGCGCGAGGGCGACAAGCTCTACGGCCGCGGCGGCGCCGACGACGGCTATGCCGCTTTCGCGTCGCTGACCGCCATCCGGCTGCTCAAGGAGCAGAAGAAGAAGCACGCGCGCCTCGTGATCCTGATCGAGGCCTGCGAGGAGTCCGGCAGCTACGATCTGCCGCATTACATCGAGGCGCTGCAGGCGCGCATCGGCAGCCCGAGCCTCGTCGTTTGCCTCGATTCCGGGTGCGGCAATTACGAGCAGCTCTGGGCGACGACTTCGCTGCGCGGACTGCTCGGCGGAACGCTCAAGGTGCAGGTGTTGAACGAGGGCGTGCACTCAGGCGATGCGTCGGGCGTCGTGCCTTCGTCGTTCCGGATCCTGCGCGAGATCCTGTCGCGCGTCGACGACGTAGAGACCGGCAAGGTCCGCATCAAGGACCTCTACGTCGACATCCCCAAGCAGCGCAAGCAGCAGGCCAAGCGCGCCGCCAAGACGCTGGGCAACGACATCTTCGCGAAGTTCCCGTTCGTCAAGGGCGGCAAGCCCATGTCGAAGGACCTCGTCGAACTCGTGCTGAACCGCACTTGGCGACCGACGCTGTCGGTCACCGGCGTGGAAGGCATGCCGCCGATCTCGAACGCGGGCAACGTGCTGCGGCCGTTCACTGCCGTGAAGCTCTCGGTGCGCATCCCGCCCGGCCTGAACGCGGAGAAGGCCGCGAAGAAGCTCAAGAAGGTCCTCGAGAAGGACCCGCCGTACGGCGCGAAGGTCACGTTCGAGGGTGAGCATGCCGGGCCGGGCTGGAACGCACCGGCGCTGGCCGAGTGGCTCGGCGCGTCGATGGACGGGGCCTCGCAGGCATTCTTCGGGAAGCCGTCCTGCTTCATGGGGGAAGGCGGAACGATTCCGTTCATGGGCATGCTCGGCGAGAAGTTCCCCGAGGCGCAATTCCTGATCACGGGACTGCTCGGACCGAATTCGAACGCCCACGGGCCGAACGAGTTCCTGCACGTGCCGTGCGGGAAGAAGCTCACCTGCTGCGTCGCGCAGGTGATCGCGGATCACTACGCGCGGGCGAAGTAGGGCCGGACTTCCGCGTCCGGATTCACTGGACGCGGAACGCGCTGCCGTTCGTCAGCTTCGCCGCGCCCGACTTCAGCACATAGCCTTGCAGGTGGATCGTCGTGCCGACCGGCACGCCGTTCACCTGCAGGTTGATCGAGAGCGTGCCCGAGCTCGGCGCGGTGCCCAGGTACAGCACCTGGACGTTCGTGAGGCTCGGCCAGATCGTGCCCGCCGCGCCGAGCGTCGCGAGCGGAATCCCGGGCGCGACGTTGTACGCGAGGTAGACCGGCGCGAACGGATCGCTCTTGTACGTCGTGTTGAAGCTCGTGCCGGACAGCACGGAGAGCGTGTGTTGCGGGATCGCGCTCGAGGCGACGAGTCCGAGACTCTCCCACACATCGCCGCTCGTCACGGTCTCGCTGGACGCCGCGAACTGGTAGCCGGGCGCGGTGGCCGCAATCCCGTAGGTGCCCGGCGGCAGGCTGAACTCGTAGTAGCCGTTCGAGCCGGTCACGGCGAAGTTGCCGCTCGTGAGCGCGACCGTGCCGCCCGCGATCGGCGCGCCGGTGCCGAGCGCGGCGTTGTGCAGCACGCCCTTGAGCTTTCCTCCCGCCCCGCCGCTCGCGCAGTCGCCGCCGTCGTTCCCGAAGGCCGCGCAGTTCAGGTAGATCGGCACGCCGTTGAACGTGTACGCGCCGTTGTCGCAGTAGCCGTCGCCGACCCAGCTCGCCGGGCAGCAGTTGCCGTTGCAATCCGCGATCTGCCCGCTCGGACACGCCGGACCACCGCAGTCGCCGCCGTCGTTGCCGAAGCTCGCGCAGTTGAAGTAGATCGGGACGCCGTTGTAGGTGTACGCGCCGTTGTCGCAGTAGCCGTCGCCGACCCAGCTCGCCGGCGCGCAATTGCCGTTGCAGTCCTTGATCTGTCCGGCCGGGCACCCGCCCGTGCCGTTCAGCTTCGCCTGGATCGAGTTCTTCAAGGCCGGCAACTGCGCGTACAGGAGATCGCCGGGACACGCGGTCGCCGACACGTCGCGGTGCCCGTAGATCGTCGCCTCGGTCGAGCCGCAGGCCGCGTAGTACGCGTTTCCGAGCGGGTTGATGTTCTTCTGCGCGCACTTCCAGGCGCCCAGCTCGGCCAGGCTCGCGAGCGTCGCGCTCGTGACCGCGTTGTTGTACGGCGTGTGGTGGTAGCCCATCGCGCAGACTCCCATCGATCCGCAGTTGCAACTGTCGTGGGCGCCCTTCACGTCGTCGCCGCCGGCGCGCCCCTCGAACAGATCGCCGTGCTTGCAGACGAGGTAGTTGTAGCCGATGTCGCACCAGCCGTTGGTGAACATGTGGTACTGCTGGATCGCCTTCACGTTGGCCTTGCAAGTCGCGAGGCTCGTCGACGCGTAGTCGGAGGTGGAGGCCGAATGGTGGATCGCGATGTGCGTGACGCTGCAGTACGACGAGCTGCAACTCGGCGTGAGCGCGCCCCAAGACGCGCGGCTGTGGACGGGCGGCTTCGGATAGCTGCCATCCGCGCCGCCGACCTCGGGAGCCGTGGGCTCGAGCGCGGTAGCAGGCTCGATCCAGACCGCGACGAGCTCGGCGAGCTGCACGTGCGGCGACAGCCACAGGCGCGCACGCGTCGCGACACCGTCGTGCGCGTGCACGAGCCCGGACACGGCGAGGTCGCGCGCCGGTCGGTCGCTGCCGACGACCCGCGTGTCGAGATCGTGGTTCTCGAGCACGGGCTCCGCCGCCAGCACGTTCCCGGCGGCGTCGAGCAGTTCGACCAACGCTCCTTCCAGCGAGGCCTCGGGTGCGGCGCGCCACCACAATCCCAGCGAGCGCGCGCCGAACGGGGCCGTCAGCTCGAGCGCGCCCGCGGCGTTCGGAGCAAGCTGCTCACCGGGCACGCGCTGCGCGGCGACTCCCGGGACGCCGGGCAGGTCGGCGATCGCGAGGCGCGCGGTGGAGGGGACGAACAGCGACACGAATGCGATCGAAAGCAGGATCATCGTGACCTCCAGGGATGCTGACAGGGCTGCTGACTTTTCGCAGGTGCGGTCGGAGCGCGCAAGGAAATCGCAGGGGAAGTGTCTTGGATTCTCGATGAGGCCGGCGCCTGGTCGGGCACGTCCGTGCCGGCGCGAGGATCCGCCGGAGTGTCCGGTTTACTAAGCTGGTCGGAGCTTGCCAAGGCCCCCGAGCAACCAGCCCCCGGGAGACGACCCCCCATCGCGGTCGACTTCCCCTCGAGTGCCGGCATCCCTGACCTCGGACGCACGCAAGGGCGTGCCGGTCCTGGCTTGCTACGCAGCGCCGAACCGGCGTCCGCGCGGCGCCCGCTGGTTCCCCCTGCGGCGGCGCGGCGCTCACCTCGGTTTCGTGCGGGAAGAGCCGGATTCCGCGGCATGGAGTGAAGACGAGCTCGGCGCGCGCTGGCGCGCCTGCGAGCCGATCGTGCTGCGCGGGGCGGTCGCCGCGGGCGTTTCGAGCAGCGTGCGCGAGATCGCGCGCACGCTCGCGTTGTTCGAGCGCGTGCGCGGCGGCGCGAGCTTCCAGGACGAGGCCTGGCGCCGGCTCGGCGGGGACAGTGGTTTCGCGGCTGCCGGTGTCGCCTGCGACATGTACGACCCGCGCGAGATCGAGAAGCTCTATGCGCACGCCCTCGGCGCGCGCGGCCGGGTCGTCGCCCGCGATCTGTACGCCAAGCTCGCTTGGATCGCGCACGACGAGCGCGATGCGTCGCTGCGCATCCGCTTCTCGTTCGGCTCCGAATCGCTGCTCGAATGGACCAAGGAGCCGCGGCGCGCGGTGTGGGCCGACCGCTTCGCCGATGCGCTGTTTCCGGAGACGGCCGCCGTGCTCCAACGCCGCGAACTGCTCGCGCGCATCGAGCGACTGGCCGGCCGGACGGTGCGCTTGAGCGAGCGCATCGTCTACAACAATGCACCCGGCGGCGGCGCGGTGTTCCATCACGATGCGGAGCCCCACCAGCTCGGCGTCGTCTACAGCCAGCTCGCGGGACGGACGGCCTGGTTCGCGCTCTCCAAGCGCGCGCTGGCGCGCGAACTCGTCGCGCACATGCGCGTCACGCGGCCGCGCAGCGCGCTGGCGCGGCGCCTGGCCACGCCGGCTCGCGCGCTGCGCGCGTTGGAAGCCGAGGGGGACGGGGATCTCTACCGCCTGCTGAACGAGGACGCGGGCTTCGCCGAGCGGCTGGTCCGCGCCGGATACGCGTTGAGCTTGCGCGCCGGCGACGCGCTCTTGCTGCCCTCGCGCGGGCCCGACGACACCTGTTGGCACTCGGTGTTCGCGCTCGGCGCGCGTCCGAGTCTCGCGCATTCGTACGGGATCTTCGCGCGCCGGCGCACGCGCGGCGAAGCACTGCGCGAGGATCGGCGCTACGATATGGCACAGGCGCGATGAGCGACGTCAACGCATCCGACGCCCTGGTCCGGCATGCCGCGAGTCCCGAGCACGCGGCCTTCCTGCGCGAGACCTTCGCGCACTTCGACGCGCTGCACCGCTCGGCGCGCCCCCCTCCGGCATCGCTGGCGTTGATCCTGGGGCTCGTGGCGCTGGGCTTGTTCGTGATCGCCTCCGTCTTCGTCGTGCTGTTCGCGCCGCTGGCGGTATTCCCGTTCTTCGGCGGCCTGATCGTCGGCTTCAGCGCGCTGGTGGCAACCGGCATCGAGCGCCTGTGGGGCCTGCGCCGAGCCGAAGTGCGGAGTTTCGAGCGCGACGCGGTCGAGGTGCTGGCGGTGCGATCGAGCGCCAGCGGCGGCGGGCGCTTGGAGATCTGCTACGCGATCGACGCGCGGCGCGCCGACGGCTCGACGCTCGCGCTGACAGGCGCGGCGGAGAGCGCTGCCCGGCTGGCGCCGGGCCTGTGCGGCTCGGCGGCCTGGTGCATGGGTCCCGGAGGTCGGGGCGAGCTGGTCGAATTCCGTCCGGCGCGCTGACTCGCAGCCCGAAACAGCGCGCAGCGTCGTGGAGTGGGCGCTCGCGGGTCCGTATCCTCGTCGGCCGATGAGCGCGCCGACCGCCGATCCCGCCATGCGTTTCCAGATGACGCGTGAGGAGTGCCTGCAGCTCGAGAGCGCGTTGACGCGCGAGTGGCTCGAGACCAACGGCCGCGGCGGCTATGCGTCCGGCACGGTGCTCGCCTGTCCGACGCGGCGCTACCACGGCCTGCTCGTGGTCGTTCCGGCGGGATCGGAGAAGCGCCATCTGCTGGTCGGCGGCGCGGACGAGTCGCTGCACGGTCGCAGCCGCTCGTTCCCGCTCTCGATGGTGCGCTACGCGGGGCAGTGGTTCCCGCACGGGCACCAGGGGATCGAGCGTTTCGAGCTCGCTCCCTGGCCGCGCTGGACCTACCACATCGGTCAGGCCGAAGTGACGCGCGAGCTGCTGATGGTGCGCGGACGCGACGTCACGCTCGTGCGCTATGCGATCCGCGGCCTGGAGCACACGGTCGAGTTGCGCCTCAAGCCGCAGCTCGCGTGCCGCGAAGCCGACCACCTGACCTGCGCGAACGTCGACCTCAATCCGCGCGCCGAGCGGCTCGCCAACGGCGTCGCCTGCCGGCCCTACGGGGCCTTGCCGGCCGTCGTGATCACGACCGATGCGCGCGGTTGGCGCTACGAGGCCGATCCCGTTTGGTACCGCGGGATCGAGTACCAGGCCGACCTCGCGCGCGGATACGACGGCCACGAGGACCAGTTCAGCCCGGGCGTTTTCCATGTGTCGCTCGCCCCCGGAGCGGAGGTCGTTTTCGCCTACGCGGCCGGCGAGCATGTCGAAGATCCGGGCCGCCTGTGGCGGGAAGAGAGCGAACGTCGTCGCGCGCGCGCCCTCGCGGTCGCGCAGGACGCGCACGGCGCGCTCGAACTCGCCGCGGAGGCGTTCCTGTACGAGACGCCCGCGCTCGGCGGCGGCATGCGCACGGGCGTGATCGCCGGCTTTCCGTGGTTCGGCGAGTGGGGGCGCGACACGTGCATCTCGCTGCCGGGCCTGCTGCTCGCGCGCGGCTCCCAGGATAGCGGGCAGGTCGAGCGCTGTGGCGCCGCGCTGCAGGCGATCGGTGCGTACTGCAAGGACGGGCTGCTGCCGAACATCTTCGGCCGGACGATCGAGACGAGCCACTACGGCTCGGCCGACGCCGCGTTGTGGTTCGCGCGAGCGGTGCGGTTGTACGAGCTCGCGGGCGGCGCGCGCGAGCGGCTGATCGACGGACTGCTGCCGGTGCTGCGCGAGATCGCGCGCGGGTATCGCGAGGGGACCGGTCTCGGCGTGCACTGCGACGACGACGGGTTGCTGCTGGCGGGCGACGAACGCACGAACGCGACCTGGATGGACGCGGTCACGGAGGCCGGGCCCGTCACGCCGCGCCACGGCTATGCCGTCGAGCTGTGCGCGCTGTGGTACCAGCTGCTCGGCGTGCTCGAGATGCTCGAGCACCGCGCGGGCTCCAATGCCGGGGCGCGTCCGTGGCAGGTATTGAGGCGTTCGTGCGGCCGCGCTTTCCTGCGGCGCTTCTGGCTCGAGGAGCAGCGCTACCTGGCGGATGTCGTGCGCATCGAACCGACTCACGGCCCGGCGGCCGACACCAGCGTGCGGCCGAACATGGTGATCGCCGCGGCGCTCGAATTCTCGCCGCTGTCGCGCGGCAAGCGCACCGACATCGTGATTCGCTCGGAAGCCGAGTTGGTGACGCCGCTGGGGCTGCGCACGCTGGCGCCGAAGAATCCCGCCTATCGCGGCCGCTACGGCGGCGGGGGCACCGAACGCGATCTCGCCTATCACCAGGGCACGGTCTGGCCGTGGCTGCTCGGCTTCCACGTCGAGGCCGCGCTGCGCGCCTTCGGCCGACGCGCCGACAAGCTCGCCGAATTGCGCCTGCTCGTCGACTCGGCCGTCGAGCCGCTCTACCGGCAGGGGCTCGGTCAGATCTCCGAGGTCTACGATGGCGACCCGCCGCACCGTCCGGGTGGTTGCATCGCGCAGGCCTGGAGCGTCGCGGAGCTGTTGCGCGCGCGGGCACTGCTCGCGGATGCGGAGGCAGCGCGATGAGGGTGCTGATGCTGGGCTGGGAGTTCCCGCCGCACATCTCGGGCGGGCTCGGAACGGCATGCTTCGGGCTGACCCAAGGTCTCGCGCATCACGGCGTCGAAGTGCTGTTCGTCGTGCCGCGCTCCTTCGGCGACGAGGACACGCGGTACGTCGGGCTGGTGGGCGCCGACCAGGTTCCGGTGCGGCGCGTGCAGCGCGAGCTGATGCGCGGCGAAGCCGTGCTGGAGACCTGGTCGAAGCTGCCCTCCGCGGTCCGAACTTCAGCACAGGGCATCGAAGCCCTGCTCGCCGAAGTGGGGGCGCGTGATCCGGCCGCGCGCGAGAGTCTGCGGCGCGCCTTCGAGCTGGTCGCGGTGGATTCGCCGCTGCGACCCTATCTCGATGCCGAGCAATACGAGCAGAGCCTGGCGCTGCTGGCCGAGGCGGGAATCGAGCCCGCCGCGCGCGCGCTCGAGGCCGCCGCGGCGCGCGCCGCCGGCGGTGCCGGCGCGGAGGCCGCGGACGCCGCGCCA
>VGZE01000053.1 GCA_016872755.1 Planctomycetota bacterium
CGGCGGAGTCGTCAGCGTCGTCGACCCCGGCGCCGAAACGGCCGGCGCGGACATCGTCGGCGCGCTCGAGCAGGCCGGCGCGCGCCTGCGCGGCCTCGCCTACTCGGCGCCTGAGGGCGGCGATGCTTCCGCGGCGTTGGCGCGGCTGGTACGCGCGCTGAGTGTCGTTGCAACCCGACCTTGGCCGGTCGGCGCGCGCGCGTGGCTCGTCACCCGAGGTGCCGCGACGCCGCTGCCCGGTGTCTGCGAGATCGATGTCGCCGGCGCCGCGCTGGGCGGCGCCTTCGCCAGCCTGGCACGCGAGTTTCCGGCCTGGAGCGCGTGCCACGTCGATCTCGACCCGCTCGACCCGGAACGCGCCGACGATCTCCTCGCCGAACTGTGCGCCGGCGACGAGGCACCGGCGGCGGAGGCGCGCATCGCGTGGCGCTTCGGCGAGCGCCATGTTGCGCGACTGCGCCCGCTGCAGTCCCGCGACGCGCCCATTCCTGCGGATGGCGGGACCCCTGCGCTGCGCTGCGACGGCAGCGGTTCCATCGCGTCGCTGCACCTCGTCTCGCTCGCGCGCCGCGCGCCCGGAGCGGGCGAGGTCGAGCTCGAGATCGACGCCTGCGGTTTGAACTTCAAGGACGTGCTGTACGCGCTCGGACAGCTGGACGAATTCGCGCGTTCGAAGGGCATCGTCGATCCGCTGCAGTGGCCGCTCGGCATGGAGGCCTGCGGCCGCGTCACGCGCGTCGGCGCGGGCGTCGACGACCTGCGGATCGGCGAGCGCGTCTGGTGCATCGGCACCGGACTCGCGGCGCGTCACGCGGTCGTGCTGCGCGAGCAGGTCGCGCGCGCTCCGGCGACGCTGAGTGCCGCGCGGGCCGCCGGCCAGCCGGTCGCATGGTCGACGGTGCTGTGGGCGCTCGAGCGGCTGGTCGACCTGCGGGCGGGGGAGACGCTGTTCGTCAACGGGGCGGCCGGCGCGATCGGACACGCGGCGATCGGATATGCGCGCCGCGTCGGAGCGCGCGTGATCGCGAGCGCGGATGCCGGCAAGCACGCGTACCTGCGGCGCCTCGGCGCAGATCGCACCGTCGATTCGCGCGCTGACGGCGCGCTCGCGGCCCTGGCCCGCGCCGGCGAACGCGTCGATGTCGTGTTGAGCGGCCTTGGAGGCGCGCTTGTCGAGGCGAACCTCGCGCTGCTGTGCACCGGCGGGCGCTACGTCGAGCTGGGCAAGCTCGGCGTGTGGACGCACGAACGCGTTGCGGCGCTGCGCCCGGACGTCGCCTATCACGTATTCGATCTCGAGCTCGAACTGGCGCGCGACAAGGAGTGGATGCGTGCGACGCTCGAGCGCCTGGCGCGCGAAATCGACGCGGGCACGCTTGCCCCGATCCAGACCGCCGCCATCGACGTGCGCGACGCGCGGGGTGGCTTCGAGCTGCTCGCGCGCCGGCGCGCGATCGGCAAGCTTGCGCTCGCGTTAGACCGCGGCGAGCGCGGGCCGAGCCCCGATCGAGCCTACGCCGTGACCGGAGGCCGCGGAGGCATCGGGCTCGCGATCACGGAACGGCTGCTCGAACGCGGCGCGCGCTTCGTCAAGCTGTTGTCGCGTTCGGCGCCCGACGCGGAACTCGAGCTGCGGCTGGCTTCCTGGCGCGAACGCGGCGCGAGCATCGAGTACGTGCGCTGCGATGTCGCCAGCGAGTCCGAACTGCGCGCCGCACTGAGCGCGAGCGCCGGTTGGCCCGAGCTCGACACCGTGTACCACGCTGCCGGGGTGTTGCGCGACGCGACGCTGTCCGCGATCCGGCCGGCCGATGTCGCCGCGCAGCTCGAGCCGAAGCTCGAGGGCCTGCGCCAACTGCGCGCGGTACTGCCGCGCGACGCGCGCATCGTCTCGATTTCATCCCTGGCGGGCGTCGTGGGCTCGGCCGGGCAAGCCTCGTACGCGGCGGCCAATGCGGCGCTGGACGCGCTGACCGAGATCCACGCGCGCGCCGGTTGGGCCGACGCGGTGATCGCGTACGGGCCATGGGCGGAGGTCGGCATGGCCGCGCGCCTGGACGAGCGCAGCCGAGCGCGCCTGACCGCGCTGGGCCTGCGCCCGCTGCGCGCGGACGTCGCGCTCGATGCACTGGAAGCCCAGCTCGCGAGCGGGCGCACGCGCACCGTCGTGGCCGATGTCGACTGGGCGGCTTGGACGAGACAGTCGGGGCGCGACGCGCTGTTCGACGCGCTCGGCGGAGCGCGCGCAACCGTCGCCCGCCCGAGCGAGAGCGCGTCGGGGACCCGCGCGGCCGAGCGCGGCTTCGCACGCGCGGTCTTCGGTGCCGATCCACGCGGCTGGCTGGCGGGCGCGATCGCGGCCGTGACCGGGCTCGCGTCGGCCGAGCGCATCGAGGGCGGGCGGCGCTTCGTCGAGTACGGAATCGACTCGCTGCAGTCGGTCGAGCTGCGCAATCGCATCGAGCACGCACTCGACCTGAGCCTGCCGACCACGCTGTTGTTCGATCACCCGACGCTCGACGAGCTCACGCCGGCGCTGGTGCAGCGGCTGACGGGTCCGGCCGAGGAAGACGCCGCTCTGCTCGCGCGCATCGAGCGTCTGAGCGAAGCGGAGGCGCGTGCGCTCTTGTCGGCGGATGCCGCGGATGGCTGAGCCGCTCGACGATCGGCTGGCGCGGCTGTCGGCGGCCAAGCGTGACTTGTACGAGCGGCTGCGCGCCACCCGTGGCGGCGCCGCGGCGGATCGACCCGCCGGCGGCGAGCCGCTCTTGTCCTTCGCTCAGGAGCGCTTCTGGTTCCTCGAACGCCTCGAACCAGGCAATCCCGCCCATCACATCGCGGGTTGCACGCGTCTGGTCGGTCCGCTCGATCGAGCGGCGCTGGCGGCCGCGCTCACCGCGCTCTCGGCGCGCCACGAGGTGCTGCGCACCACCTTCCCCGATCGCGATGGTGCGCCCCTGCAGCGCATCGGGATCGCGAGCCCGGTGCACCTCGAGACCGTCGAACTCGCCGGCGGCGGCGCCGAGCGGCGCGCCAGCGTGCTGCGCCGGATCACCCAGGCGCCGTTCGACCTATCGCGCGATCCGCCCTGGCGCTCCGCGCTGCTCGTCCACGGCCCGCGCGCGCACGAGCTCGTCACGTGCTTCCACCACATCGCCGCCGACGCCGTGTCGATCGGCATCGTCTGGCGCGAGCTGGTCGAGCTCTACGCCGCCGCCGTCGAGCGCCGCGCGCCGCGCCTGGCGGCCCCGACCTGGCAGGCCCGCGATCACGCGCGCTGGCAGCGCGAGCGACTGCGTTCGGGAGCGCTCGCGACGTCGATCGACTACTGGCTCGGCGAGCTCGCCGGCGTCGACCTGCTCGAATTGCCGGCCGAGCGCGAGCGCGCGCGCGATTGGCAGTCGCGCGGCGAACCCGCGCGGCTGGGGCTGGGCGCCGGCACGCTGGCTCGCTTGCGCGAGCTTGCGGCGCGCCGCGGAGTGACCTTGCACATGCTGCTGCTCGCCGCCTTCGGCGGCTGGCTGGCGCGGCGCGGCGGCGTGCCGGAAATTGCGATCGGCGTGCCGGTCGCATCGCGCTCGCGTCCGGAACTCGCCGGAATGGTCGGACTCTGCGTGAACAGCGTCGTGCTGCGGCTCGACGCGCGTGGCGATCCCAGCTTCCTCGAACTGCTCGCACATGTGCGCGAGCGCAGCATCGCGGCGCTCGCGCACGCGGAGGTGCCCTTCGAGCATCTCGTTGAGCGGCTCGCTCCCCAGCGCCGGCTGGATCGCAATCCGCTGTTCCAGGTGATGTTCAACCTGATCGACTTCGTCGACCTGGCTGCCACGGCCGGCGAGCTGCGTTTCGAAGGACGCCCGCTGCACAGCGGCACGCAGCTCGACCTCGCGCTCGATGCGTGGGTGCGCGAGGACGCGCTGCATCTCGAATTGGAGACCGATCCCGGACTGTACGAGGCAGGCAGCGGGACACGGCTGCTCGAGGAGTTCGGCGCCTGGCTCGCGCGCGCACTCGAGGAGCCCGAGCGCAGGCTGTCCCAGTGCGATCCGACGCTCGAGCGCGCGCGCTCGTTCGAGAGCGGCGAGCCGGCGGGGGAGGGACCGACACTGGTCGAGGAGTTCGAGCGCCAGGCTGCGCTGCGGCCGACCGCGGTGGCGATCGAGTCGGAGCTCGGCCGGCTCGACTACGCACAGGCGCTGCGCGCGGTCGAGCGGCTCGAGCTCGGTCTGCGGGCGAGCGGCGTGCGCGACGCAGACATCGTCGCGGTCGAACTGCCGCGCTGCGCCGAGCGCGTGCTGCTGCCGTTGGCGCTGTGGCGGATCGGCGCCCGCTACGTGCCATTCGATCCGGCCTGGCCGCCGGCGCGCTCGGCGCGTCTGCGCGAGCGCTTGTCCGCGCGCCTGGTCGTCGATGTCCAGCGACTGCGCGAGTGGATGCAGCTCGACGGCACCGAACCCCTGCCGGCTGCCGGGGCCGCGAGCGCAGCAGCCGTGTTCTTCACGTCCGGCTCGACCGGTGAACCCAAGGGAGTGCTGCTCGCGGCCGCATCCTTCGCCAACCATGCGCGCTGGGTCGGCGCCACGTTCGGGCTCGGGCCTGGCACGCGCGTGCTGCACTGGACCAGCCCGGGCTTCGACGCGTCGCTGTGGGAAACGCTACCCGCGCTGGCGAGCGGTGCGTGCGTGGTCCTCGCGCCGGATGGCGTCGAACACGAGCCGGCGCGGCTGGCCGCGTTCACGCGCGCGGCTCGGATCGACGTGCTGCAACTCGTGCCGCCGTTGCTCGGCGAGTGGCTCGACGCGCTCGCTGCAACTTCCGACGGCGGCGCAGCCGTCGCGCTCACGCATGTCGTGAGCGGTGGCGAAGCGCTGCCGGTCTCGCTCGCGCGCCGGTTCTTCGAGCGCTTCCCGCGCGCGGGCCGAGCGGTTCAGCTGTGGAACCTGTACGGTCCGACCGAGGCCTGCATCGACGCGCTCGCGACTCGCGTCGAGCCCTCCGACGCGGAGCTGCGAGCCATCCTGATCGGAAGGCCGATTCGCGGAGCGCACGTGCGCATCGCCGCGGCGGACGGCACTCCTTGCGGCATCGGCACGGTGGGCGAGCTGTGGATCGCGGGCGAGGGATTGGCACTCGGCTATTGGCGGGCAACCGACGCCGAGGCGCGACGCTTCACGACGGACGCCTCGGGTCGGCGCTGGTACCACAGCGGCGATCGCGCGCGCTGGCGCGACGACGGTCGCGTGGAGTTCCTCGGCCGGCTCGACCGACAGCTCAAGCTGCGCGGGCAGCGCATCGAGCCCGGCGAGATCGAGGCCGCGCTGGCCGCGCATCCGCTCGTCGAGCACGCGCATGTCGCCGTACGTACGCTCGGAGCGGTCGAGGCGCTGGTGGCCTGGTACAAGGCGCGCGACGGGGAGTGCTTGCCCGAGAACGCGCTGCTCGATTTCCTCGCCGAGCGCTTGCCGCGCGGGTGGCTTCCGGCGCGCTGCCTGGCGATCGAGCGCTGGCCGCTGGGCGTGAACGGCAAGCTCGATGCGCGCGCGCTGCCGGATCCCGAACGCGGGCCCGAGACCGCGATCGCCGGAGCGGATGAGCTCACGCAACTCGTCGCGGCCCAGTTTGCCGCCGTGCTCGATGCGCAGGGCGTGCAACCCGACGGCGATTTCTTCGCGCTGGGCGGTCATTCTCTGCTTGCGGCGCGAGTCGTCGCCCGCCTGTCGCAGGTGCTCGAGCGCGACGTTCCGCTGCGAGAATTGTTCGCGCATCCGACGCCGCGCGGCCTGGCCCGAGCGCTGGCCGCGCCGGCGACGGATCGCGCCGCGGAGGCGATCCGGGCGCGCGGCGAGCGGGCCGAGCTCATCGCCGCGTCCGGTGAGCTCCGGCTGTGGTTCTTGCAACGACTGGAACCCGCTTCGACCGCGTATCTGATGGCCGGCGCGCTCGCTCTCCGCGGCGATCTGGACGAACACGCGCTCGAGTTGGCGATCACGGCGCTCGTCGAGCGTCATGAGTCGCTGCGCACCCTCTACCCGGAGCGCGACGGGCGGCCGCGACCGCGACTATGCCCCGTCGAGCAGGCCGCGCGGCTCGAGCGCGTCGAGCGGACCGATCGAGCGGCAGCACTCGCGTGGATCGGCACGCGGCTGTGCCGGCCGCTGCACTTGGGCGAGGAGGCTCCGCTGAGGGTCGGGCTCGCGCGCTGCGGAGCGCACGAGCACTTGCTCGCGTTCGTGTTGCACCACGTCGCGGGCGACGGCATCTCGCTCGACATCCTGTTGCGCGAGTTCGCCGTCCTGTACGCGGCTCTGCGCCGCGGGGATTCCGTGCCGCTCGCACCGCCGAGGCTCCAGCCTTCCGATCGCGCGGCCTGGCTCGAGCGCTACGAGCGTTCGGACCGCGCGCGCGCGGATCTCGAGGCGTGGCGCACGGCACTGCAGGGCATTCCGCACGTCCTCGACCTGCCGGCGGTTCGCACGCGCGCGCCGGGCCGGGCCCGGCCCTGTGGGCGCATCGAGTTCACGCTAGCGCCGGAAGCCTCCGCCAAGTTGCGCGCGCTCGGGGCGCGCCTGGGCGCGACTCCGCAGATGATCTTGTGCGCGAGCTGGGCGCTCGTGCTCGGCCGTAGCGCAGGCACGCGCGCGCTGGCGATCGGTGTCGCGTCGTCGGGGCGACAGCGCCCCGAGCTCGAGGGCCTCGTCGCGTTCTGCGTCAACCTGCTGCCGTTGCCGGTGCGCTGGGACGAGCACACGAGCTTCGAGGCGCTCGTGAGCGGGTTGCGCCGCGACCTGCTCGCCGCGCTGGCGCGCGAGGACCTGTCCTTCGAGCACATCGTCGATGGTCTCGGCGTGCACCGCGATCCGCTGCGTCCGCCGCTCGTGCAGGCTTCCTTCGCGTGGCACGCGCAGCCGATCGAGGAGCCCGTGCTCGACGGGCTGCGCACCGAACTGATCGAACTCGCTCCGGCCGAGGCGAAGCTCGAACTCGCGCTCGAGGTCGTCGCGCGTGGCGAGCGCGTCGAATGCCGGCTCGACTGGGATGCCGGATTGTGGGACGAGCTGCAGGCGCGCGGATTCGCCGAGGCCTGGCAGGCAGTGCTGGAGGATGCGCTGGCGCGGCCGGCGCTGTCGTGCGAGGCACTCGCGTGGGTCGATACGGCCGCGCGCAAGCGCGAAGCCGAGCTCGCCGCCGGTCCGCCCGCGCCGGTGATCGCGGCACCGCTCTTCGTCGCGCGCTGGCTCGGGCACGCGCACCGCATGCCCACAGGCCTGGCACTCGTCGACGGCCCGTTGCGCTGGACGCACGGCGAGCTCGAGCGCGCCAGCGCCGGCTTCGCGTCGCGACTGCGCGAGCGCGGCGTGCGGCGCGGCGACGCGGTTGGCATCGTGCTGTCGCGCTCTTGGCGTTCGGTAGTTGCGTTCGTCGGCACGTGGCGCGCGGGGGCCGTGGCCGTGCCGCTCGACCCGGAGCAGCCGGAGGAACGCCTGCGCAGCCTGCTAGGCGAAGCGCAAGCGGTCGTCGCGCTGCTCGAGCCGGCGCGAGCGGCGATTTCAGGCTCGGCCTGCGCGTGCTTCTCTGCGGATGACGAGTGGTTCAAGCCCCTAGGTGAGTCATTCGCCGAGGCCGAACTGGCGCCGACCGACTGCGCGTACTTGATCTTCACCTCGGGCACGACCGGGCTCCCCAAGGCCGTCGAAGTCACCCACGGCGCGCTCGCCTTCCACATCGACTGGATGCACAGGGAGCTCGGATTCGGGCCTGCGACGCGCGCGATCCACCGGCTCGCGCCCGTATTCGACGCTGCGCTGTTCGAGACGGCCGACGCGCTCGCGTGCGGCGGCGCGTGCATCGTGGCCGCGCCGGACGAGGTCGGCGACCCGCGCGCGCTCGCGCGCCTGATCGAGCGCGAGCGAGCAACCATGCTGATCACGTTGCCGTCGTTGTTCGAGTGGTTCTCGGCCAACCCGCTCGCGCTCGCCGACATGGGCTCGCTCCAGGACTGGATCTGCGGTGGCGAAGCGCTCAGCACACGCGCGACGCGCGCGTGGATCGCCGCGGCCGAGCGGGTCGGATTGCGCTGCCGGCTGTGGAACTTCTACGGCCCCACCGAGGCGACTGTGCACTGCGTCACTCACCGCGTCGACGGGTCCGAGCGCGGCGAGTCCGTTCCGATCGGACTTCCGCTGGCCGGCACGACGGCCTGCGTGCTCGACGAGCGCGGCCGTGAACTCCCGCGCGGTTGGACCGGCGAGCTGTGGCTCGGCGGCCCGAACCTCGCGCGCGGCTATCGCAATCGAGCCGAGCTGACCGAGCGCGCGTTCGTCCTTCGCGAGGGCGAGCGCCTGTACCGCAGCGGCGACCTCGTGCGCCGCGACGAGCGCAATGAGCTGGTCTTCGTCGGTCGGCGGGACAGCCAGGTCAAGCTGCGCGGTCGGCGCATCGAGCTCGGCGAGATCGAGAGCGCGCTGGCGGCTCACTCGCTCGTGCGCGAGGCGGTGGTCGTGCGCGTGCGGGAGCCCGAGGACCACCTCGTCGCGCACGTGCTCTCGGCCAATGCGCCAGACGAGCGCGTGCTCTGCGACTGGCTGGCGTCGCGCCTGCCGCGCGAGCTGGTTCCGCAGCGCATCGTCGCGCACGCCGAGCTTCCACGGCTCGCGTCGGGCAAGCCCGACCGTGCCGCGCTGACGAGGTGGCGACTCTCCGCGCCGCAGGACGGCGCAGCGGAGGCCCAGGGAGGGCTGGAGCTGCTGGTCGCGCGCGCGATGGGGAACGCGCTGACGCGTGCCCCCCTCGGTCGGGACGAAGACTACTTCGAGGCCGGCGGCTCGTCGCTGTCGGCGATCGGCGTCATCGCGAGCCTCGAGGGCGCGCTCGGGCGCGAGATCCGCGTGCGCTGGCTCTTCGAGCATCCGACGCCGCGGACCTTGGCCGCGCGCCTCGGCGCGGGCGCGGACGCGGACCGGCCGGAGCTCGAGCTCGAGCCGCTCGCGAAACTCGACGCGCGCTGGGCGCCGGTCACGGGAGAACCGGCGACGGGTGCCGCGATCCGGCACGTGCTGCTGACCGGCGCGACCGGATTCCTCGGGGCCTTCCTGCTGGCGGAGCTGCTCGAGCGCTCACAGGCTCGCGTGACTTGCCTGGTCCGCGCGGAAGGCGACCAACGAGCACTCGAGCGCGTGCGAGCGACGCTGCGCACCTACGGCCTCGAGCCCGATCGGAGCGCGTTGGAGCGCATCGACGCGTACGCCGCCGATCTCGCTGCGAGCGAGCTGGGGTTGAGCGTCGCGGTGCGCGAGCGCCTGGCCGCGGATGTCGATCTCGTGCTGCACTGCGGCGCGCGCGTGCATTTCGTCGCCGGCTACGCCGAGCTCGCCCCGGAGAACGTCGGCGGCACGTGCGCGCTGCTCGAACTCGCGACACGCGGCCGTCCCAAGGCGCTGCACTTCGTCTCGACGCTCGGCGTTGCCGGTGCGCGCGGCATCGGGCCGGCCGACACCGTCGGCGAGGACACGCCGCTCGAGCGGCTCGCGCGCCAACACGACGGTTACGAACAGACCAAGTGGGTCGCCGAGCGGATGCTCACGCACGCTCGCGCGCGAGGATTCGCGGTGGCCGTGCACAGGCCCGGCCGGGTCGCGGCGCACTCGACGCGCGGGGTTTGCAATCCGACCGACGCCGCCGGCGCGTTCGTGCGCGGATGCGCGCGACTCGGCGCCGTGCCACGGCTCGGCGGCGCATTGGATTTCACGCCGGTCGACCACGTCGCGAGCGCGATCGTCGCGCTGGCGCTGCAGCGGCCGGCGCGAGGGGAGACCTGGCACCACTGCCATCCGCTCCCGACTCCGGTCGCGCTCGTCGTCGACGCGTTGGCCGAGCGCGTCAGCGGGCTGAGCGTGTTGCCGATCGCGGACTGGCGCGCGCGCTTGCGCGCGCAGGCGCTGCTCGACGAGCAGCACCCGCTGCGCGCGCTGCTGCCGCTGTTCCTCGACGATCGCGACGGTGCGCGCGCCGAGGAGTCGCTGCTGCCGGATCTGGCGCTACCGCGGATCGACGCGACGCGAACGCGCACCGCGCTGGCGGCGCTGGGGCTCGACTGCCCCGCGCTCGACGCGGAGTGGGCCCGGCGCTGGGTCGGCGCGCTGCTCCAGGCCGAGCGCAGCGCGTAGCGCCCGTTCCTACGTGTCGAGCTTGTCGCGGCGCGTGTTGGCCGGACTGGTGGACGGCAGCACGCGCACCGTGATCCGCGCCGGCAGCGCAGTGCCGCCGAGCGTGCGCAGGAAGCCCTGCTCGGTCTTGCGCCCGTTCAGCAGGATCGCGCGCAGCCGCGGTTGCGCGCGCGCGAACGCAAACGTGCGCTTCATCAGTTCGGCCCACATCGAACGGGTCCTGCGGGTCTTGGGCACTGCCTCCTCGTGCGAATCCGGCTTCCTTCGTCTTCGGCGCGGACTTGACCCTCGTTGGCGCCTTCTTCTGCTTCGTCCCTTCGCCCGACGCCTGCTGCGACTTCGCGATCTTGCCCGACCGCACGACCTTGCCGCCTTCACTCGTGATCAGCTTGGAACTCCGTTTCGGACTTGGTGCCCCGGGAAGCGGAGCTCGACAGTCGCGTCAGGGCTCCGGTCCCGCCGGAAAGGAGGCTGCGGTGCGCGGGTTCCTCGCAACTCTCGCAGTCGAAGCGACTTCCGATGCACGCTTGCACGGTATCCATGTAAGTGCTAGGATCCCTCACGTGATCCTCAGCTTCCGGGATGCGGCCACCGAGGCGCTCTTTCACGGTGGCCCACGCAGCCGCACCCGGCACCTGACGCCAGCCGTCGTCAAGACTGCTCTGCGCAAGCTCGACATGCTCAACGCCGCCGCCCAGCTCGAAGATCTTCGCGTGCCGCCTGGCAACCGTCTCGAAGCGCTGCGCGGTGACCTCGCTGGCAAGCACTCCATCCGCATCAACGACCAGTGGCGCCTCGTCTTTCGATGGACGCCAGCCGGCCCCGCCGAAGTCCACCTCACCGACTACCACTAGCCATGCTGCCCAAGCGCCGCGTTCCCACCCATCCCGGCGAGATCCTGCGCCACGAGTTTCTCGAAGAACTCGGCAAGACCCAGGTCGAGTTCGCCGCGCACATCGGCGTGCCGCTCCAGCGCCTCAACGAGATCGTGCGCGGCAAGCGCGGCGTGAGTCCCGAGACCGCGTGGCTCTTCTCGGCTGCGCTCGGCACGACGCCAGAGTTCTGGTTGAACCTCCAGTGTCAGCACGACCTCGCGCGCAGCCGGCCGACGCGACGCGTGCGGCCGTTACGACGCAGCGCGTAGCTACGACTGCGCGTCGCGTTGGCATGGAGCTGGGTGGTAAGCGAGCGGCGCTGCTCGACCAAGAAGGTCGAGGGATTCGCAGGGGCCACCGGGGTTGCGGTGTTGGCCACGACCACCGGCGGGTTCTGCTCGGGCTGCTGAGTCACGGCGGGCTCGATGGCGGCACCCTGGTCCGGACCGACCGTATTAGGATCGGGGCCGACGGTCATCTGCTTGGATTTCCTTCCCCCGAGCAGGCGGCCGAGTTCGCGCTGTGGCTGCTCGGACCGGCGCGCGCACCGCTCTCGGGCCGCCTCGTCGCGACCGACGACCCGTGGTGGCGCGCGGCGATGCGCGCGGAGCTCGAGCGCATCCAGGCCGATCCGCACGCTTACACGCTGCGGCGTCGTGCAGACCGATAGGAACGCGAGCATGGGCATTGGTTTCGTCCTCTTGATCTGGATCTGCGTGGGGCTCGCCGCAGCCGCATTCGCGTCTCTCGTGCTCGGCGCCGTCGCGTGGCGCGCGTTCGAGGCGGCACCCGCCCACGCGCGCGCGCGAGCTCGCATCACGGCCTGCGCACTGCCGCCGGCGATCCTCATCCTCGCAGGCATCGGACTCGTCCTCGATGCTGCCTCCGCGGAGAAGCGCGGCTTCGATCCCGGGTTCGGCGACTACCGGAAGGCGCCGCTGGGAAGTGGCTATGAGCTGCACATGCTCGACTCACCCGAGCAGGCCGGGATCGCAACGCCTGGCGGGAGGCAGGTTGCCCACGGCCTCCTGAGGCTCGGCCACGACGATGCATGTGTGTACGCCGAGACTTCCGCAGGTCGATTCCTGCTCCTCGACAAGCGCACGCGCGCCGAGACTGCGGAGCTCAGTGCCGACGAGCTCGAGACAGCCGTCGCTCGGCTCGGCGGATCGCGCCCGAGACTGCGCACGGCGAGCGCCGTGTATCAGGAGTTGAGGGAGCGCGAAGGGAGCGTCAAGTTCCTTGGATTCGGACTCCTGGCAGCCGCGCTGCTGACGATCGGCTGCGGCTGGCACCTGCGCCGCCTCTATCGGCGCGCAATGACGAACATGGAACGCGACGCGGGCTGGCCGACACCGCGGCGCGCCTGACGCTCACACGCCTGAGCAAGGCGATCACCCCGATTTGCCGGAGTCGGAGCCCTAGTACGAGCCCGACGAACCGCTGTATGTCCAATTCTGCGCAGCCTCGTTCCAGGGCCGAGCGCCATGCGACCTTGGATCGAGGCCGCGCAGAACTGGGCGTGCAGCGGTTCGTTGGGCTCCGGCTCCGACTCCAGTGACTCGTCCTGCTCGCGATCGCGTTCAGCGCGCGGCGGCCCGGCCGCGGCGCTGCAGGTAGCGCAGGATGCGGGCCATCTGCGCCTGCGTCAGCCAGACGGTCTCGTGCCGCCAACCGCACGTCGACGCGGACCTGGCCGTCCGACGCGGTGTAGACCAGGAGGTTGCCCAGCGCGGACGCGGTGTCCGTGACCGCCGAGGAGGGTGCTGCTGAGCGCGACTTGAACCGACGCCGGACAGCCCTCGCAGTGCGCTTGGTCGCCATCGACGCCGACTTGCCGCGATCGGCAGCGAGCGGCAAGTGTCCAAGCGTCTCCGACGCGAATCACTCCCATTCGATGCGCACTTGGACCACGTGCGGTCGCCGCGGCCGGGACGCATCGGGAAACACGTGGATCCGCTCGCTGTCCAGCGCTTCCCGCGAAGAGCGCGACCCGGTCTGCGGAGTCTCCGACCGGGTCGCGCCGCGCGGCTGCACGCGCTCGCAGTTTCTGTCATCCTGCGATCAGTCAGCCCGCGTCCGGCTCAGTCGTTCTCGTCGGGCAGCAGCGTCGAGACGACCAGCACCAGCGCCGCGTTCGGCGACTGCTCGCGCGCGAGCCCGAGACCGGGCGCGTAGAACTTGTGCTCGAAGCCAGAGCTGAGCGCGCTCGTCTCCTTGACCTTGATGCAGTCGTCGAGTTGCGCGTACAGCGTCGAGACCAACTGGTCCTCGGCGACGCACTCGGCGGTCTCGTCGACGAACGGGAACAAGTCCTCGGGCTTCCACACGTCGCCGACATCCGGATCCTCGGGCATGAACACGGCCGGAGTCGTCGCGGCCGCCGTCTCAGCGGGATCGGTCGGCAGGGTCGGTCCGCCGACGAGCCAACTCCCGCCGTGCCCGGTGACCTTGCCGTCCTCGTAGTTGTCGACGACTTCGCCGAAGTAGTAGACGACGCCGTCGTCGGATTGCGCGTAGTAGTTCTGCGAGATCTCGACGAGCTCGCCGTTCTCGAACTCGGTCTCTTGCAGGATCGCGCACTCGACCTCGACGCCGCCGAGCACGAACGTGCGCGTCTCGTGGCGGTAGATGTCGACGACGACGACGCTGCCGTCGCCGTGGCGGCCGGCGAACACCTTCACACCGCCGGGTTGGAACGGCATGTGTTCGTTGTCGATATCGAGCGAATTGGAGAACTTCGGTCCGGGCGCCGGAGTCGGCGCAGAGAGTGAAGCGAACGGGAGCGACGCGCCGAGCGCGACCGCCGCGGTCAAGCTGAGCTTTGAGAAGAGCATGGATCACATTCCTTTGGTTGAGGGTCGGGTTGTCGCCGGCCGCGCTGCCGGTGCGTCCGACGGAAAGAGGGAAGAGCGTCGATCGGCGCGTGGAGCGCGACTCGCGCGAAGCCGCGGACCTCGCGCGCTCGCGGTCGCGAGCCAGGTCTCGGTGCGCATGGGGGATCTCGTCGACGGGCTGCTGCGCCTGTCGCGCGTGAGCAGCGGAATGGACGTGCCGCAGGCGGAGGCGATCGCGGTCCAGCGGCTCGTCGCGGACGCATGGCGAAGCGTCGGCGCCGGCGTCGACCCCGGTGAGGACGGGCCGTCGTTCGAGAGCTCCGGCGCGTCGGAGCTCGTCGTGCGCACGGATCGGAGCCTGCTCGGGATCGCGGTCGGCAACCTGCTCTCGAACGCAGTGAAGCACGGCGCGCGCGCAGCGCCGATCCGCTGCCGCGCGGAGATCGTCGGTGACTGCGTGCGCCTCACGATCTCGAACCGCGCCCCCAATCTTCGCGCCGCGGATCTCGCGCACCTGTGCGAGCCGTTCTGGACCGCCGATCCGGCGCGCAGCGGCGGCCGCAGCGCGGGACTGGGGCTGGCGCTCACGCGGGCGATCGCGAGCGCGCTCGGCGCGAGCCTGTCCTTCGAGCTGCGCGACGGTGAGCTCCACGCGCAGCTCGATCTGCCCGCGACGGCCGCTGCGACCCACGCGACCGCCACCCGTCATCCGGCCATCACCTCGGAAAACACGCTGGCCGGTACCTTGGACACCACCGCGAGGATCGACCGACGCGTCGATTCGCTCGCGGTACCGCCGACTGGAGGCCCACCGTGAATTCGCCCGCGACGATCCTATGCCTGTTCCTCGTGACTTCCGCGGCCAGCGCGCCGGCGCCGAGCGAGACTCCGTCGTTCGGCGATCCGACTTCGATCACCAATGTCCACTGGCCGTTCGAGCCCGGTGGGATCAGGCTCTACCGCGGTCACGGCGACGGAGTCGCGCTGGTCGTCGTCGAGCGCTGCCTGGCGGCGACGCGCGTGTTCGAGCTCGGAGGCGAACTCGTCGAGTGTGTCGTGCTCGAGGAGTGCGAGTACGCGAACGGCGCGCTGTTCGAGGTCTCCTTGCAGTACTTCGCGCAGGCAGATGACGGTGCCGTGTACATGTTCGGCGAGCTCGTGGCCGAGATCGAGGACGGCCGCATCGTCGGGCACGGCGGCAGTTGGCTCGTCGGCGGGCCGAGCGCCCCGCGCGATCCGAGCGAAGCGGTCGATGCGGGCGCGCCGACGGTGTTCATGCCGAACCACCCGCAGCTCGGTGAGTGGTGGCTCCCCGGCAACCCGTATCCCGTGCTCGACACGACGGCCACCGTCGTCTGTGAGGATGCCGAGCTCGAAGTGCCCGCGGGCGCGTTCGATCGCGTGCTCGTCGTCCGCGAGACGAGCGCGCGACCCGACGTCGAAGACGAGCGCAAGTGGTGGGCGCCGAAGGTCGGCGTCGTGCAGACGCAATCCAAGGACGAGCAACTGCGGCTCGTCGCGAGCTCGTTCTAGTTCCCCCGCGCCCGCGAGTGGGCGCGTTTTCCCCGAGGATCCGTGCGAGGAGCACAAAATGAATAGATTCGAATGTGCGCTGTTGATCGCGACTCCGTGGATCGCCGTCGGACTCACCGGTTGTGAGTCGGGCAGCAACTGGGCCGTGGGCCCCGCGGCTGCGACGCCCAGAGCCGCTGCGGAGGACTCACGGGCGGACGACCCGGTCGTCGACGATGGCGATGACGAGGCCGACGAGCGCATCGCGCTCGACCAGGTGCCGCAGGCGGTGATCGACGCGGCGCTCGCGGCCGTGCCGGGTCTCGTCCTGTCCGGCGCCGAGAAGGAGCTCGAGGCCGGTCAGGTCGTCTACTCGTTGGAAGGAAAAGTCGGCGGCGCGACGTACGAAGTCGAAGTCGGCGCGGACGGCCGAGTCAACGAGATCGACGCGGACGACGCGGACGACGACGGCGACGACGCCAAGTAGAACGGCGCACCGCGCGTCGACCGGCGCACGGCGCGCATCCCGGTTGCTGGAGTACTCGGCCCATCGCGCCGCCACGCGCGCGGCCGATCGTTCGCGACGCACGACGAGCAGCTCGCCGACGCGCTGATCCCGCTCGTCGAGCAGTCCGGCCAGCCGCGCGAGGGATTCGAATTCCAGGTGCTCCTCGGAGTGCGCGAGCCGCTGTGGGCTGCGTGGAGGGCGCGCGGGCAGCGCGTGCGCGTCTACGTGTCGTTCGGACCCGAGTGGAAGCCGTACAGCCTGCGGCGGATGCGCAAGAACCCGCAGGTCCTCAGGCACGTGATCAAGGCGACGCTGACGGGCCGTTGAACCGCGCGCTCACGGCGCACTCCCGCGGCGCGCGCGACCCCGTGGTCGACGGCGCGCGCCGCGGTCCTGACGCGACGTTCGGCTACTTCTTGACGAAGGAACCCTCGGCGTCTGATTGCCGCTCGCCTCGATCGCCAGCACCTCGAACTGGTGCACGCCCTTGGGGAGCGCGGCGACGAACTCGGGCGACACGGTCAGGCTCAGCGTCGTGGCCGGCACCGTGACCTGGAACTTCTCCACGATCACCTGGTACGCGACCACGTTGACCGGAACCTTCGGGAAGCCCGGCGGCGGGGCCTTCACCGCGCTCCAGTGGATGCGCAGGAAGCTGTTGCCGACGATGTCCGCGAGCACCTGGGGCCCGGCGGGGATCGCGTGCGAGAGCTTGCCGACGCTCTCGATCTCGTGGTTGGACACGTCCAAGCCGGAGAACTCGTAGTTGCCTTGCGGGAACTTGCCGAGCAACACGCTCAGCGGCACTTCGTCGAGCGACGGCTCCGCGCCCTCGAAGAACAGCTCGGTCATCCCGTACGTCTTGTACGGGCCGCTGCCTTCGACCTCGAAGATCACCTTGCCGAGCGGGTTCTCGATCTCGAGCGACTTCCAATCCTCGCCGTCGAGGGACACGTGGACGCCGAGATCGTTCGCCGACGCGTTGTACTCCCAGTAGATCTTGTTGAACTTGAGCGGGATCGGGCCGCCAGCGGCTGTTGCAGGCGTGGGCGCGCTGGTTGCGGAGAGGAAGTGCGTCGTGACGAACAGCGCGGGAATCACGGCGATGGACATTGTCAACTTGGTTTGCAGGCTCATGCGAATCTTTCGCGGAGGGACTGAGGACGTCGGAGCAGGAAGTCCGCGCCGACGACTCGATTAGGAGCGACGCGGGCGTTCGTTGCATGACGTCGAAGTGACTCGCTGGACAGCATGACGCGCACATGATGCGCGCATCGATCGCGGTTGCCCGCGATCGCTCGCGGCGCGTTGCGACTCCTAGCGATTCGCCGCCGCGCGCGGCGCGGTGCAATCACTCGCGGCGCCACGCAGCCGCGCTCGCGACGGCGAGAACGGGCGCGATCGCATGGACGCTGACAGGTGCGCGCGTCACAGTTACGATTCCCCGATGCCCACTGCACGCACCGACAGGCACAGGCTCGCGTCCAAGACGGCAGCGCGGCCCGCCGCGAAGTCCACCCCGAAGTCCGCCTCGAGGGCGTAGCGCCTCGCGCAGGGCGCGCTCCCATGCGTCGAGCTTGCCCGGCCGCGTGTTGGCCGGGCTGGTGGACGGCAGCACGAGCACCGTGATCCGCGCCGGCAGCACAGTGTCGCCGAGCGCGCGCAGGAAGCCCTGCTCGGCCTTGCGCCCGTTCAGCAGGATCGCGCGCAGCCGCGGTTGCGCACGCGCGAACGCGGCGAGGTCGTTGTAGCGCGGCGCGCGGATCGCGCTGTCCAGCGAGCCCTCGCGTGCGCAGCGCTCGATCACGTCCCACACCGCGATCCCGCGCTCGGCCAGCGCCGCGCAGCGTTGCGCATAAGGCAGCGAGCGTGCGATGCCGAGGCGCTCGAAGGCCAGCCACAGCGCATTGCGGCCGTGTGCGTAGTACTCGCCCGCCGCGAGCGAGGCCGTGCTGGGGAAGGAGCCCAGCACCAGCACGCGGCAGGCGGCGGCGCCGATCGGCGGGAAACCGGTGAGCAGGGGGTCGGAGGCGGGCATCGGCGCGGCGGGGGCGCGCTCAAGGTAGCGCGCTCCGGGCTCGAGCGCGTGACGTGGACCGGTGCTCAGCGCGAATCCAGCGCGGGCCCAACGCGGGACTAGCGCGGCGACCCGCCCGCTCACTGGTTCAGCGACGGCGTGCGCAGCGTATAGCCGTCGCGGCCGAGTTCGTAGCGCCGGCCGAGTTCGAGCTGGCTCGCGCGCAGCACGCGCCCGAAGCCATGGCGCTCACGCAGTGCGTCGAGCGCGCGATCGGCGCGGCGCTGGCGGTCGAGCTGGCTGCCGGTCGGTCCGGCTACATCCGGCGCGCGTTCGTTCGCGCGGTCGCCGGAGGGTTCGTCGAGCTGCGCGCTGAACAGCGTGCCCTGCCAGCCGGTCGACGGTTGCACGCCGTGCAGCGCCACGCCGACGCGCTTGACGAGCGCGCGGCGGCGCGGGAGCTCGCGCAACAGGCGCAGCGCCGCGCGCGCGAGCTCGGCCGTGCAATCGCTGGGAGTTGCGAGCGCGCGGCGCTTGGAGGGCCGCAGCGAGGACGCGGCGGAGCCGGCGGGATCGGCGCCAGGCTCGCGCTCGGGTGACGCGTGCGCGTCCGCGCGCGTGTCGACGTAGACGAGCTCGACGGCGACCGAGCGCGCGGCCGCGCCGTGCGCGCGCAACCGCGAGGCCGCGCGCTCGACCAGATAGGACAGCATCGCCTCGACCATCGCGCGGCGGCCTTCCTCGGGTTCGAAGGTGCCGTCGCGCCGGATCGACAGCGGAGGGCGAGCGACGAGCGCGCCGTCGGCGCCGAGCTCGTGCGTCGCCTCGACCGCCTCGTCGTCCTGGGCCAGCGCGCGCGCGTGCAGCTCGAGCCCCTGCGCACCGAAGCTCGTGTACAAGATCTCGCGCGGCACGAGCGCGAGATCGCCGCAGGTGCGCAGGCCGTAGCGCGACAGTTGCGCGCCCATCGCCTTGCCCGCGCCGGGCAGGAGATCGAGCGGCAGGCGCGCGAAGAACGCGCGCTCGTGGCCCGGCAGGATCTCGAACACGCCCTGCGGCTTGGCGAACTTGCCGGCCACGCGCGCGGCGAGCTTGCTCGTTCCCAGGCCCCAGGTCGTCGGCAATTGCAGCTCGTCCTGCACGCGCCGGCGCAGCTCGCAGGCGATCGCGAAGGCGCTGCCGTGCGCGTGCGCGCAGCCGCCGAGGTCGACGTAGAAGTCGTCGATCGACGTGACCTCGACGCGCGGGCTGTACTCGAGCAGACGCCGCGTGACCTGCTCGCGCAGGCGGTTGGCGGCCTGGCTGTCGCCGCGGCGAAAGATCGCCTGCGGGCAGCGCCGCGCCGCCTCGCCGAGCAGCATGCCCGAGCGCACGCCGTGCGCGCGCGCCTCGTACGAGCAGGACATCACGAGGTTGCGCTCGTGCGGAAGCCCGCCGACGACGACGGGCCGGCCGCGCAGCTCTTGGTGCAGCGCCTGCTCGACCGAGGCGAGGAACGCGTCGATGTCGACGTGCAGGATGCGCCGGGTGCGCGGCGGAAGGCGAAGGTCGCGCGACATGGCAATAGGCTAACAAAACCCTAAACCAAGGCCTCCGGCGGGCTTCCGGGAGCCTGTGAGCCCGGCCGGCCGCTAACGGAACGTCGCGATCGCCTCGAGCGGCTTGCGCGCGATGTCCGGCACGCGCGCGCCGGGCGTGGGGTGCCCGACCACGAGCAACAGGAACGGCCGCTCGTTCTCCGGCCGGCCGAGCAACTCGTTCAGGAAGCCCATCGGGCTGGGCGTGTGCGTCAGTGTCGCCAGGCCGGCGTGGTGCAGTGCGGTGATCAGGATGCCG
>VGZE01000054.1 GCA_016872755.1 Planctomycetota bacterium
CCGCGCTCACAGGTTCGCGATCCGCTCGGCGCGGTCTCGCTCGTCCAGCGCGAGCAGCACCGGCATCAGCTTGCCGGCCATGACCTGCTCGAGCGACCAGTTCTCGCCCAGCCGATGGTCGGACAGCCGGTTCTGCGGGAAGTTGTACGTGCGCACGCGCTCGGAACGGTCACCGCTGCCGACCAGGCTCTTGCGCTGCGCCGAGCGCTCGGCGTGCAGCCGCGCGCGCTCGGCCTCGAACAGCCGCGTGCGCAGCACGCGCATCGCGGTCTCGCGATTCTTGTGCTGCGAGCGGCCGTCCATGCAGACGACGACCACGCCGGTCGGGATGTGCGTGATGCGCACCGCCGATTCGGTCTTGTTGACGTGCTGTCCACCGGCGCCGCCGGCGCGCATCGTGTCGATGCGCAGGTCGTCCGGGCGGATCGTCAGGTCGACCTCCTCCGCCTCCGCCAGCACGGCGACGGTGGCGGCCGAGGTGTGCACGCGGCCCTGGGCCTCGGTCGCCGGCACGCGCTGCACGCGGTGACCGCCGGACTCGTGGCGCAGGTAGCGCCACACGTTCTCGCCCTCGACGCCGAACACGACCTCCTTGTAGCCGCCGAGCTCGGTGCCCGAGGCCTCGATCAGCTCGAGCTTCCAGCCCTGTTGGTCGCACAGCCGCGAGTACAGCCGGAACAGGTCGGCCGCGAAGAGCGCGGCCTCGTCGCCGCCGGTGCCGGCGCGGATCTCGAAGATGACCTTGCGCCGGCGCAGGTCGGCATCGGAGACGAGTTCCTCCTGCACTTCCTGGTAGAGCTCGCGCTCGGCCTGTTCGACCGCCGAGAGCTCCTCGCGCGCCAGATCGGCCATCTCGCTGTCGCCGGCCAGCGCGTCGGCCTCGGCGCGGCGCTTGCGCAGCGCCTGGTAGCGCTCCCACAGCTCGGACGCGTGCTCGAGCGCGCCGCGCTCGCGCAACAGCTCGGGCATGCGCCGCGGCTCGACGTTGGGGCTGCCGACGAGCGCGGTCAACTCGCCGTAGCGGTCGGCGCGCTCGCGCAACTTCGCGACGATCGGTGCGGGGTATTGCATCGCGCCAGGATCCAGCTCGGCGCCCAGCTCGGGGCCGAGCTGGCGCTTGCGCGGCGCGCGCCAAGAACGCGCCACCCACCGCGCGAAGCGCCTGCCGAGCTACTTGGTCGCGCCCGGAGCGCGCTCTTTCTGCGTGCCGTACTTCTTGACGAACTTGTCCACGCGACCCGCGGCGTCGACGAACTTCTGCTTGCCCGAGTAGAACGGGTGGCAGACGCTGCAGATTTCGATGCGCATCTCCTTCAGCGTCGCGCGGGTCTGGAACGTGTTGCCACAGCCGCAAGTGACCTTGCAGTCGTGGTACTTCGGGTGGATGTCGGCCTTCATCGGTGCATTCCTGTCGGTGCGCGCCATCGGAGCGGCGCGAGTTTTGGGCCGAACAAGGTAGCGCGCGCGGCGGCGCCGCGCAATCAGGAGCCCGCCGCGCGCAACAGGCGCAGCGTCAGCGCGACGGGGAGGCCGACGACGTTGTCGTAGGCACCCTCCAGGCCGGTCACGAAGCGATCGGCTCCCAACTGGATCGCGTAGCCGCCGGCCTTGCCGCGCCATGCTCCGCTCGCCACGTAGGCCTCGATCTCGGCCGGATCGAGCACGCGCATCCGCACGTGGGTCGTCTCGGAATCGATCTGCTCGGCGCCCGAGCCGGCATCGACGACCGCGACGCCGGTGACGACCGCATGGCGCGAGCCGGACAGCAGGCCGAGCATGCGCCGCTCGTCGTTCTCGTCCGCGGCCTTGCCCAGCAGCTCGGCGCCCGGCTCCAGACCCAGCGCCACGATCGTGTCGGCGCCGATCACCAGTAGCGACTCGCCGCGGTGCCGAGCCGCCACCGCGCGCGCCTTGCGCAGCGCCAGCTCACGCGCCCCTGCCCGCGCCGGCGTGCCCGGCGCGAGGGTCTCGTCGACGTCGGCCGGCTCGACCGCGAATTCCAGCCCGGCTTCGCGCAACAGCGCGACGCGACGCGGCGACGCGGAGGCCAGCAGGATGAGCGTCACGGCGGCGAGCGAAGCCGGCCCGGCGCCTCAGCGCCGGCGCGTCTTCGAGGACTTCTTGGCCTTGGCCGCGGCGGCCTTCTTGCGCTCGGCGGCCTTGCGCTCGGCTTCCTTGCGCTTCTGCTCGGCGGCCTTCTGCGCAGCCGCCTTCTGCTTGAGCTGCGCGGCCGCCTTGGCCTTGGCTGCGGCCATCTTGCGCGCTTCCTCGTCGCGCTTGCGCTGCTCGGCCTGCTTGCGCTTCTGTTCGATCGCGGCCTTGCGCTGCCGCTCCTTCTCGACGCGGGCGGCCTCGGCCGCCGCCTTGCGGCGTTGGATCTCGTCAACGCGGGCCTTCTCCTTGGACTCGATGGCCTTGCGACGCTGCTCCTCGCGCTGCATGCGCGCGCGTTCGCGCTCGGCCTTGGCCTGCTCGGCCTCGCGGCGCTTCTTCTCGCGCTCGGCGAGCTTCTTCTCGCGCTCCTCCTCCTTCTTGCGCAGGATCTCGCGGCGCTGCTCCTCCTTCTTGCGGTACTGTTCCATGCGCACCTGCTGGACCTTCCACTCCTTGAAGGCCTTGCGTCCGAACACGCAGTCGTCGACCAGCGGGCACTGGTGACACAGCGGCTTCTGCGCGTGGCACCAGCGGTCGATCACCTCGGACATGCGCAGCAGGAAGTCCTGCTCCTTCGCACCGACCTCCTTGGAGCCGCCGGCCAGGTTCTCGATCGGTGCGCGCGACTTCTTGAGCGAGCCGATGCGCTCGCCGACGCCGAGCCGATCGACCATGCGCACCAGCGCCGCGCTGATCGGCAGCGTCTTCTTGTCGGCGGCGAGCCACATCAGGAAGTGGCTGATGCGGTGGCCGTGGAAGCTCAGGTAGGTGACGAACTTGCCGGCCGCGACCCAGTCCTCCTTGAGCGACTCGAGGTCGTAGCCGTGGCTCCACTGGAAGATCTCCTGCAGGCATTCGCGCACGTCGCGCGCCGCGCGCAGCGAGCGGGCGGCGTCCTTCGTCGCGATCAGCGGCTGCAGCTCCTGCGGCTGGCACACGCGCAGCTCGTTCCAATCCCCCGCCGCCTGCTTGAGCGACTTGATGGTCGCCTCGGCCTGGGCCTGCGACAGCGTGCGCACGAGCACGCACAAGAGCGCGTTCTCGACCAGCGGCGCGCCTTCCAACGGTGTCGGCGGCTGCCAGGTGGGCTGGATCTTCGCGAGGATCTTCGCGACGGCTTCGGATTTCGCGCTCACGCTTGGGGCGGTCTCGTCTGGAGGGAGGAGAGAAAGGATGGGCGCCGCGCGCGCGACGGAGGCACGCGTACCTCACGGATGCGGCGAAAGCTCGCGCGCCGTCGCGGGCGCCGCGGGTCGCCTATTTCTTGGCGGCCTTCGCGCCGGCCTGCTTGGCGGCCTTCGGGTCGGCCGGGGCATCGCCGGCAGCGGCCTTGGCCGCCTTGCGGGCCGCCAGGCGCGCGACACGGCGCTGCGCCTTGAGCTCCACGCGCGTCGCCTTCGCCGCGAGCTTGTGCCCGCGCGTCTTGGTCGCGACGCGGCCGGTGCGGTGGCGCCGCTTGGGAACCGGGACGGACACGCCGAGCTTGTTGAAGACCGAGCGGACGGTGTCGCTGACCCGAGCACCCGTGCCGAGCCAGTGCTTGGCGCGCTCCGGATCGACCTTCATGCGCATCTCGGCGCGCGGCGCCAACGGGTCGTACACCCCGATGTCCTCGATGACGCGGCCATCCAGCGGATAGCGGTCATCGGCGACACTGATGCGGTACGACGGGCGGTTCTTGCGCCCGATGCGGCTCATGCGGATGAGGACGGACATCGACGGGAGGGCTTGTGGAGCGGTGAGTCGTGGCCGGGGCGAACGCGCGCTCCGGCACCGGATGGACGGGTTTGGAAGGGCGAAGAGCCTATCAACCCCACCGCGCCGGGGCCAGCCCCGACGCGCCGGTCCGCCCGGCCCGCCCGGCCCTCCCGCGCTTCAGCGGCGCTTCTTCTTGTCCTTCTTGTTCCGCTTCTTCGAGCCGCCGCTCGGCCGCTGCTCGGGCATCGAGCCGGGCCGGCCGCCGCCGAAGAGCCCGCCCAGGCCGCCCAGGCCGCCGAATCCGCCGCCGCCGCCCCCGCCGAACATCCCGCCCGAGGGCGCGCCGCCGCCGAACATGCCGCCCGGCGGCAGGCCCGGGACAGAGCCTGCCCCGAGCTCGCCGGCCGACTTCATGTCGCGCAGCGTCGCCAGCTTCTCCTTCGAAGCGAGGCCGGCGCCCATCCCCATGCGCCCCATCTGCTTCATCATCGAGCCCATCATCTTGTGGCTCTTGAGCAGCTCGTTGACGGCCGCGACGTCCTGACCGGCGCCCTTGGCGATGCGCCGGCGCCGGCTGATCTCGATGATCTCCGGCCGCAGGCGCTCGCGCGCGGTCATCGAGGTCAAGAGCGCCTCCATGCGCGGCAGTCGCCGATCGTCCATGTCGACGCCGTCGAGCATGTTGCCCATGCCCGGCAGCATGCCGAGCACCTTCTTCATCGGGCCCATGCGCTTCATCATCCGCAGCAGCTTGAGCTGGTCCTCCAGCGTGAAGCTGCCGAGCATCATCTTCTCGAAGCTCTCCTCGGCCTCGCGCTCGCTGATTGCGGTCTGCGCCTTCTCGACCAGGCCGACCACGTCGCCCAGGCCGAGGATCTGGCCGGCCATGCGCTCGGGCTGGAAGGCGGTCAGGTCGTCGAGCTTCTCGCCGGTGCCGACGAACAGGATCGGGCAGCCGGTCACGGCCTTCAGCGACACGGCCGCGCCGCCGCGCGCGTCGCCGTCGAGCTTGGTCAGGATCACGCCGGAGAGCTTCAGGCGCTGGTGGAACGCCTGCGCGGAACGCACGGCGTCCTGACCGGTCATCGCGTCGACGACCAGGATCTGGTTGTGCGGCTCGGTGCGCCGCGCGATCTCGGCGACCTCGTTCATCAGCTCGTCGTCGACGTGCAGGCGGCCGGCCGTGTCGAGGATCACGAGGTCGTGACCGCCGTTGGCCGCGGCCGCCACGCCGCGCGCGCACAGCTCGGGCGGCGCGATGCCCGGCTCGTGGAACACCGGGATGCCGAGCTGGCGGCCGAGCACCTGCAACTGTTCGACCGCGGCCGGGCGCTTGACGTCGGCCGCGACGAGCAGCGGCCGGCGCTTGTGCGTGTCGCGCAACAGGCGCGCGAGCTTGCCGCAGGTGGTGGTCTTGCCGGCGCCCTGCAGGCCGGCCATCAGGATCACGGTCGGACCGCTCTTGGCGACGGCGAGCTTGGCGTCCTCGGGGCCGAGCAGCTCGACGAGTTCCTTGTGGAACGCGTGCACGAACTGCTGGCCGGGCTCCACGCCCGGCAGGCGCGCGGCGCCGACGACGCGCTGCTTGACGCGCTCGGTGAAGTCGCGCGCGACCTGGAAGTTCACGTCGGCCTCGAGCAGCGCCGAGCGCACGCTCTTCAGGCCTTCCTCGATGTTCTCGGCGTTGAGGTCCTTGGCGCCGCGCAGCGACGAGAAGACCGACGACAGGCGTTGGGTCAGGGATTCGAACATGGGCGGGCGCAGATGGTAGCCCAGCGGCAGCGAGGCAGGGCGGGCAGGGACGGCAACGCGGGTCGGGAATCGAACCGGCACCCAGAGGGCGGAGCGCCGCGGCGGCTCCACCCTCGCGCACATTCTGGGTACAAAAGAGCCATGCGTGCCGCCACGCTGTTGTGCCTTTCGCTCGCGGCTGCCCTGCAGGCCCCCGACGAGCGCTCCGACGCCGAGCGCGCGATCGCATGGGCCGAGGACCTGGTGCGCCGCGGCGCCTTCGAGGAGGCCGCGCGCGAGTATCGCTCGATCGCGCGCGTCCATCCGAACGAGCCCGAGGGCGAGCTCGCCGCGCGCCGCAGCGCGAAGAACGCGCTGCTGGGGTGGAATGCGCTGGTCGAGAACGGTCCCGCCGCCAACCGCGTCGACGTCGTGATCACGGGCGACGGCTACATGCTCAAGCACCAGGATTCGCTGGCCAAGCTCGCGGCCGACGTGCCGCCGCTGTTCGAGCGCCAGCAGGTCTTCCGCGAGTACTGGTCGTACCTGAACTTCCACGTCGCGCACGTCGTCAGCGCCGACGACGGCATCGACGGGTACGGGCGCGAGGCGGACACCGCGCTGGGCGGCTACACGCGCGCCACGGATGCCGGGCACGTCGGCGTGAACGGTCCGCTGGTCTGGAAAGTGCTCGACGAGATCCCCGCGTTGGACCGCCTGGCGATCGTGTTCGTCAAGCAGGGCTTGCTCGGCACCGGCGGCGGCGGCATCGCGACGATCGGCGGCCGCAGCGATCGCACGACGCTGCACGAGTTCGGACACGCCTTCGCCGGGCTCGGCGACGAGTACGCGCAGCGCACGCACGACCGCGGCAAGCCGCGCAGCGGCATCAACGTCTCGGCGACCGAGGACCCCAAGCTCGTGCCGTGGGCCCACTGGCTGGAAGCCAAGGTGCCGGGCATCGGCGTGTACCAGGGCGCCGGCGGGCACGAGCGCGGCTGCTGGAAGCCGGTCGCCAGCGACTGCCTGATGGAGCACGGCGAGCAGCTCTGCCCGGTCTGCCGCGAAGCGGTCGTGCTGCGCATCCACCACTTCGTCGATCCGATCGAGAGCTGCGAACCGGCGCCGCAACCGATTTCGCCGTGGGACGGACGCGTGCTCGACGGCGATGCGAAACTCGAGTTCAGCGTGCGCACGCTGCTGCCGGCGAAGCATGCGCTCGAGGCGCGCTGGTACGTGCTCAGCGCCGCCGAGGGCCTGCGCACCGGAGATCCGTTGGGCGGCGTGACGCCGGTCGGCCCGGACAAGCCGAAGACCGGACCGGCGACCGGGCCCCTGCCGGGCTCGAAGCCGCCGCCCGGCGCGCTGAAGGAGAAGCCGCGCGAGCGGCGCTTCCAGGATCGGCGCGACCGCGGCGCGCTGGTGCCGATCCTCGACGAGCCGCGCTCCGTCGATCGCCATGGCAAGGACGGGCTGACGACCTTCACGCTCGATCGGAAGGCACTCGAGAAATGGAAGCTCGGACCCGGTCGCTACCGCATCGTGTGCCGCGTCGTGGACACGACCAAGCTGCCCGGCGAACGATTCGCGTGGGTGCTGAAGGACGAGCGCGGTCTGCTGGAGAGCGAGCGCGGCTGGTGGGTCGAGGTGCGCTGAGGCGCCGCTCGCGCCGCGCTCACAGTCGCCGGATCGACTGCCAGACCACATGCGCTTGCGCGGGCGGCTCGGCCGACTCCGCGCGCAGCACGAGCAGGGCGGGCGCGCGGTCGAAGCGCAGTTCGAACGCGTGCGCGGCGGGACCCACGCGCGCATCGACCGTCTGCTCCGCGCGCGCCAGCACAGCTCCGTCGGCGGCGCGGACCTCGAGCGCGACGGACAGCGGCAGCGGCCCGCCGCACGCGAGCGCCACGCCCCGCCATGCGCTGGGCAGCCGCAGGCACAGCTCGGACGGACCGGCGAGCGCGATCGCGCGCTGCTCCGCGGTCGCGGACACCTCGGGAGGAGCCGGCGACGAGACCCAGACGACCTCCAGGCCGAGCGGCGCGAACGCGCGCTGCTCCTCGAACGAGAGCGCCGGCTGCGGATCGACGCGCGAGTCGAAGGGCGGCAGGCCTACCCTCCACAGTTCGCGCAGCCGCTCGTACAGCGCCGCCTGCGGCGACTCGGTAAGGGCCGCTGGGTAGAAGTCCCCGTGCCAGCGCTCGGCGAGCGCGAGCAGCGGCAGGCCCGCCGCGGCGTCGGCGGCGAGCCCCTGCGTGCGACGCCGGTGCATCTGCCCGAACTGGTGCCCGACTTCGCGCGCGGACGCATGCGCGGACAGCATCCAGCCGAGCCAGACCGCGCAGACGAGCACCGAGAGCACGCGCGGCGCGAACGCGATCCAGGCGAGCAGGGCGGCGGCGGCGGCCCACGCGGTGGCCGTGCAGTAGCGCAGCGAATAGCCGCCCAGCGAACCCTGATCCTGGCGACCCCACCCGATCGCCAGCGCGATCGCGAAGCCGCCCCACAGAGCCGCGCCGAGCGCGAGCGCGCGCGTGCGCTGCTCGCGTCGTCGCAGTGCGAACGCACACCAGCCCAAACCTGTCAGCGCCAACGCGAACGCGGCCCAGCCCGACGCCGGCGAGTTCGCCGGCTGACCCGGGCCGAGGTTCAGGCTCAGCACCTGCGCGGCGATCGGCGCGACGCGCGCGAGCTCGCGCGTCCCCGCGACGCGATTCGACGGCTGGTAGTCGATGAAGTACGCACCGATCGCGAGCAGGCCCAGCGCGCCGGCGATCAGCAGGCGCCGCGCGCTCTTCCGATCGTCGGCGGACGGCCCGCGCGCGCAGGCGGCCAGCACCAGCGTTGCCGGCGCGAGTGCGAGCGCCTGCGCGAGGCCCCAACTGCCGTGCAGCGGCAGCAGTACGAGCAGCACCACGATGCATGCCGCTCGTCCGGCGCCGACGGGCCCCTGGCGCAGCACCGCCAGCAGCCACAGCCCCACCAGCAGCAGCGGCATCGCCGTGCCGAGCTGGCAGCCGAGCAGCAGGTTCTCGGCGTTGCCCATGTGCAGCAGCAGCAGCACGAAGACCGCGTCGAACGGCTCGCTGCGGCCGCGCAGTGCGCGCGCGAGTCCCAGCAACACGAGCGCGGCGAGCGCGTAGGCAACCAGCACGAGCACGAGCGGTGCGCGGAAGTCGCCGAACACGCTCAGCAGCACGCGCATCAGGAAGTACGGCGCGAACATGCGGTGCTCGTTGGCCGGCTGCCAGCTCGCCTGCAGGTACTCCGGCCACGGCAAGTCGACCAGCGCCGGCAGCTCGAGGTCGTCCATCGCGGGCATCGCGCTGCCGTAGTGCGCGACGAAGCGCGCGACGTCCCACAGGCAGACCAGCCATGCGACCAGCACGAGAGCCTCGCGCCAGCCGAAACGCGCTCGTGTCCGAGGCTCGTCGACGGTCAAGGCAACACGGTCACTTGCAGGCCGGTCGACGAGCTCCACGGAAACGGCGATGACGAGCAACTCTGCCAGGCCGGTTCGATCCACAGCGACTGTACGTAGGCCTGGAAGCCGGCGAGCGCCGGTGCGTTCGGCACCGGGAACGCGAGCTTGGCCGCGCCGCCCGCATCGCTCGCGACCGTGTACGCGAGCACGGGCCCGAGCAGATGGATGTGGATGTTCACGCCGACGGCGAAGACGTCGGAGCCCGCGAGATCCGGCATGAACGCGATGCCGACCAGCGCGCTCGCGTTCGGTGGCGCATTCGTCCACGACAGCTTGAATTGGCTCTCCCCCACCTTCGGCGCGAGGTTCGCGACGCCGGTGATCGTTCCCAGGCAACTCGGTGTGCCCGTGCCATAGGGCGCGAGGCCGGCGGCAAGCTCAACCATGCCCGGGGCAATCAACCACCGTAGGAAATTGTCGTGAGAAACTTGCATCATGAGATCCGAGCCGCCATCGCCGTCGAAGTCGACGACGCCGGGCGTGGCGAGTTGTCCGCCGGGACTGTATTGGCTGTGCAGCAACAGCGCGTTGCCGCTCCACCTGTACACGTGGAGTCGCCCCACGTCGGTCTCACCTGGCGGGATCGGATAATACCTCGCGCCAATCAGGAGCTCGTTGTGTCCGTCGCGGTCGATGTCCCCGGCTCGAGCCGTGCGATAGGTCCATTTACTGCCCTGCGGCTGGGTCGCGACCACGACGGGCGCGTCGAATCCGGTGCTCAGCGCCCGGGTCCACCAGCCCGTGGTCCCCGTGCAGCCGGCGACGTCGATTCGGCCGTCGCCGTCGAAGTCTCCCGGTGCCAGGGCCGTGAACGACGACGTAGGAGTGCTGCCAACATACGTGTTCGGCGTGAGCCACGTGCCATCGCCCGCGCCACGCACGATCGCGAACTTGCCGTTGCTGGTCTCCACGAGAACATCGAGCACGCCATCGGCGTCGAAGTCCGCCAGCTCGAGATGAGCGGTCGCGGTCTGCATCGGGAGTAGATGGATGAGCGGGCTTCCCAGCGCCCCGGTTCCGTCGCCGAGCATCGAGTACAGGCGGACATCCAGCGAAGAGCCGCCCGGATACTGCGACGCGAGCACATCGGCGTTGCCGTCCGAATCAAAGTCGCCGATCGCGAATCGGTTCAAGTACTGCGGCAGGAGCACGGCGGCGCCGACCGTGAAGCTGCCGTCGCCGACGCCGTGCATCAGTTCGATGCCGTCGGTCGACGTCGGATAGTCGCGTAGCGGACGCACGAGGTCGATCCGCCCGTCCGCGTCGAAGTCCGCACTCCCGAGCCAACCGGTCGTCGCCGGCGGCGGACAAGGCTGGGCCGGGCCGGGCGTGAATCCGGTCGCGCTGCCGAGAAAGGTTTCCAGATGCAAGGGCAGGTCGTGCGGGTAGGCCAACAACGCGACGTCGAGCCGGCCGTCGGCATCGAAGTCCGCCAGTGTGTGTCCGCTACTGGGCATCTTGCTGAACGCAAGGCTCGGACCCGCCAGGTCGGGATCGTAGACCGTGATTCCCGGTGTGCGGCGTGCGATCCACTCGTCCCGGCCATCCTGATCAAGGTCGAAGGCGGCGAGGAGGTCGCTGGAAAACCAGGGGCCGAGGGACTGGTAGGGGCCCGGCGGCTGGCCGCTCGTCGCGCGCGCCCAGCCGATCGTCTGCCACAGATCGACGAGTAGGTCTTCTGATCCGTCGCGATCGACGTCGGCGAGCACGACATTGTGCGGGAAGGCGCCGGAGGGAGTTCCGGCGATGGCGACGGCGGGCGCGAGACCGCCCGCGCCGTCGCCCTCCAGGTAGCGCAGGCTCGAGTTCACCTGACTGTAGTGCACGAGGTCGATGTCGCCGTCCAGGTCGAGATCGGCGGCCAGGACGCGCTTGGGAAGTTCGAGTTCATCCTCGACGGTGGGCGCGAGAAACCAACCGGGCCCCACGCTCTTCATGACGATCAGGCGATCCGTTTCCTGAGGCCAGGGGGGGGAGGTGCGCAGCGCGACGATGTCGCGATCGCCATCGCCTTCGAGATCGACGGCGAGCGCATCGATCAGCGTGGCTCCGCCGTGGAGAATGCCGAGGAGATTCGAAACGCCTCCTGCGCCGTCTCCGCGCACCATCAGCACCTGGTCGGAATTGGAGCGCACCGACAACAGATCCTCGATTCCGTTGTTGTCGATGTCGGCCGCGGTCCAGCGCGGAGTATCGGAAACCACACCGACGATCGACTGCGGTGGAAGGTGTGTGAACCCGCCCACGCCGTTCGCCAGACTGATCTCGAAGGTCGCGACTTGCGCGGATGTCTGCTTCGATCTGGCCAGGTCGATGCGGCCGTCGCCATCGAGATCACCGGCGGGTGCGCGTGTGCCTAGATCCAGCGTCGGCGTGAACTCTCCCGCGCCGTCGGAGCGAAGCGCATACCAGAGCTCTCCACCGCCACCGCCGAACACCTTGTGCGAAAGCACGATCAGGTCGACCTGCGCGTCGCCGTCGAGGTGCGCCGGCACGAGCTCCAAGGGCCCCCAGGTGCTCGGCGGCAGACCCAGCTCATGCCAGCGGTACGGAAACAGCGTCGGAGCGCCCTGGGCATGCGCGAATCCGACCAGCGACAGGCCGACAAGGCCGGTGAGCAGCGTCTTCATGCGTGTCCTCCAACCCCGACTTTAGCAGCGCCCGCCGCGCATGGCGCACGGTCACAGCCTGCTCAATTCAGCACCGTGATCTCGAGTCCGGTCGAGCTGCTCCACGGCAGCGGCGACGGCGAGCAGCTCTGCCACGCGGGCTCGATCCACAGCGACTGTACGTAGGCCTTGAATCCCGCGAGCGCCGGTGCGTTCGGCACCGGGAAGGCGAGCTTGGCCACGCCCGTCGCATCGCTCGCGACGTTGTACGCGAGCACCGGCCCGAGCAGGCCGATGTGGATGTTCACGCCGACGCCGAACACGTCGGTGCCCGCGACGTCGGGCACGAACGCAATGCCGACCAGCGCGGTCGAGTTCGGCGGCGCGTTCGTCCACGACAGCTTGAACTGGCTCTCCCCCACCTTCGGCGCGAGATTCGCGACGCCGGTGATCGTGCCCGCGCAGCTTGGCGTGCCGGTGCCGTACGGCGCCAGTCCTTGCGGCAACGCAAGCAGATTGGGCAACAGCGACACCCAGTAGATTCCGCTCGCTCCCAGCTGCGCGCCCAGCGTCAGCACGTCCAAGCTCGCATTCCCGTCGAGTTCGACCGGGTGAACGCGCAGTACACTGCCTACAGGGCTCGCGGCGCCGAGCAGCGACCAGTTCATGCCGCTGCCCTTGGCGATCGATATCGCCGTGCCGCTCGCGGCCAGCAGCTCGGACGCGCCGTCGCGGTCGAGGTCGGCGCTCTCCAACGCGAGGGTGTACACACCGGTGAAGAGCGCGATCGGCGCTTCGAAAAGAGCTGGCGAGGCCGTGCCGCGGCTCGCGTACACGCCCTCGAGACCGGGCGTGAATGAGTAGGCCGAGACCAGGACATCCGGCCGGCCGTCCTCATCGAGGTCCTTCGCGAGCAGGTCGGATGCGGTTGAGCCGGACGGACAGCCGGGGTAGGACTGCTGGGGCAGGAATCCACCGCTACCATCGCCGCGCGCGAACCCGAAAGTCGTGGATCCGGGAATCCCCGGCACGAGCGCGTCGAGCGCGCCGTCGAGATCGAGGTCGGCAAGGTGCAGGTACCAATTCGTCGGTTGCCCCCACGGCGCCGTGGAGGCGCCCGGCACGAGCCCGCCACTGCCATTCCCCAGCACGGCCTGCAGCGCAGCCTTCCCGAAGTCGTCGACGCGCGCGAGGTTCACGACGTCCGCGTTGCCATCCGCATCGAGATCCGCGATCGCGAAACCATAGGCCTGGCCGAGCGCCGGAGCCGAAGCGCCCGGCTGGAACGCCGCGCCGCCCAGGCCGGTGAACAGGCGCATGCTGCCCGTCCAGAACGTCTCCCCGACGGCGGCACAGATGTCCACGCGACCATCGTGGTCGAAGTCGGCGCTGCCGAGGGACGTGAAGCGCTGCCCGAGGATCACGTCGAGATCCACCGCGTCGAAGTTCGCGCCGTTCCACCGGAAGGTGCGCAGTTCCATGCTGGTTGCGGCTGTATTGGCAGCCAAGGCGAGGTCGACCCGCCCGTCGCCGTCGAAATCGGCCGTGCACATCCCGCCCAGGCCGTACGTCGACGTGGTTTCCAGCACGATCCCCGCCTTGGGCCCGCTCTTCTCGACCATCGCGAGGCCCGGACCGGAATGCGCGATCCACTCGCGTTGCCCGTCCGCGTCCAGGTCCACGTCGCGCAAGTAGCTCGACTTGCGCCAGGGACCCAGGGATTGGAACGCCGAGAGCACGACGCCGGGCGCGCCCCGGAACACGCCGAACTCCGAATAGAGGCTCACCAGGAGGTCCGGCGCGCCGTCGGCGTCGACGTCGCTGATGGTCCGCTCGTGCACCGCGGCGGGCACGGCCCCCAGCTCCACGGCCGGGGCGAAGCCGCCGACGCCGTCGCCGACGAGCAGACGCTGGGCATTGCCGAGCGTGAAACGATAGACCGCATCGAGATCGCCATCGAGGTCGAAGTCGGCGAGCAGCACGTCTTTCGGGGGAGACGTCGAGGTGTCCTCGACGACCGGCGCGAGGAACCAGGCGGGGCCGATGCTCGACATCACCCGCACCGAGTGCGGGCTGTCGGCGCACAGGACGAGATCCGTGTCGCCATCGCCTTCCAGATCGCCGGCCGCGACGTCGACGATGGTCAGCGCGCCGTGCGCGATGCCGACGATGTCGGAGAGCCCGCCGGAACCGTCACCGAGCACGCGCAGGATCTGCGGCACGAACTTCCCGTACGCGAAGAGGTCCCCGACGCCGTCGTTGTCGAGATCCGCGCCTTCGAGTGCGACGAAACTCGTGAACACGCTGTTCTGCACCGTTTGAGGCGCCAGCACGGTGAACGCACCGTCGCCGTTGGACAGGCTGAGCTCGAACGTCGTCGAGGTCGGCGGAGCGACGGACGTCGCCACCACGCGCGCGAAGTCGGTGCGACCGTCGCCGTTCAGATCACCGACCGGTTGTCCGTGGCTCACGAGCGCGGGAGCGGAGAACCCTCCGCTCGCGTTCGACAAGCTCGCATACCAATCGAAGACTCCGAATGCACCCGAGCGCTGCGCGAGCACGTCGAGTCGCCCGTCGCCGTCGACGTGCTCGATGCGCAAGTTCGCCGGACCGTCGAAGGGCGAGGGCAGGATTGGGATCCAACGGTCAGGGAGGATCTGCTGTTGGGAGGTGGCCGCGGCGAGTGCGAGCACGCTGCAGCAGCAAAGGCAAGGGCGGATCATGTTCCTTCCTGATGGAACGACGCCGAGAACAAGGGGGAGTCGAGATGAGACTCGTGGCTCCTCCGCTAGTCTAACGCGGTTCGCTGGGTAACAGGGTATCGACCATGAGTTGTTCGCCGTCGATGGTCACGGCGTACCCATGGCGAGGCTCGCGCACGGTCTGGATCGCCCTGGAGCAGCGCGGAAGTGAGCTCCGGCGGCCCTCGGGCGGCAGGCTCCGCTCACTCCTTCGTGCGCGTGATCTTCGCGCCGAGCCCGATCAGCCGCTGCTCGATCTTCTCGTAGCCGCGGTCGCTGTGGTACACGCGATAGACCTCGGTCTTGCCCTGCGCGGCGAGCCCGGCGAGCACGAGCGCAGCCGATGCGCGCAAGTCGCTCGCCATCACCTTCGCGCCCGACAGGCTCGGCTTGCCCTGCACGATCGCGGTCGTGCCTTGGCGCCGCACCTGCGCGCCCAGGCGCGCCAGCTCGGCCACGTGCATGTAGCGATCCGGGTAGATCACCTCGTTGATCACCGACACGCCGTCGGCGAAGCACATCTGCGCCATCCACTGCGCCTGCAGGTCGGTCGGGAAGCCCGGGTAGGTCTGCGTGGTCACATCGGTCGGCCGCGGCCGCGGCGGGAACGCGCCCGCGCCGGCCGGCGCCGTCCCCGCGTACGGCTGCGTCTCGACCCAGTCGGCGCCGCACTCGAACGGCACGCCCGCCTCGCGCATCCGGTCCAGGTACGCCGACAGGTGCACCGGCCGCATGCCGGTCACGCGCACGCGCCCGCCGGTCATCGCGCCGGCCGACAGGTACGTGCCGGCCTCGATGCGATCGGGGATCACCGCGTGCGTCGCGCCGCCGAGTTTCGCCACGCCGTCGATGGTCAGCATCGGCGAGCCGATGCCGTCGATCTTCGCTCCCATCGCGACCAGGCAGCGACACAGATCCTCGACCTCGGGCTCGCAGGCCGCGTAGTGGATCACCGTGCGACCCTGCGCGAGCACCGCGGCCATCAACACGTTGGCGGTGCCGGTCACCGACGAGCCGAAGGCCGTGCCGAGGAAGACCTCGGCGCCGCGCAGGCCGCCCTTGGGCGCCTCCGCGACGATGAAGCCGTGCTCGACGCGGACCTTCGCGCCGAGCGCTTCGAAACCCTTCAGGTGCACGTCGATCGGGCGCACGCCGAACACGCAGCCGCCGGGCAGCGACACGTCGGCGCGGCCCTGCCGTGCCAGCAGCGGCCCGAGCACGCAGATCGACGCGCGCATCTTGCGCACCGTCTCCCACGGCGCCTTGTCCGACAGCGGCCCCTCGGCGCAGATCTCGACCCCGCCGTCGGCGTAGCGCTCGACCGAGGCGCCGAGCTCGCGCAACAGCACCGCCATCGTGCCGACGTCGTGCAGTTGCGGCGCGTTCGGAATGCGCAGCGGTTGCTCCGCGAGCAGCGCGGCCGCCATCACCGGCAGCACCGAGTTCTTCGCGCCGCAGATCCCCACCGCGCCGTCGAGGCGCGCGCCTCCTTCGATCACGAGCTTGTCCACGCGTCGGAGTGGAGCGACGACCGGCACCGGATGCAAGGCCGGAGCGCCGCCGCGCGCCAAGGATGTTGCAACCTGCGGAGTTGCGTTGGTCCGCGCTTCAGGGCTTGGCCAGCATCCGTCCCAGCGCGCGGCCGCCGAGCACGTGCAGGTGCAGGTGCCCGACCTCCTGGCCTCCGTGCTCGCGCGTATTGGCGATCAGCCGCCAGCCCTGCTCGAGCCGCTCGAGACGCGCGACCTCGGCGGCGGCCAGCAGCAGGTGCCCGGCCAGCTCGCGATCGAGCAATTCCCACAGCGAATCGACGTGCCGGCGCGGGATCACGAGCGCATGGCTCGGGGCCTGGGGGTGGATGTCGCGGAAGGCCAGCACGTGCTCGGTCGCGAGCACCGTCTGGCTGGGGATCTCGCCCGCGGCGATGCGGCAGAACAGGCAGCTCATGGCCGGCACACTCTACGGCCTCCGATTTGACCGTGCCCGCGGCGGTGCCTAGGATTCCGGGCTCGTCACAGCCCGCGCGAGCGGCCGCGGCCGCCCGCCCCCTCCCTTCGACGCCCCTCCGCCATGTCCGAAATCGAAGATCACGAGCCCGAGAACGAGTCCGAAGTCGAGAACGCGGACCAGACCGCGGTCGCCGTCCTCGAGCAGGTCCCGCCCTTCGATCTGGTCAACGCCGAGATCCCGGGCTTCCCGGTCTTGCAGGCCGCGCGCGCCTCGGTGTTCCAGAACGCGCACACGCTCGCCTCGTTCCGGCGCACGGTCGAGGGCCTGGAGAGCAAGGGCGAGGTCGGCCGGCGCAAGGGCCTGGGCCACTGGATGCTCGGCGCCTACGACAAGGCCGTCGCGCAACTCGCCGATTACGGCAACGACGACGTCGCCTCGTTCACCCGCGCGCGCGCGCTGATGGCGCTGGGGCGGCAGGGCGAGGCGCTGCCGACCTTCGAGCGCCTGACCAAGTCCTATCCGGACAATCCGCGGCCGCGCGCCGGTCTGCTGGAGGCGCAGTTCGAGCGCGACCTCGCCGCCGGCAAGGACGCCGAGGCCCTCGCCAGCGCGCTGCTCGCCGACGTCGAGCGCGCGCCGCACAACTTCGAGGGCAGCGCCGAGGGCTGCTACCTGAAGGGTCGCGCCTACGAGGCGCGCCGTGACTGGGAGCGCGCGCTGGACGCGTACAACTCCGCGCGCTCGATCGATCCGACGCTGCGCGCGAACCTGTTCCGGGCCGCGCACCTCGCCGAGCGCTGCGGTCTCGACGCGCTCGCGCTCGACTTGTACCAGGGCCTGGCCCAGCTCAAGCCGATCGATGCCGAAGCGCTGATGAACCTCGGCATCCTGTACGAGGACATGGGCCGCGACCAGGAAGCGGCGGCCTGCTACGAGGTCATCGTGCGCAGCCACCCCACCGATACGCGCGCGCGCCTGTTCCTGTCGGACGCGCGCTCGGCGGTGAACTCGTATTACGACGAGGACATGGAGCGCAAGGAGGATCGGCTCAACCAGATCCTGCGCATCCCGATCACCGACTTCGAGCTCTCGGTGCGCGCGCGCAACTGCCTGTCGAAGATGAACATCAACACGCTCGGCGACCTGGTCATGCGCACCGAGCAGGAGCTGCTCGCGTTCAAGAACTTCGGCGAGACCTCGCTCAACGAGATCAAGGAGATCCTGCACAGCAAGGGTCTGCGCCTGGGCATGACGCGCGAGGAAGCCGTGTCGAGCGTCGAGGCGGCCTCGCGCCGCACCGGCGGCGCGGAGAAGAACGACGTGCTCGACCTGCCGATCAGCGAGCTGCAGCTTTCGATTCGCGCGCGCCGCACGGTCGAGGCGCTGGGCTGCCTGACGCTGGGCGACATCACCAAGCACAGCGCGCAGGAGCTGGTCGGCATGCCGAACTTCGGGCAGACCTCGCTGCAGGAGCTGCGCAATCGGCTCGGCGAGCGCGGGCTCAAGCTGTCGGGCGAGTAGCGGAATCCCTCCGTGTACGACCACCTGGTCGGCACGCCGGTCGAGCAGTCCCCCGGCCGTTTGGTGCTGCGCGTCGGCGGCGTGGGCTACGAGCTCGCGACGCCGCTCACCGCCCGCTTCGCCGAGGGCCGCGAGATCCTGGTGCACACGCACGTCGTCGTGCGCGAGGACGCGCACCTGCTGTTCGGCTTCCCCGACGCCGACAGCCGCGCGGCCTTTCGCCTGCTGCTCTCCGTCAATCGTGTCGGGCCGGCCATCGCGTTGTCGCTGCTTGCGCACTTGTCGCGCCGTGCGCTGCTCGAGGCGGCCGCCGCCGGCGATGCGCGTGCATTCCTCGCGGTCAAGGGTGTCGGCCGCAAGATCGCCGATCAGATCGTGCTCGACCTGAAGGACAGGGCGGCCAAGCTGCTGCTCGACGAGCGCGCGGGTGCCGCGCCGGTGCTCGATCCAGGCTCGCGCGCGCAGCAGGACGCGATCGCGGCCCTGGTCTCGATCGGCTACGCCGAGAAGGACGCGCGCAAGGCGGTCGAAGCGGCCGCGCGCGCGGCGCCCGACCAGGACCTGCAGGCGCTGATCCGCGCGGCCATCAAGGGGCGCTGAGACCGAGTTCGGCGCGCGCCTCGGCGTTGTGCGGCTCGAGTTCGAGCACGCGCTGCCAATCGGCCTGCGCGCCGACGAGATCGCCCGCGGCCTTGCGCGCGCGCGCGCGCCACAGCGGACCGACCGGATCCCTCGGCGCGACGCGCACCGCCTCGTCGTAGTGGAAGTCCGAGCGCGCGAAGTCGCCGCGCCAACGCAGCTGGATCGCATAGTTGACGTGCGCGTACGGATAATCCGGCGCCAGCTCGACCGCGCGCGCGAAGTGCCGCTCGGCCTCCTCGTAACGCTTGAGCTTCTGCAGCTCGACGCCGAAGTTCATGTTCGCGCGCGCCGACAGCGGCGCCTTCTCGAGCGTGTCCTCCCACATCGAATACCGATCGCGCCAGACGCGGTTGCGCTCGCGCGTCAGCCCGCCGTACGCGAACAGTGCAGCCAGCAGCAACAGCAGCGCCGGCCGCCCGGGGCGCTCGTAGGCGGCGCGCAGCGCGAGCCAGCCGCCCCAGGCGGCCAGCACGAACAGCCCGCCGACGGGCAGGTAGGGCCGGTGCTCGTTGACCATCTCGGCCAGCGGCACGAGCGACGAGTGCGGCAAGAGGTGCAGCAGGTACGACGCGCCGAGCAGCGCGGCCGCCGGAGCGCGCGGCAGCGCGCGCAGCAGCAGCGCAGCGACCGCCAGCCAACCCGCCAGTGCGAGCCACACGCGCGGCTCCGCGGGCGAGCGCGACACCGGCCAGGCGCCGTGATCGGCGACCAGTCCAACGGGCGCCAGCACCAGGCCGACGTAGTGCCACCACGCGCCGAACTGGGTCAGCAGGTACTCCCAGCGACCGGCCGGACCCGCCTCGTGGTACGCGCGCAGCTCCGGCGGCAGGATCGCGACGCGCAGTGCCAGGTAGCCGGCGCACACCAGCCCGACCGGTGCCAGCGCGCGCCAACGCAGCCGCCGCAGCAGGCACAGGTCCGCCGCGGCGAAGACCAGCGCGATCGACAGCGCCTCGGCCTTGACCAGGAGCGCCAACGCGAACAGCACCAGCGCCCGCACCCAGGCGG
>VGZE01000055.1 GCA_016872755.1 Planctomycetota bacterium
CAGCACGCCGCTCGCCAGGCCCGCGAACGCGCGCGCCAACTGCAGCGGCGTCACTTGCAGCACGACCAGCCCGTTCGCCGCGCGCAGCTTGTCGCGCTCGACCGACGCCAGCGACGGCAAGCGCGGCACGTCCTCGATCCGGCCGCCCGCCCCCACCGGGCGCACGCCGGTCGCCGAGCCCAGCCCGAAGCAGCTCCACGCATCGAGCAGATCCTGCGCGCCGGCGCGCTCGCCGAGCCACGCGAAGTACGAGTTGCACGAGTACTTGAGCGCATGGAACAGGTCGATCGCGCCGCTGTGCGAGCCGGCCTCCGAGCAGCGCAGTCCCTTGTAGCCCGCGTATCCGTCGGCCTGCCGCGCGCAGATCGGACTGGCGCGCCGATCGAGCGCCAGTCGCTCCAGGGCCCAGGCCGCCTCGAGCGGCTTGATCACCGAACCGGGCGGCTGGAAGCCGGGCGCGTGCAGCGCGCGCTCGATGCAGCGCGCGCGCTCCTCGGCGCTCAGCTCGGACGGCTCGACGCGCGGCTGCGGCCCCGAGGCCGCGACGCCGATCGCCCCGTCGATCGTCATCAGCACGATCGCCCCCTTCGGCGCGCCCAACCAGCCCTCGTCGCGGAAGCGCTCGTCCGGATCGGGCTCGGGCACGGAGAGCACGCGCTCGGCCGCGCGCTGCGCGGCGAGGTCGAGCGTCAGGTGCAACGGCGCGCCGTGCTCGACCTCGCGCACGCGATGCACGAACTCGTTCTCGTCCGCCGCATCCTCCAGCGACAGCCGCTCGCGATAGCCGTTCTTGCCGCGCAGCCACGGATCGAAGCAGGCCTCGATGCCGGCGACACCGCGCGCCTGCTCGGAGAGCAGTGCGTCGCCGACCAACTCGGCCAGCTCACGCTCTTCTTCCTCATCGCGCTCCGGTGCGCGGCGCAGCTCGGCCAGCCGCACGCGCCGCGCCGGCGTCAGCACGTCGAGCCCGACGTCGAGCGCGCGCGCGACCGCGCCGAGCAGCGCCCAGGCCGGCACGACCGGCTCGTCGACGCCGTGCAGGTGCTCGCGCCGCGATTCCAGGCGCGCGTCGAAACCGCGCAACCGCAACGGCGCGCGCTCGACCATCGCGATCGCCTCGAAGGCCGGGCGTCGCGCCAGCGTGAGCTCTCGGCTGCCGTAGTCCTTCAGCGCGTACGGCAGCCCCTGGATCGCGCGGCGAATGCGGTCGGCCGACAGCACGAGCCGGCGCGCACCCGTCGCATCCGGCTCGACGTCGGACAGTCGGGCCTCGATGCGCCGGAGCAGGGCGAGCTGCAAGCGCGCCTCCCAGCTCTCGAGCAGCGCGCGCACGGCGACACTCAGACCGGCCACGCGCTCGCTCTCGCGCGAACGCGTGAAGGCCTCTCCGAAGGCGCTCGTGCCGCCGGCGCGCTCGAGCAGCGCCCACGGTTGCGCGGGATCGAGCGGCGTATCGCGCAGTTCGGGATCGAAGCAGGGCAACGGATGCGCGCTCGGCGCATCGATGCGCTCGGCGTCGTCGGCGAAGATGTCCGCCAGGTGGGACCAGGCGAGCACGTGGCGCATCTCTCTCCACGGCTCCGGATCCTCGGCCAGCGCGCGCTGCAGATCCGTGTCGCCGCTCCAGACGCTCGCGCACAGCGAGAGCACGTGATCGGCGATCCACTCGGGCGGCTGGTTGCGCCCGGGAAGCTGCGCGCAGGCGCGCGCGATCTCGTCGGCCGCTCGCCCGAGCAGGAAGCGCGTGCGCCAACGCGCGCGCGCGCCGCGCGCCCAGGACTCCAGACGGCGCGCCTCCCAGCGCAGCGCCGTGCGCAACCAGTCGAGGTCCAGCGCCAGCAACAGCTCCGGTTCCAGCCGCCCCGGCGCGAAGCCGGTGGCCTGCTCGAAGGCCCAACTGGCGGCCAGGTCCTCGACGCCGACGCGCGCGAGCTCGAGCTCGGCGAGCAGCCAATCCGCGTCGCCCGCCGCGCGCGCGCCGTTCGGCTCACCGGCAGCAGGGCTGTCGAACTCGCACAGCGCGGCCAGCGACCGCAGATCCTCGAGCGCGGTCGCCGCGCGCGCGCACAGCTCGGCACGCGCGCGCTCGGGCGACGCATGCAGCCCAAGCTGCACCGACAGATCCAGGAACGATTTCCGCCGCGCCTCGCCCTCGAGCTTGCGCGCCGCGCGCGAAGCCCGCGTGTCGTAGCCGAGCAGTGCGGTCGCGTAGAACTGCAGATCCAACGCGCGCGCGCGGCGGTCCTCGCGCTCGGGCCGCGCGGTCGGCTGCACCAACAGCCCGCCCAACCGCAGGCCGGCGCCGCGTCCGAATTGGTCGAGATCGGCCGGCGAGAGCGAGACGAGTTCGAGCGCCCAACTCTCCAGGTGCAGCGCCGCTTCGTCGAGACTGACCGCGCGCCCCTCCAGCGCCGCGCGCGCGTGCGCGATCTGACCGAGCGGGAAGCCGCGCCGGAAGTCCCGGTAGCGCAGCACGAGCTCGTAGGCCGAGTCGTCGCGCGCGAGCAGCGCGCCCTGCGCATCGCGAATCTCGCCGCGGCGGAACGGCACGACCTCGCCGGTGCGCACGAGGCTCGCGGCCTGCTCGGCCCACACCTCGCGCTCCAACACCTGCACCTGGAACAAACGCGCGAGCAGCACGAGCGCGCCGGCGCACAGGCACGCGATCGGCAATCCGGTGCGACGGCGACCGATCATGCGGCCCGCCTCCACAGTCCGCGCAAACCCGGCAGGCGCGCCAGCAGCGGCGCGAGCGCGAGCGCCGCGACCGCCGTCACCGCGGCCGCGCCGAGCAGCGGCGTGAAACCCCAGTCGACCGCGATGCCCGCGCGCCAGACGCGGCCCGCGGACACGACGCGCCACCACGCGCCGAGCAGCAGCGACAACGCGAAGGCGGAGCTCGCGCACAGGAACGGATCGCGGAAGTCGAACCAGCGCCGCAGCCACTCGAGCGCGAGCCCGGCCGCCAGGAACGCCGCCAGCACCGCCAGCGGCCCCTCGACGCCGAAGGCCGCGCGCACCAGCGCGATCACGAAGAGCGCTGCCAGCGCACGCCCTTCGCTGGCCCGCGCCGACAGCACGATCGCGAGCACGAGCACGAGGTCGGGCAGGAGCGCGCTCGGCCAACCCAGCGCGACCAGCGCGCCCTGCGCGAAGCACAGCCAGCTCGTCCACAGCGCGAGCGCGAGCAATCCGAAGAGCAGCTTCGCGCTCATCGCGGCGTCTCCCCGGCGGCCGTCTGCCGCACCCAGATCTCGGCCGGGTCGACGTCGAGCAGACCCTCGCTCCCGCGCAACAACGCGATCTCATCGCCACCGTCCACCGGAAGCAGCGCGCGCCCCAGGTACAGTCCGGACGGCAGGCCGGCCTCGCCCGAGCCGGTGTACAGGTCCACCTGCAATTGCTCGAGGCCGTCCCCGGCGATCACTCGCGGCCGCAACCAGCGCAACCGCACGCCGCCGCTCGTCGTCGAACCGAGACTGACCAGGCGACCGAGCACGATCGGCTCCAGGCCCTGAGCGCTGGCGACAGCAAGGATCGCGCAGCCCGGATCGTCGAGCCTCCGCACGCGCGCGTACCAGCGCGAAACGCCGTCGACGCGGCCGACCAGCGCGCCCCTCGACCACACGACAGCACCGCTCTCGACGCCATCCTGCACGCCGGCCGCGATCAGGAAGCCCGAACGCACGCCGCCCGGATCGCCGAGCGTCAGCGCGCGCGTCGACAACCAGCGCGCATCGGAGAGCGCATGCTCGGCCAACACCTCCTCGCCGCGCGCGCTCCGCTCGGGCAGCAGCACGCACACCTGCGAGAGTCCGTTCTCGTAGTCGAGCACCGGCTCGACGCTCCACGCGCCGTCCGCCTCGCTCTTCAGCCGGCCGAGCACGAAGCCGTCGGCCAGCGCTTCGCGCTCGTACAGCGGCGGCGCGCTCGACGCGACGCGCACCGCACTGCCCTCGGCGAGCTCGCTGCTGCTCGCGACCGCCACCGCGAGATTGCGCGCGCGGCTCCGGGCGTACAGACCGCCGACGACCAATCGAGCGACGGGCAGGCCGGCCGCGTCGAGCACGAGCGCGCCGGCGCCGTGCGCCGGATCGGTGACGAGCTCGACGCTGATACGGCCGAGCTCGAAGTTCTCGATCGCGCTGACGCGACCGACATAGGCATCGCCGCACACGACCGGATCGCCGAGCTCGATGCCGATCGCCTCGCCGGGCACGCGCACGCTCAGCACGTCGCGCGCGCCTTCGGCGCGCTGCAAGACCTCAGCGGGCACCAGGTGCCGGCCGGCGCGCAGGTGCGCGGCCGCGGGCTCGGCCAGGCGCGCGAGTGCACGGCGCACGTCGGAGCTCTTCGCGCCCTCGAGCAGCGTGCGGCGCGCATCGGCCGCGTCAGCGCGCATTCCTCCGCCGCACAACAGCAGCGCAGGGGCGGCGAGATCGACGCACGCGCGCAGCGGCGCGAATGCGGAATCGAAGGCCGGAGTCAGCACGCGCGCGGGGCGGACGGACAGCCAGGCGGCCGCACAACAGAGCAGCAGCCAGACACCGAGGGCGCGGGAGCGATTCACCGCGGGTGATTATGCGCGGGGGGCGTGCCCGCGCCGAGCGCGGTGCCTTGCTCGCTGCGGGAACGGACGCAAGCCCGCGGGAGGATCGGCCAGCCCTACTTCACGATCGCGGCGGGGACTTGGTGACAGCCAACAGGAGCGCAGCGACAAGCGCGGATCTCCCCCTCACGCGGGCGCCGCTCGTCCGCACGGCGACTAACCCTCTTCGTCGCGCGAGAACACCGACGCGTACGTATCCAGGTTCTCGAGGAAGATCCCCGTCCCTCGCGCCACCGCCGTCAGCGGGTCGTCACCGATGCGCGCCGGGATCCCCAGCGCCTCGGTGATCGCCCGCGCGATCCCGTACAACAGCGCACCGCCGCCGACCACCACGCACCCGGTGTCGACCAGGTCCGCCGCGATTTCCGGCGGCGCCTCTTCCAGTACGTCGCGGATGGCTTGGCAGATCTGCCGCACCGGCTCGGAGAGCGCCTCGCGGATCTCGAGCGACGTGATCGTCGCCCGCCGCGGCAGACCGCTGACCGAGTCGCGGCCCTTGACCTCCATCGACAGCTCCTGCTCCATCGGGTAGGCGCTGCCGATCGTGATCTTGATGCGCTCGGCGGTCTGCTCGCCGATCAGCAGGTTGTGCTGCCGGCGCATGTGATTGACGATGGCCTCGTCGAACTGGTCGCCGGCCACGCGCAGCGAGGTCGCGCCGACCTTGCTGGCCAGCGCGAGTACCGCGATCTCGGTCGTGCCGCCGCCGATGTCGACGATCAGCGAGCCCTGCGGCTCCTGCACCGGCATCCCGACCCCGATCGCGGCCGCCAGCGGCTCGTCGACCAGGTAGACGCGGCCGGCTCCGGCGCGCTCGGCCGAGTGGATCACCGCGCGGCGCTCGACGGCCGTGATGCCGACGGGCACGGCGATCACGATCTTCGGCTTCACCCAGTGCCGGCCTTCGTGCACCTTCGTGATGAAGTAGCGCAGCATCTTCTCGGTGACGTCGAAGTCGGCGATCACCCCCTGGCGCAGCGGGCGGATCGCCTCGATGTCCTCGGGCGTCTTGCCGAGCATGGCCTTGGCGGACAGGCCGACCGCCATGCCGTCGTTCAGCACTTCGTTCGTGCCGCGGCGCACGGCGACGACGCTGGGCTCGTTCAGGATGATGCCGCGGCCGCGCACGCTGACGAGCGTGTTGGCGGTGCCGAGGTCGATCCCCATGTCGATGGAGAAGCGGCCGAGCACCCAGTCCCAGGGCTTGAATTCGAGCGCGTTGGACATCAGTGGGCGCGGGAACCGAGACGAGGGTCCGGAAGGGGGAGCGGTCTCTCGGGCGCGGGCGCAGTGTATCGCTGCGCGAACTCGCCGCAAGTGCCCGCGAGCCGTGCACGACGAGTTCTCGCGGCGCGCGGCGCAAGCCGCTAGGGACTAGGACCTTGCAATTGCCGGCCGCCATGCACGCGGCCGCGTCCGGATCTGCTCCGGACGCGGCCGCGGGTCGTTCCAGACCTGGCTACTGCTCGAGCAGGAGCTACTTGAAGAAGATGCCTTCGCCGTAGCCGCCGCGGAACTTGTCCATCATCACGAAGGCGAGCAGCAGGACCACCGCCGTCACGATCGCCATGCCGCCGAAGTAGCCGAGGCTATCGCCTTCGACCGCGGGGGCGGCGGCCTCGGAACGGCGCGCCGGCTTGGTGGCGGCCTTGGCGGTCTTGGATTCGGCCGAGCGGGAACGGGGAGTGGCCATGGTGGGCTCCGGTTGGGATCAGGGGTGGATCGGGGCTGAGGCGAGGGTCGGGTCCAGCTCGTGGCGACCCGGCCTACAGCCGCGTCGACGCGTTGTCGCCTTGGAACATCGCGGCGCCCGGGACGGCGGTCGTCACGATCGCCGAGCACATCGTCGCCTGCACGTTCTCGACGCGGACCGAGCCCTTGTAGGTGCTGCCGCTGTAGACGTGGAAGGTCATGCCGGTGCTGACGTTCTTGTCCTTGCCCGCGTTCAGCATGACCAGGCCCGGCTGCACGTCGGACTTGACCGCGAGCACCGCGGCGTCGATCTGCGGCTGCGCGGTGATGTCTGCCAGGCTGACTCCGGTCATCGCAACGACCTGGGCGAGCAGCGTCTGGTTCTTCTCGGCCTTCTTCGTCGCGGCCACCAGCTTGGCGGCCATTTCCTCGCCGTCGGCGGCGGCCTTGGCGATCGCGTCGTTCGCATCGCGCAACGCGAGTTCCTTCGTCTGCAGCGTTTCGCGCACGTCGGCGAGCCGGGTCAGCGCTTCCTTGGCCTCGGCCTGGGCGCGGTCCTTCGAGCCCTGCAGCGAGTCAAGCTTCTCGTTGTAGGTCTTCACGTTCGCGTCCAGCGCGGACAGCGTGCCGGCGAAGGCCTCGTTCTGGCGGCGCGCCGAGTCGACCTCGGTGCGCAGGTTCTCGTTCTGGGCCTTGAAGCCGTCGCGCTCGCTGATCGCCTTCGACAGCGCGTCGGTGGCGTTGGCGACCTTGGCCGACAACTCGTTGATCTGGCCGTCCTTGCTCGCGGTCAGCGTCTTGATCTGGGTCTCGGCCTTCTCGAGGTCCGCCTTGAAGTTGTTGGCGGTGTTCAGCGCCGAGATCGCCCAGCCCAGGAAGGCGGCGGCGAGGACGAGATTGACGATCGTGAAGATCTTGCCGATGGAGCTCATGAGGGCCTGATGGGGCTCGTGGGCCTAGGGGTCTGGACCAGGGGAGACGATTTGGGGGACTGGCATCCGGCGCGCTGACGGACGCCACCGACTTGGCAGGCGTCGCACCAGGTGAGCGCGGACGATAGGGGGGCGCGGACGATAGCGAGCGCCGCCCGTCCGGGTCAAGCGCGCGCCGTCGGGCGGAACTACTCCCGACCCGGGCCGCGGTTACGGACCCGGGCCAGGACCCAGGCCCCGGCCAGCGCGATCAGGGCCAGCCACGGCCACCCGTGGCGGGTCCGTACATACGGGGTCAGGCCGGCACCGGCGGGGTCCACCGGCACCGGGACGGTCACCTCCAGATGCCCGGCGACCTCCCGGTCGCGCCCCCTGCTGCGCAGGCGCGCGAGCTCCCTGCCGGCGGCGTCGAAGGCCACGCTGATGCCGTCGTTGCTGGCGCGCACCAGTGCGCGCGCGCTGGCCAGCGCGGCCAGCCGGCTGAAGCACAGCATCTGGTCGAGCTCGTAGCCGCCCCGGTACCAGGCCTCGTTGGTCACGACCAGGTGGAAATCCAGGCCGCGGCCGGCCGCGTGCTCGTCCGCGGTGGCGGCGGCGTAGGGCTCGACGAAGGCGTTGTCGAAGCAGACGCTCGCCGAGAAGCGCACCGGCCGGCCGCCCTCGCGCGCGAGCTCGAGTACCTGCGTGTGCGCGCCGGGCCTCAGATCCGGCAGGTACGGCGCGAAGTATCGCACCCCGGCGCGCACGACCTCGTAGCGCTCCAGGCCGTAGAAAGTCTCGGCGCCCGGCACGAGCCGCTGCTTGAGCGCGAACGGCTGCTTGAGGCCATCGGCGCCGTTCCAAAGGACCACGCCGTTCCCGCGGCGCACCCGGCCGTCCTCCTCGAAGAGTACTTCGGCGCCGCACAGGAACGACGTGCGCTGCGGCAATTCGAGCGAGCTGAGCGACTGCAGTTCCGGCGGCAACGGCTTGCCGTACAGCGAGCCGTCGATGATCACGCGCTCCCACAACCGCGTCTCGCGGTACTGCTCGAGCGTCAGCGGAAAAGCCGTCTCAGGCAGCGCCAAGCCCTGCTCGAAGCGCTCGATGAGCCCGTCGGCGAGCACGAATACCGGGAACATCGTCTCGCCCCAGCACACCAGGTCCGGCGCGGAGCGACCCGCCTCGCGACCTGCCTTCAACCCCTCTGCGGTGTGCTGCAGGCTCGTGCGCAGGATCAGCAGGCCGTCCGTCCCCTCGTTCTTGACCTCCTGCGGGATGCCGGGTTGCACGAGCAGCAGGCGCGGACCGGGCTCGGTCGGCGCCGGACGCGTCGCGAGGCTCGCCAGCACTCCCAATCCCAGCGGCGCGAGGCCGAGCGCGAGCGCCGGCGCGAGCCGCGCGCGCCGTTCGAACAGGTCGAGCGCGAGCCCGGCCAGCGCGGCCGCGCACCAGGACAGCCCCCACACCCCCCACACGCGCGCCGAGCCGGCCAGCACTGGTGCGACGATCCACGGATGGCCGAGATCGAGCCAGGACACGCCGAAGGGCTGCGGCAGCAGGTGTTGCAGCGCCTCGGCGCCGACCCACGCGAGCGGCAGCGCGAGCGCGAGCGGCAAGCTCCATGCATGCGCGGGATTCGCGATGCGCCGCAGCGCGCAACCGGCAACGAGCAGCGGCGCCGACAACCCGAGCGCGACCACCGGCAGCATCGGCGGCGCGACGTAGACGACCCAGGCCATCTCGGCTCCGACGAGCAGCGCCACCGCCAGCCAGTCGGTGATCCAGGCGCGCCGTTCGTAGCCGCTCGGCGCGCGCCGCGTCACGTGCGCCCACAGCGCCAGCCCCGGCAACGCCAGCGGGAACACGCCGTCGGCGCGCAGGATCCCGGGGCCGGCGGCCCAGACCAGCGCGAGCCCGAGCGCCTGCAGCAGCAGGCGCGACCACGGCAATGTCAGACGGGGCTTGCCCACGGCAGCGGACGGTAACGGACCAGCGCGCCGGTTGCAGCGCTCTGCCCGGGCTCGAACACCGCGAACGCGTGCGCGCCGGTCAGCGCGACGATGTCAGCCGAGCCCTTGTACGCGAGCGGGTGCAGCTCGAACACGCCGTCGGCACCCGCGCGCAACGCGACCGGCAGGTTGTTCTGCCGATCGTCGGGCCGCGGCGGAGCACCCATCCAACGCCCCAGCGAGAGCCGCTCGCACTGCTCGCTCTGCGGCGCGCCCTCGAGGCGCGCCAGCACCGGCCGCACGAACAGCTCAAAGCCCAGCAGGCTCGAGACCGGATTGCCGGGCAGGCCGAGCACCGGCTTGGGCCCCCCGGCCGGATTCGGCGCGAGCCCGAACCAGATCGGCTTGCCGGGCTTGATCGCGACCTTGTGCAGGGTCGGGACGACGCCCAGCGCCTCGAGCGCCGCGCCGACCAGGTCGTACTTGCCCATCGAGACGCCGCCGGTCGTCACGAGCACGTCGGAGCGCTGCAACGCGCCCGCGAAGCGCGCGCGCAGCGCGTCCGGATCGTCGGGCACGATCGCGACCTCGGTCAGCTCGGCCCCGCACTGCGCGAGCGCGGCCGCCAGGAAGCGCGTATTGCCCTCGCGGATCTGCGCCGGGCCCGGCCGCGCCTCGACCGGCACGAGCTCGTCGCCGGTCGTCAGCACCGCGACGCGCGGGCGGCGGAACACCAGCGGCCGCGCGACGCCGATCGCCGCGAGCACGGACAGGTCGACCGGCGACAGCCGCCGCGGCGGTGCGAAGACCTGGCGGCCGATGGCGAGCACCTCGGCGCGCCGCGCGACGTTTTGCCCCGGACTTACCTTGGCCGGAAAGCGCACGCGCTCGCCTTCCCGGGCGACGTGCTCGATCATCACGACGCTGTCGCAGTCGGCCGGCAGCGGCGCGCCGGTGTAGATCTCGACGCAGCAGCCCGGCGGTATGGAGCGGGCAAACGGGGCCCCCGCGCGGGCCTCCCCGACGCAGCGGAGCTCGGCCGCGGCGGCCTCGGTCGCGCGCACCGCGTAGCCGTCCATCATGCTCTTCTCGAAGGGCGGCAGGTCGACGTCCGAGGCGCAGGGTTCGGCCAGGCAGCGGCCGGCGGCCGCGTCGAGCGCCACACGCTCGCTGGCGCCGAGCGGCCCGACGCGTCCTACAATCTCAGCAATGGCCTCGCTGGGCGTGCGCATCGGCGCAGTCTATCGATTCGCGCCGCGTTCCCTGGTCGCCACGCATGTCCATGCTTCGCCCCCCCCGCCGAGCCGCGCGCGCCGCGCTGCTGTGGATTTCCGCCTCGGCCGCCCTGACGGCTTGCGGCCAGAGCCCCGAGAGCGCCGCGCGCGATGCGCGCGCCCAGGGCGCCCGCGCGCGCGCGGCCGCCAAGGTGCTCGTCGCGCCGGTCGAGCGCGCGGACATGACGCAGTGGCTCGAGACGACGACGACCGTCGAGAGCGAGCGCGAGATCCAGATCTTCCCGCGCGCCAGCGGCCAGGCGGTCGAGGTGTTCGCCGAGGAGGGCGATCGCGTCAAGTCCGATCAAGTGCTCGTGCGCATGGATCGGCGCGAGCAGGAACTCGCGGTGCGCGACGCCGAGGTCGCGCTCGAAGAGTCGCACGCCGCGCGCAAGCGCGCCGAGCTCAGCGTGCCGGAAGCCGAGTCCAAGCTGCGCAGCGCCGAGCGCGCCGCTTCGCAGGCCGAAGTCGACTACCAGCGCGACGTGCAGCTCGCCAGCCAGGGCGACATGCCGAGCTCCGTCTCCAAGCGCACGCTCGACGCGTCGATGCTCGCGCGCGACAATGCGCTGCAGGCGGTCGAACAGGACCGGCTCGCGCTGCGGCGCGCGGAATTCGAGTTCGCATCCGCCAAGACCGCGATCGCACGAGCGGAGCTCGCGCTTGAGAAGGCCCGCGTCGCGCTCTCGATGACCGAGGTCCTCGCGCCCTTCGACGGCGTGATCGCCAAGCGCTCGGTGAAGCGCGGCGACGCGATCGGACCGGCCGCCGCGGTCTTCACCATCACCGACATCGAGAGCCTGCGCGCGGTGTTCTATCGCCCGCAGCGCGAGCACGGGCTGTTCCAGAGCGAGATGGGCATGTTCGCCCGCAAGGACTCCGCGCCGCGCGAGGAGCGCTCGGTGCCGCCGCTCACGGTGTTCGCGACGGCCGAGGCGCTGCAAGGACACACGTTCCGCGGCGCGGTGCTGCGCCTGAGCCCGACCGTCGATCCGGCCTCCGGCGCGTTCCGCGTGACAGCGGTCCTGCAGCGCGATTCCGAAGGCGCGAGGTTGCTGCCCGGCATGTTGGTGCGCCTGCGCATCGCGGTCGGCGAACACCGACAGGCGCTGGTCGTGCCCAAGCGCGCCTTCTCGCGCGAGGGCGGCCAGGGGCACGTGCTCGTGGTGCGCGAGAACACGGCGCGGCGCGTCGAGGCCGAGGAGGGCTACTCCGACGACCAGCGCGTCGAGCTCCTGCTCGCCGCGGGCGCGCGACTCGAGCCCGGCGAGCACGTGATCCTGGTCGGCAGCCGCGACATCGAGGACGGCACGCTGGTCGACGCGGAGCTGGAGACGAAGCCGGCGCCGGCGCCCGCCGCGCCCGCCGCGGACCCGGCGAATGCGGCCGCGGCCGCGGATGCCGAGCCCAAGTCGAGCGGCGGCTAGCCGATGGCCTCCCCCGTCGCCGAGACGCGCGACCGGCGCGCCAGCCTGATCGGGCGCATCGTCGCGCGTCCGGTCGCGATGACGATGCTCGTGCTGTCGGTCGCGGTGTTCGGCCTGGTCTCCTTCGCCAAGCTGCGCATCGACCTGTTGCCCGAGATCAGCTACCCGACGCTGACCGTGCGCACGAGTTGGCCCGGCTCGGCGCCCGAGGACGTCGAACAGCGCATTTCCGAGCGCGTGCAGGAGGCGCTCTCGACGCTGCCGCACCTGGTGCGCACGAGCTCGATTTCGCGCGCCGGCGCGAGCGACGTCGTGCTCGAGTTCGAGTGGGGCACGCAGATGACCTTCGCCGTGCAGGACGTGCGCGAGAAGCTCGACGGCGTGTTCCTGCCGCGCGGAGCCGAACGGCCGCTGATCCTGCGCTACGACCCCAACCTCGACCCGATCCTGCGCATCGGGGTGGCGAAACCCGCCGGCCTGTCCAGTCCCGATGAGCTCGCACAGCTGCGCTGGCTGACCGAGAAGCGCATCGAGCGCGAGCTCGAGACCGTGCCCGGCGTGGCGGCGGTCCAGGTGCGCGGCGGCATCGAGGAGGAGATCCTGGTCAGCGCCGATCCGTACAAGCTCGCCGCGCACGGCCTGGACCCCGAGGCCGTCGCGACGCGGCTGGCGCAGGAGAACATCAACGCCTCGGGCGGCGCGCTGCGCGAGGGCTCGGCCGAGTACCTGGTGCGCACGCTCAACGAGTTCGGCAGCGTCGACGAGATCGCCGACCTGGCGCTGGTGCGGCGCGGCGATGCGGCCGTGCGCGTGCGCGACGTCGCGCGCGTCGAGCGCACGGCGGCCAAGCGCACCGTGATCAGCCGGCTCGACGGCGCCGAGGCCGTCGAGGTCGCGATCTACCGCGAGGCCGGCGCGAACATCGTCGAGGTCGCCGATCGCGTCAAGCAACAACTGTTCGGCACGCCGGAGCAGCAGGCCTGGACCCGGAAGCTCGTGGCGGAAGGCCGTGAGCGAGAAGCCGAAACCGTCGACGGGCGCGCGCGCGCGGACTTCCTGGCCTGGAAGCACCGCAAGGACGCGCGCTTCGAGCTGTTGTCCGATCAGTCGACCTTCATCCGCGCGGCGATCGACGAGGTGCGCTCGGCGGCGCTGACAGGATCGCTGCTGTCGATCCTGGTGCTGTGGCTGTTCCTGCGCCGGCTCGCGCCGACGATCATCATCGGCCTGGCGATCCCGATCAGCATCGTCGCGACCTTCGCGCCGATGTTCATCGGCGACGTCACGCTCAACCTGATGTCGCTCGGCGGCCTCGCGCTGGGCGTCGGCATGATGGTCGACGGAGCGATCGTCGTGCTCGAATCGATCGAGCGCTGCCGCGAGGACGGCGACAGCCCGTTCGACGCCGCCGTGCGCGGCACGCAGGAAGTGGCGGGAGCCGTGACCTCGACCGTGATCACGACGATCGCCGTGTTCGCGCCGATCCTCTTCGTGACCGGGATCGCCGGGCAGATGTTCGGCGACCAGTCCGTCGCGGTGGTCGCATCGCTGACGGTCTCGCTGTTCGTGGCGCTGTTCTTCATCCCGGTCCTGTGCGCGCTGCCTGGGCTCTCGGGCGCCGAGCGACGCGACGGCGCCGCGGCCGGCCCGCCCGAGTACGAATCGAAGAACTTCTTCTCGGGCCTCGGCCGAGTGGCTTCGTTCGCCTTCGGCGTTCCGCTGCGCGGGTTGCTGGCCGTGCTGCGCGTCGTGGGTACCTGCCTGGGTTGGCTGCTCAGTCCGGTGAGCAAGGCCTTCAACTGGATCTGGATGCGCGTCGAGCGCGGCTACGAGGGCGTGCTGCGACTCGCCCTCGTGGCGCCGCTGGCGGTCCTCGCGCTGGCGCTGCTGGTCGGCTGGCTGGCCTGGTGGCGCCTGCCTTCGGTCGGCAGCGAGCTGATCCCCGACATCCACCAGGGAGAGTTCACTGCGCACGTGCAACTGGAGGAGTCCACGCCGCTCGATCGCACCGACGCGATCCTGTCGGAGCTCGACCGGAGCGTGCGTGCCTCCGCCGAGGTGCGCTCGACGGCCCTGGTCAGTGGAATCGAGCCGGACACGCTGTCGCGCGATCAGGAGGGCCCGCACACGGGCCGGCTGACGGTGCGCCTGCGCGAGGGCGTCGGAGCCGCGCGCGAGGACTCGTTCTCCGAGGAAGTGCGCACGCTGCTCGAGCGCCATCCGGCCGTCGTGGCGGTCGAGATCCGCCGGCCCACGCCGTTCGCGCTGGAATCCCCCATCGCGGTCGAAGTGCGCGGACGCGACCTCGAGGCGCTCACCGAAGTGGCCGCGCAGGTGCGGGCGCGGCTGCTGACCATCGACGACCTCACCGACGTGCGCAGCAGCGCGCGCCCCGGCCACCCCGAGGCGCGCATCACCTTCGATCGCGACAAGACGCTCGAGTACCGCCTCGACCTCGCCAAGGTCACCAACCTCGTGCGCGACCAGGTGCTCGGCAACGTGAGCACGCGCTTCAACGAGGGCGAGGATCGGATCGACGTGCGCGTGCAGGGAGATCCGGCGATGCTCTCCTCGCTCGACAGCGTGCTCGACCTGGTCGTGAACCCCGGCTCGGCTTCGCCGCTGCCGCTGCGCGCGGTGGCCGAGGTGAGTCGCGTGCAGGGCCCGGCCGAGATCCGGCGCCTGGGCAACACGCGCGCGGTCGTCGTGACCGCGGCCGGGCGCGGGCTGGACCTGGGCGGGCTCTCGCAGCGCATCGAGCGCGAGATCGGCGACCTGCAGGTCCCCGCCGACGTGGTGGTCGAGGTCGGCGGTCAGAAGCGCGAGATGGAGGAAGGACTGCGCAGCATGGAATTCGCGCTGTGGCTGGCCATCTTCCTCGTCTACGTGACGATGGCCGTGCAGTTCGAATCGGTGCTGCAGCCGCTGGTGATCATGGTCACCGTGCCGCTGTCGGTGATCGGCGTCGTGCTCGCGCTCGACATCTTCGAAGTCAAGTTGTCGGTGATCGTGCTGCTCGGCGTCGTGATCCTGGCCGGCGTCGTCGTCGACAACGCGATCGTGCTGCTCGACCGGGTGAATCAGCAGCGTGGGCGCGGCATGGACGTGCGCGCGGCGCTGATCGAGGCCGGCACCACGCGCTTGCGACCGATCATGATGACGACGGCGACGACGGTGCTGGGCCTGCTGCCGATGAGCGGCTGGTTGCCGGTCCTGCCGGGGCTGGGCTCCGGGAGCAGCCAAGGCGCCGAGCTGCAGCAGCCGCTGGCCATCACGATGATCGCGGGCATGATCCTGGGCACCTTGTTGACGCTGGTCGTGATCCCCGCGCTCTACGAACTCTTGTTCGGCACCCTCGAGCGCCGCGCCGGTCGCGCGCGTCCCGGCGCATGAGCCCTCCCGACCACGCGACGAGCGGCAGCGCGCGCATGTACGAGTTCTTCGTGCGGCGGCCGATCGCGCTGACGTCGCTGCTCGTGCTGCTGCTCGTCACGAGCGCGATCGCGTTCTCGCGGCTGCCGCTGCAATTGCTCCCCTCGGGGCTCCAACAGGCGCGCCTGACGATCTTCCTGCCCAATCCCGGCGCCACGGCGCAGGAGAACGAGGCGCGCGTCGCGCGCGTGGTCGAGGAGCAGTTGCAAACGCTCTCGGGCATCGAGCGCGTGCGCAGCTTCATCGAGGCCGACATGGTGCGCGTGCGCGTCACGTTCGACGCCAACGTGGACATGGACCTCGCCAAGGCCGAGGTGCGCGACCGGCTCGAGCGCGCGCGGCCGCAGCTGCCCGAGACCGTCGAACAGATCCAGTTGTGGTCGAGCGATGCGGACCAGATGCCGATCATCTGGTTCGGCATCCTGCACGGCGACGACGAGGATCGCAGCGGCTGGCTGGTCGATCGCGTCGTCAAGCCGCGCCTGGAAGCGGTGGCGGGCGTCAGCCGCGTCGAGATCTTCGGCGTGCTCGAGGATTCGATGCGCATCCTGCTCGACGAGCAGCGCGTCGAGGCCGCGCAGCTCGATCTGGGGGACCTGATCCGGCGCCTGTCGGCCGACAACTTCGCGCAACCGCTGGGTGAGTTCGAGGACGGCGGCCGGCGCTACCTGCTGCGCTCGGACATGCGCTTCGCCGGCGAGCAGCAGGTCGGCGACTACCCCGTCACCGACAAGCTGCGCATCCGGGACCTCGGCGAGGTGGTCAAGGTCAAGAGCGTGCGCGATCGGCTGACGCGCATCGACGGCTCCTACGCGTACTTCGCGATCGCGTTCAAGGACAGCCAGTCCAACGTGGTCGACGTCTCGCGCGCGCTGAAGCGGCGCATCGAGGAGCTGGGAGACGAACCCGAGCTCGCCGGCCAGCTGACCTTCCTGCCCTTCGGCACGCAGGGCGAGATCATCGAGTCCTCGCTGGACCAGCTGAAGAGTTCGGCGTTCATCGGCGGCGGCCTGGCGCTGCTCGTGCTGTTCGTGTTCCTGCGCCGAGTCCGGCTGACGCTGTGCGTGGCCGCCGGCGTGCCGATCTCGGCGCTGCTCGCGCTGGCCTGGGAGTACTTCACGGGCGGCAGCTTCAACGTGTTGACGATGGCCGGCATCACGCTCGGCGTCGGGATGCTGGTCGACAACGCGGTCGTGGTGGTCGAGAACATCTCGCGCCTGCACGCGCTCGGCCTCGACGGGCGCCGCGCCGCGATCCAGGGCACCAGCGAGATCGCGCTCGCGGTGACGCTGTCGACGCTGACGTCGGTGGTCGTGTTCCTGCCGCTGATCTTCATGACCGAGCAGCCGATGCTGCGCATCATGTTCGCCGCCCTTGGCGTGCCGCTTTGCTCGCTGCAGATCTTCAGCCTGCTGGTCGCGCTGGTGTTCCTGCCGGTGGTCGCGGCGCGCCTGCAGGGGCCGCGCCCGCGTTGGCTCGAACGCTGCGCGCTGGCGCTCGTGCCGATCGCGATGATCCCGGCACGTCTGCTGCACGGTCTGCTCTGGCTGCTGGAGAAGTTGCGCGCCGGCGCGTGGCTCGTGCTCGGCGCGCTGGCCCGCACCCTGCTCCGCTGGATCGTGCCGCTGCGCTTCGCACTGGTCGCGGCGGCCTGGGCCGCGGCACTCTGGTGGAGCTACGAGCTCGTAAGCAGCGCGCGCTTCGCCGCGCAGCGCGGATTGCCGGGTCCCTCGCAGTGGCAGGCCGGGCTCGTGCTGGCGGTGGCGGCGCTCCTGACCTGGCTGGTCGGCTGGAAGTTGCGCGACTGGCGTGACGCGCCGGCGGCGCCGCCCGCCGCAACTGTCGCGCGCGGACGCCCGGTCCTGCCGATCCTGGAGCGCATCGACGCGTGGAACCGCGCCGTCGCAGCCTGGGCCATCGGGCACCGCTTCGCCGCGGTCGTGCTGGGCGTGGGCGCGATGCTCACGATCTTCGTCCCGATGACCCGCATGACGGTCACGCCCTTCGGCGAGGATTCCAACACCGATTACCTCGAGTTCGACGTCGAGTTCTCGTCCGATTTCGATCTGAGCGAGTCGTCCGAGCAGATGGGCCGCTACGAGGACTGGCTGGTGGCGCGGCAGGCCGAGCTGGGCTTCGACCACTACGCGTGCAACTTCAGCCGCGAGGGCGGCGAGATCGAGCTGTTCTGGGACGACCGCCAGCCGCCGTCGCGGCTGGAAAAGCTGCGCGACCGGCTGCATGTGGAGCTGCCGCAACTCCCGGGGCACAAGATCCGCTTCTGGGGCGACGAGGACGAAGCCTCGCGCAGCCGCACGCTGACGAGCTTCACGCTGCGCGGACCGGAATCGACCGAGCTCGAGCGCATCGGGGCGCAGGCGATCCGCCTGCTCGAGGCGGTGCCCGGCCTGCAGAGCGTCGCGTCGCCGCTGCAGGCGGCGCCCGACCAATTGCGCGTGCTGTTCGACCGCGAGAAGGCGCACGGCATGGGCGTGGATCCGCAGATGGCGCAGCAGACGATCTCCTGGGTGCTGCGCGGGTTCCCGCTGCCGCGCTACCACGATCGCGACCGCGAAATCCCGTTCCTGATCGAGTACGACTCGACGTCCACCGCGGGCATGGAGACCTTGCGCGATCTGTCGGTGTTCAACGGCTCCTCGCGCGTCGCGCTCTCGGCCTTCGCCGACGTCGAGGTGGCGCGCGGCACGCGCGCGATCTACCGCGAGAACGGCCAGACCACCTTCACGATCCAGGCGCGGGTCGCGGATCCCACGCGGATGAAGGAGCTTCAGGAGGCCGGCCTGCGCGCGCTGTCCGCGCTCGACCTGCCGCGCGGCTACTCGATCGACACGTCAGAAGGCGCCATGCAGCGCCAGCAGGAGGAGTTCAGCGAGCTCGGCCGAGCGCTGATGCTGAGCGTCGCGCTCGTGTTCCTGTTGATGGTGGTGCTGTTCGAGTCACCGCTCTCGGAAGCGCGGCGCGCGAGCGCGGGCCTGGTCGACCTCGTGCTGATCCTGTGCGAGGCCGTCGTGCCGGCCCTGAGCGTGCTGATGACCATCCCGTTCGCGGTGCTGGGATCGCTGTGGCTGCTCTACCTGCTGGGCACGGCGATGGACTCGATCGGCTACATCGGATTGATCATCCTGGCCGGCATCGTCGTCAACAACGGCATCGTGCTGATCGACTGCTTCCACCGCCTGCGCGAGGAGGGCATGGAGCGCACGGCGGCGGTCGTCGAGGGCTGCGGCCGGCGCCTGCGACCGATCCTGATGACGGCGCTCACGACGGTGATTGGTCTGGTGCCGATGGCGACCCAGGAACCCTCGCAGAACAGCCTCGACTACCGCGCGCTGGCAACCTGCGTGGCGGGCGGGCTGGCCTGCAGCACGTTGTTCGCGCTGTGGATCGTGCCGGTCGCGTACACGCTGCTCGACGACGCGGTGGGCTGGTTGGGCCGACAGCTCAAGTGGTGGACGCGGCCGCGCGAGGCACGGCGCGCCGCCGCCGCGCCGGTCGCGCACGGGGCTTGACCAGCGCTTCGTCCGGCGCGCGCGCCGCGCTATCATGTTGCGCCTCTTCGGTTCCCTGACAATGCGTCCCGTCCGGTCCAAGACCCAGCTCTCGACTCGTTCCGCAGCCGCGCCGCGCCTCCCGCGCGGGGCGCGCATCGCGGCCGTCGTGTCGGGCTACCACGCCGAGCTGACGGGGCGCATGCTCGCGTCCGCGCGCGCAACGCTCGAGGCGGCC
>VGZE01000056.1 GCA_016872755.1 Planctomycetota bacterium
TCGCGGCTACCGGCGCGGCGGCCGCTCCCTTGGCCGCCAGCTTGGCCTGGCGCCGCGCCTCGGCGCAGGTCGGGCACAAGATCCGCGTCGAGACCACTTCCACGGGACCGGTCGGCTCGGGAAAGCTCGCACCGCACTGTTCACAGGTCTGATTCGCCATGTTCGCGCTTGCGCGGATCGCCCTTGCCGACTGTTCGACACAGCGGGCGGCCTCGCGGCAGTTTGGGACTCGTTTGGGGACTCGGTTGCTGGATCCGGGCAGGAACCCGGGAGCTGACGCAGTGCACGACGCGCGGCACTCGTCACGGAGACGGGGGGGGACGGGACGGGGGTGAGTTGGGGGGAGAACGCGGTGACTTGGGCTTCTTCAGGCCCGCCCGCTGCTCGATCGTCTCGTGCAGGGACGGTTCCCGGCGGGATCGATACCCTCGTAGCCGCTGTTGTCGAACTACGGATACTAGCCGAAAGACGAGGAACAGCAAAGCCGCGACGAGGACGACCAGCCCGGCCCCCTCCAGAGCGCCCTTGACGCGCTTCTCCCCCTTCTCGATCGCACGGATGTTCTTGACCAGCAGGTACGGGACCTCGACCCAGCGCTGCTGCTCCGACTCGTAGCGGACGGTGCGGTAGAAGATCCCCTCGATCTCGACGGGAGTCCAATCCGCCTCGAGGGAGGCCGGCGGCGGCTCGATCATGTCGAAGATCAGACGGTCGCTCCCGTCGCCGTCGGTCATGCCGCAGCGCCAGACATCGGTGATCCCGCTGACGGGGCGATCGAGGCGCACGGTGACCGAGCCCTTGAACACGCCGCGGCGGTGCACGAAGGCGCCGCGCAGCGAGTTCGGATCGGTCATCGCGGTGTCCCACGACAGATAGGCGGCCGAGCGCTCGTGGACCTCCTGCGGCGTGTAGGCCTGCAGCAGCGAGAGCAACTTGTAGTAGCCGCCCGTCTCGCGGAAATCGCGGCCGTTGTCGGAATCGAGCAGCGCACCTTCGAACAGCAGGCCCCAATTCGAGCGCTGGTCGGCCGTGGCAGGCGGATAGACCAGCGGTTGGGGCACGTAGCCGAGCGCTGCTTCGCGCAGGATCTGTTCGGGAGTTCGCTCGCCCGCTTCGGCGGCCTGCGCCGCGGCCGGGTTCTCGGTCGGCGCGGGCGCGCCTTGGGCTGCGGCGGAGGGCGGCGTGGCTTCCGGTGGGCCGGACGGCTGCTGCGCGGAGGCGAGCGGAGCGCTGACGAGCAGCAACAGCAGAAGCAGGAAGGCGAGGCAGCGCCGCACGGGGTGAGATCGGGTGGCCAGGTTCATCATGGGAGGGACCGCAGTGAGCGATCCCGCACTTCTAATTCATAGAGTGCCCGGAGCCAACGGCTACAGCGTTTCAGGGGTCGCGACGGGCTGGCGACCCGTTCAGCGGGCACCCAGCCCCGGCTGGGCCGGCGCTTCCGGAACGGCCGCCGCGACCTCGACCCGGTAGATCCCGAGTTCTCCGCAGGTCCCGAGCAGCCGCTGCACCATGCCGTAGGGAGCGTCGCGATCGGAGCGCACGAGCACGGTCAGCCGCGACAGCGCGCGCTCGGTCTCGCTGCGCTCGCCCGGCTCGGCGCACGCTCGCGCAGCCAGGCCGAGCTGTGCCGCCATGGAGTCGAGCTCGTAGTCGACGCCCCCCATCGAATAGGTCCAGGCGGCTTCGTCGCGCGACGCGCGCGGATCGGTCGATGCAGCTCCCCCACCGACGCTGCGCACGTTGACGATGCGCGTGTCGCGGGCCGAGAGCGGCTCGTCCACGTCGGCGTGGCTGGCCCGCGGCAGCACGAGTTCGGCCCACTCGCGCTGCCCCATGTCGGCGCCGACCATCAGGAACAAGAGCAGCAGGAACATGATGTCGATCAGCGGGATCACGTTGCAGCTCAGGTTCTCCTCGGCCCTCACTGCGTCGCGTCGTGCGCGGGTCATCGGGATGTCTCCTGCCTCGTATAGCTCCCGATGCGGCCCCGACTACGCGCTCCACTCGCGCGTCCGCGAGGCCGCACGCAAGACCACCCGCAAGACCGTCCGCAAGACCGTCCGCAAGACCACCGCCGAGACTGCCGGCCCGGAAACACGCGCGGGGCCCGCCGAAGAATCGGCAGGCCCCGCGGGAGGATTCGTCGCGAGCGTTGGCGCGCGTGCTACTTCTTCGGCGATCCGCCCGGCGGCGCGGCGCCCATCGCGAACTCGATTTCCTTGATCTCGTTCTTGCGGCAGATGTTCACGACGTCGGTGACCTCGCTCATCGGTACGCGCGGATCCGCGTCGATCGTGACCGGCGTCTTTTCCTTGCCGGCGCGAGCGTAGTCGGCCTTGCGGCCGCGGATCAGTTCCTCGAGCTCATCGAGGCTTTCGACCTTGCGCTGGCCGAGGCGCGTGACCGATCGCGCGGCCGCGTCGTCCCAGTAGATGGCGACGCGCACTTCCTCGAGCAGCGAAGGATCGGCGCTGACCGGTCCGCCGAGGCCCTTGCCCTTCGGCAGCCAGGTCTCGAACTTGCCTTCGATCTGCTTGAAGCGGAACGAGCACAAGAAAAAGATGCACAAGCAGAAGATGATGTCCACCAGGGGCACCACGTTGATCGCCACCGGGTTGTCTTCGTCGCTACCGCCGCCGGCCATGGAACGTCTCCGAGTCTGTGGTGAATGGCGAGCCCGCGTTCATGGCGGGCCCGGATGGGTAGTTGGAAATTCGAGGGATGAGAGCCGGATGGATCACTCGGGGATCGGCGGCGGGTTGTCGAGCGCGTCCTCGGGCTTGGCCGCCGCGAGTTCGACCTTGTAGATGCCGCAGGTGCCCAGGATCGTGATCAGGTTCTGCACCATGCCGTAGGGAGCGTCGCGATCGGCGCGGATCGTGACCTTGAGCGCGGAGAGTTCGACGCCCGCCTCGGGATCGACGAAGCCTTCCATGCTCTCCCTGGCCTCGTCCATCATCCGATCCTTGATCGTCTCGGGCGTGAAGTTGAGGCCGCCGACGACGTACACCCAGCGCGCCAGATCGCGCGTGTTGCGGATGTCGCCCGACTTCGAGATGTCGCCGTCGAACTGCACGTTGACGACGCGATAGCGCTCACCCTTCTTCTTGAGGTCGCCTTCCTTCGGCGGAACCGTCGCGTGGGTGGCCTTGGTCAGGACCAGATCCGCCATCTCGCGTTGCCCCATGTCCGCGCCCACCATCAGGAAGAGCAGCAGCAGGAACATGATGTCGATCAACGGGATCACGTTGCACGACAGGTCTTCGGAAGGCTTGATGTATTCGCGATGGCGGCGGGACATCGTGGAGGGCTGCGCGTGGGTTGGAGTGTGGGAAGCCGTTCGGGGAGCGCGGGCTCGCGTGCCGCGCGGCAGGGCGTCCTGGTTTGCAACGCCCCGGCCGCGCGGCCGGATCCCGCGTATCGGCTAGTGCTTGCCGCCGATGCCGGTGCCGGCGAGGTGCTTGAGCAGGTCGACGGCCTGCAGGTTGATGGAGAGCGAGAGTCGCGTGACCTTGTTCTTCATGAAGAAGAACAGCGACAGGAAGAAGATGCCGATGGCCAGGCCGAGCGTCGTGTTCACGAGCGACTCATACACGCCTTCCGCCAGGTCGCCAGGCGTCGGGGCCTTCATGCTCTCGATCTTCTGGAAGGACGTGATCATGCCCGTAACCGTGCCGAGCAGGCCGACCAGAGGGCCCATGTTCCCGCACAGCGACAGGTACGAGATCTTCGTGTCGAGCTTGAAGCGCTCTTCCTGCGCGGCCGCTTCGAGGCCGGCGATCATTTCGTCGTAGCCGGCGTGACGCATGCGCAGCGCCGAGCCGATCAGGTGCGACAGGTAGCCGCCTTCCTCGTCGCACAGTTCGACGGCCTGGTCGTACTGCTCCTCGTCGATCAGCGCCTGCAGGTCTTCCGACAGCGCGGTCGGCGCGAGCTTCTCGCGGCGGATGTTCACCATGTTCTCGATGTAGATCGCCAGACCCGCGATCGAGAGGAACACCATGATGTAACCGACCCAGCCGGTCGCTTCGAAGAGCTCGCCCAGCGTCTTCTTCTTGATGACGACCTCCTCGGCGTAGGCCGAGGCGGACAGCAGGGTCATGAAGAGCGCCGGGAGCGCGCCGTACCAGAGCTTGCGGGACAGGTTCATGGGGTTTCGAGAAGTGCTAGGGGGCTTGGGGACTTGAGAGTACAGCAAAGCAGGCGATCCGGAAGTCGTGAGGCGACGTTCGGCGTCGCCCTGTTCGCGATCGGGTTCCTGCGAGATTCGGGTTGGGTATGCGTGTCGGTTCGAAAGGCTTGTGCGCCGGGTTCGGTCGGGCGTCGGATCAGAGTTCCTTCAGGTAGACGCTGGCGGGGAACTCCTTTTCGAGGCGTTCCTTTTCCTTCGCGAAGCGCTCGGCGTTCTGGCGCTTGCGCTCGGCATTCTTCTCGAGCTCGGACGCGGCCTTGAAGCTGCGTGCCGCGCCGAAGAGCGCGCGCTCGTACTCGGCCGTCGACTCGCCCGGCAGCGGCGCGTAGACAGCGTAGGCTTTCAGGTGCCAAATCGCCGCGTCGGTCATTTTCTCGGCCTCGCGCTTGCTCCTGCCTTCTTCGTGGTAGATCGCGCCGATGCCGTTGCAGGCCCCGGCCATCACCGCCGCGGAAGCCTTGCCGTTGGCCAGGGCGCGGAAGATCGGTTCGGCCTCGGCAAACTTGCCTTCGGCCAGCAGGCAGCGCGCCTTGCCGAGTTGGGCTTCCTGGAGCAAGGTCGCGTTCGAACCCGCGCCCTTCTCGGCGGCGTCGTAGGCCTCGCGCGCGTTGGCCGTGCGCTTGCCGTCCATCTCGAGCACACGCCCCTTGAGCAGCGCGAGGTGCGGCTTGAACTCGGCGACGTCCGAAGCGCCCTGCCCGAGCCGATCGAGGGCCGCGCCGGCATTCGTGAAGTCACCCTTCGCGACGTGCAGGCTCGAGATCGCCTCACCGCCCAGGCGCAGGTAGCGGCCCTTGGGGAAGGCCTCGAAGAGCTTCTTGTAGGCGTCGATCGATTCGTCGACCCGCCCCAGCTTCTGCAGCGAAGCCGCGGCGTGATACAGCGCGGACTGCTGCGCGATCGGCTTGACCTTCTTGTCGGAGAGGATCTCCTCGAAAGCCGGCAGCGCGTCAGCATATTTGCCGTTGCGGAAGCTCGACAGTGCCTGCGCGAGTTCGGGGAGCGTGCCGTATTCGATGTTCTTGACGTTGCCCCACGGCACGGTCTCGTCCTGACCCGCCTTGACTTCGACCACCAACGCGGCGAAGTCCTCGCTCTTGATGCGGCCGGACAATTCCTTGCCGTCGACAAGCGAGATGACGTCTTTGCGGCCCTGTGCCGAAACCGGGACGAGCGACAGGAGCAGCCAGCCGAACAGTCCGCACAGGAGGGACCAGGACGGACGGGGCGTGGTGAACTTGATTCGTGACATGGAGCTAGAGGCGGGACGCAAGGGTTGGGTTCGTGGTCGCGGATGCGCGCAGGGCGGGAGAGCTTCGTGAAGTCGTCGGATTCGAGGTGGCTTCAGCGGGGCTTCTTGGTGTCGGCGTCGGCCGCGGACGGGGTTCCCCGGTCGACGCGACGCAACTTCGGAGCGATCTCCGCGCGCAGTTGGAAGAAGTCGTCCTTGTAGCCGAACTTGCCCTCGTCGAAGTCCTTGCTGATGTTCGACTCGACGTTGCGGATCTGCACGTCGCACTCGTCGTACTCCCCGGCATCGGCGAGCAGCCGGCAGAGCTGGAAGCGCGACTGCCAGTACATGGCGGTATCGGGGAACTCGCGGTAGGTCTTGGCGAGCGTCGTGTAGATCCCCTTGGCGCGGTTGAGTCGATTCTTGTCGTTGTCTTCCTTCCAGTTCATGTGCTCGGCCACGCCGTACTCGAGGTAGCCGCTGAGCAACTCCTGGCGGTTCTTAATCGTGCTCGGGCTGATGCTGTCCGTCTTCGGATCGACGATGCGCTCCTGCTCGAACAGCTTCGCGTAGATCTCGCCCGCGCGCTTCCACTCCTTGAGGAAGCCGAGGCTACGTCCGAGATACACCGAGTTCTGGTAGCTCGGCCGCAGCTGCAACGCGAACTCCAGGACGCGCGCGCTGTCCTTGAAGTACGACATGTCGGGTGTGCGGACCGTCGGGGTCCAACCGACGAAGGTCACCTGGCTCTTGCCTGAGCCGACGCGGTTGATGTCGAGCCCGAAGATGAACAGGTTCTTGCCGACCTCCGACAAGCGCTCGGCGCTGGCGGCCTCACCCCGCAGCATCGGTGCGACGTGGATCCGGTAGTAGTTGGCCGCCTTCTTCTGCAGATCGTCGGCGGTCAGCGAGTCGAACTTCTTCGTGCGTTCCGCGTTGGCCTGATCGTTGAGTGCGTCGGCGAGCACGCCGGCCGCCGCGGCCACCGCCGGAGAATCGGGGTCCTTGGACACGAGCGAGTCGAAGGTCTGGATCGCTTCGGAGAGCGAGCCGCGCTTCTGGTGGGCGACGATGCGCAGGGTCCAGGCCTGTCCGACGAAGTTCGGGTAGGCGCCATAGAGGTTCTCGACCGGTTCCAGCGCCTTGAGCGCCTTGAGCTCGTGGCCGGGCGCGAGCAGCTGCGTCGAGGCGAGCACCTTGCGCGCCTGGAAGCCCAGATTCGCCGAGCGCGCCTGCAGCTGCAGGTCCAGCGTCTTCGCCATCTCGGCTTCGATCGTCGGCAGCACCTTCTGCAGGATCGGCTCGATCTGATCGATGAATGACTTGGCGTCCGCGATCGGCCGCTTCTCCTGATTGACGATGAACGACGCGTGCTGATAGAGCATCTGCGCGGCGCGCACCTGGGCTTCGTTGTGCGCGCCCGAGTCCGCCTTGATCGACAAATAGCATTGCGCCGCCTCGACGTACTTCTTGTCGGACTCGAGGTCCTTGCAGTCGCGCAGCAGCACGCCCGAAGCCTCGGGGTGGTTCGGGTAGCGCTTGAGCAGGTTGTCCTGCGTCAGGTCGATGTGCTCCTTGATCGTCGTGTACTTGGTGTCCTTGTACAGCTCGCGCCACGACTTGGTGGATTCGACCAGGGCATTCGGCGCGAGCGTACCGGTCGGATACAGATCCGAGGCGGCTTCGAAGGCCACGGCCGCGGCGAACGGATTGTCCGAGCGACGGTAGCACTGCCCGATCAGGAACAGCGCCTCGGCACCGATATTGGCCTCGTTCTTGTCGCCCAAGGCGGCCGCGCGCGCCTGGTGCAGCACGGTGATCGCTCGCTGCGGAGAGTCGTCGATCAGGCTGCGACCGATCGAGAGCAGCCGGTCCGCGCCGGCCGAAAGCGCGTTGCTGCCGAGGAACTCCGACAGCTTCTGGCGACCGTAGGATGACCAGGGCGTGCCGACGCCGAGCTTGTCGAGCCGCTCGGCGAGTTCGCGCGCGCGATCCGAGTCCCCCTTCTCGGCCATCGCATCGAGGTGCGCGGCCAGCACGGCCAAACCGCGCTCGGTGCCTTGGAACTGATCAGTGGTCTTGTAGAAGTCCTCGCAGGAAGCGTCGAGCTCGTCGTAGCGCTTGAGCTGCCGGAGCAGCAGCACCTTCTGCAGCAGCGCGTTCGACACGACGTCGGCGGCCTCGTTCGGCATGTCGAACTTGCCGTCTTCGGTCGTGTAGTAGGTCTCGCGCAGCGAGATCGCCGAATCGAATACGCTCAGCGCCTCCTGCTCGTTCTCGGCGCCGCCGGTGTCCTTGTATGCGAGGCCGAGCATGATGCGGCCGTCGTAGGCGAGGAGCTGGTCGCCATAAGACAGGTCGAACTCGTTGAACTCTTCCTTGGCGCGATCGAGCGAGACGATCTGCTGTGAGTCTCCCTGCGGGTAGAGCAGCGAGTTGAAGTAGTACGTGCGCGCGAGGTTGTACATCGCGTCGCGGTGCGACCACAGCAGCTCGTTGGGCGCTTCCTCCGTCAGGTCGTCCATCTGCTGCTTGAGGCGGTCGCGGCGGTCGCGCAGCGATTCGATCGCGCGGTCGAAGGCCTGCTGCCCCTCCTCGCGCAGCGCAGCGCGCTTGCCGTCGTCCGTTTCCTTCTTGATCGCGGCGATCAGCGCCTCTCCGAGCAGCCGATAGACATCCGGCAACGTCTCCTGGGCCGCCTTGGCCTCGGAACTGCGGACGTTGTTGGCGATGAAGGCCTCCTTCTCCTTGAGGATCTGCTCGACCTGATCCTTGCGCGCCAGCGGATCGGGCTCGGAACGGATCGCATCCAAGCGCAGGTCCAGGTACAGCGCGCGTACGGCCGTCAGCTCGTCCTTGTCGACCGAGCCCGACTTGCCGCCGGTCTCCACCGCGCGGCAGACGCGCTCGGCCAGATCCACGTAGCCGCGACGGTACAGCTCACGCGCGAGCGTGATGTTGTCCTTGCCGAGCAGGCCGACATTGCCTTCCTTCGGCGCGTCCTTCGCAGCGTCCTTCGCGGCGGCCTTCGGATCGGTCGAGGCGGCCTTGGCCTGAGCCGTGGGCACGGCGAGCGGCGAAGCCGACGCGCGCGCCGCCACGAGCATCGGCGCGGCGGACAGGAGCAGTGTGCTCCCGATGCGGAGCGAGTCGAAAGTCAATCGGTGGATCGTCATCGCAGCTGGCGAAGGGGATTGGATTCGGGAGAGCGGTGCTGGGTTCGTCGCGGCTTCGTTGCGGGATGCGCCCTCGTCGCTGCGCAACGACGGGTCGGCCCGGTTCAGGCGCTTCGGGGAACGAGCGGCGCGGAGACTACTTGGGCTTGGCGCCCTTCTTCGGAGTCCCGCTCCCGAACGCGTTCTCGAAGCGGTAATAGACCTCGAGCGACAGCACGTTGATCGCCGTCGTGTAGATCGGGCCGCCGCTGTACGACCAGCGGTCCAGTGTCAACCAGCCGCCCTTGTTGCAGATATCCTTGGTCTCGGTCTTGTCCTGCAACTCGAGGATGGCGTCGTTCATCGCCTTGTTCCACTTGTCCCAATAGCCGCCGCGACCCTTGTTCGGGCTGTCGGGACCGTCGTACTGGTTCAGCGCGAGCGTGCCGTAGTACCAGTAGTAGTAGTCGATGTTCAGCTTGTCCTTCGCGGTCGGCGGCTTCTTCGCGATGAGTTCCGCGGCCGGGCGCAGGAAGGGATCGGAGTGGTCGTGATTGATGAAGATGCGCGAGCACATCCCCAGAGACGACATGGCCTCGGGGTAGTACGTGAACATGTCGCGCGGACCAGTGACCTTCTCGCCTGCGCGGGCGGCGTCGAGATAGCCGACCTTGCCGTTGTACGAGCCCGTGTCGCGCGGAGCGCCGGTCTGATTGCCGGCCGCACTGCTGTCACCGCCCTTGCCGCGCGGAGTAACGAAGCGGATGAACGACATCGCGCCGTCCATGGCCTCCTCGGGGACCTTCAGACCGGACATCTCCGCTGACTTGAACGCCATGACGGCCCAGGTCGTGACCGAGGTGTCGGCGTCGTAGATCAGCTGCGCGTACTCCGCGTCGTCGATCTCGCCGCGCTCCTTGCGCTCCTCGATCAGGCTGCGCGCGTGGTAGCGCCAACCCCACAGTCCCGAGCCGTTCGGGTTCTTCTTCTGCGCCGCGACCAGGAAGTCGATCGCCTTCTGCGCCGGCTCCTTCCACGCGCGCGCCTGCGTCAGGCCGTAGGCCTCGGTCATCGCCATCGCGGCGAGAACCTCGTTGTACATGAAGCGCTCCTTGGAGAAGGAGCCGTCCTCGTTCTGCCGGTCACGCAGCCACTGCAGGCCCTTCTTCACGACGTCGCCGATCGTGTAGGCCTTGGCCATCTGCGTGTCGACGATCTTGACGCGCGAGTCGTGGCCGTGGCCGGCGCCGAGGAAGGCGAGCAGCGACAGGGCGGTCAGACCCTCGTCGTAGTGACTCGTGCGAGCGATTTCCTTGCCGTTGCCGTCGAGCGTCGGCGGCCAGCACGGGCTGCCCTGCGTGCACATCTCGTTCAACGAGTTCGCGGCCCAGGAACCATCGGGATTCTGGTGGCGGATCAGCCAGCGCAGCCCCTCCAGCACCGAGGCCTCGGTCGCCTGCGTGACTCCCAGCGGGCGGCGGCCCTTGCCGCCGGAACCAACGCGGCGGCTGGCGAAGGCGCTGACACCGGAGCCGAGGTGGCCGCCCGTACCCACGCCCGCGGACGTGCCGCCGGTCGCTCCCGTCGGCAGGTTGTCGACGCCCTCGGGGTCACCGAGATCGAGGTGCAGGTCTTGGTTGGGGTCCGGAGCATCGTCGGGGAGGATGAACGTGTCCTCCTCGTAGGAAACGAGCTCGGACTCGACGTTCTTGGGGATCGACTTGCGCTCGATCTCCTCCTCGGGCTGGATCAGCTCCTCGACCGGCTTCTCGACCTTGGACGAGACCTTGACGGTCTGCACCACTTCCTGGACCGGCTTGTTCTCGGTGCCGACCACGATCAGCGAGACGAGGAACGCGATCGAGAGCACGATGCCCGTGGAAATCATGAGCCACGGGAACTTCTGGTAGAGGGCTTTCAGCCAATCCATGGATCGATGCTCCTGAGAGGAGTTGTACTCCGGAGTGGAGGTCGCGGTCGCATCAGGGTTGCAGCGGGCGCAGCGGGGGGGAAGCGCTGGCGCCAGGCCGCGCGGAGTGGGCGAGGCCGAGCATCAGGCGTCCGAACGGGCCAGACAGACGGCCAGCGGCCATAGTGGACCCGGGGGGACTTGTAACGTTCGGATTCGCTCGCTGAGCGCAGCGGCCCGCTCGGGGAGCCGGGGCCCTCGAACACCGTGCGACCCCCTCGACGCGCGCGGGGATCGGACGGGTCGCGCGGGGGCAGGCGACCCAATGGGGCCGAGCATTCTAGCGGCGGCTGCTGGAGTTTCGCAATGCGCGCGCAGGACCGGCGGCGATCGGGTCCCATGGCTCCGGACGGATCGCCCCGGACCCTGGTCTGGATGACTGCGCGCCCGCGAGCCGTAGTGGAGAGCCGCATCGGACGACCGCAGCCGATGGGGTCCGCGAGCACCGACGCGCAGCCAACCAGACCAAGGTCTGGGTCTCGCGGGCCGCGGCCCGGTGCAGCGGCCCGGCGCCGCCATTCGGCGCTGGCATGCAGTGCCGCTCTCCGGCGCCGACATCCGGTGCCGTAGTCCAGCGCTGTATTCCAGCGCCGCAGTCCAGCGCCACTGTCTGTGCCGCAGTCCGGCGCCGCAGTCCAATGTCGCGGCCCGAGCGCACCTGGCCCCGGTCGACGCCTCGAAGGAGCTCCGGATCGAAGAGTGGACGGGAAAGAGAACTCAGCCGATTCCTGTGCGGATCTAGGCGATCCGCAGCGCGGCTCAGCTCATGACCCTGCGCTTCGGCTCACGCAACGGACTGCTAGAGGAACCAGGGCAGGAAGATCACGGCGACGACGGTCATCAGCTTGACGAGGATGTTCAAGCTCGGGCCCGACGTGTCCTTGAACGGGTCGCCGACGGTGTCCCCGACGACCGCTGCCTTGTGGACCGGGCCGCCCTTGCCGCCGAGAGCGCCGGCTTCGATGTACTTCTTGGCGTTGTCCCACGCGCCACCGGCGTTGGACATGAAGATCGCGAGCATCACCGAGCTCACCAGCGAGCCGGCGAGCATGCCGCCGAGGGCTTGGATGCCCAACAGCTTGCCCACGACGACCGGCACGGCGACCGCCATGATGCCGGGGACGGCCATCTGACGGATCGCACCGTCAGTAGCGATCGCCACGCAACGCGCGGCATCGGCCTTGGCCTTGCCCTCCATCAAGCCCGGGATCTCCCGGAACTGGCGGCGCACTTCTTCGACCATCTTGTTCGCAGCGTTGCCGACGGCACGCATGGTCATGGCGCTGAAGAGGAACGGCAGGAAGCCGCCGATCAGGAGGCCGACCGTGACCGACACCGAATTGATATCCAGCAGAATCGTGCCGTCGGGCGCGAGCATTCCTTTGTCGGCTTGACCCCCGGTCCTGATCAACTCGCCACCGCGCGTGCAGAAGGCGTTGAAGAGCGCCAGTGCCGTGAGCGCCGCCGAGCCGATCGCGAAGCCCTTCCCGATGGCCGCGGTGGTGTTGCCGCACGCGTCGAGCGAGTCCGTGCGGTGGCGCACTTCCTTCGGCAGTTCCGCCATTTCCGCGAGACCACCGGCGTTGTCCGCCACGGGGCCGTAGGCATCGACGGCGAGCGAGATGCCGAGCGTCGAGAGCATGCCGACGGCGCTCAGGGCGACGCCGTAGATGCCCCCGAACTGGAAGCTGACCCACACCGCGGCGCACACGAAGAGCACCGGAAGCGCGACCGACTCGAAGCCGGTTGCGAGGCCGTGGATGATGTTCGTCGCCGCGCCCGTCTTGGACTGCTCGGCGATGTTGCGCACCGGCTTGAACGACGTCGAGGTGTAGTAGTCGGTCAGCTTGCCGATGATCACGCCGGCCACGAGGCCCGAGACGATCGCCACGAAGATCTTGGTGCCGCTCGCCATCGCAATCGAGGGATTGCCGACGGTTGCAGGCATCGGGAGCGTCGAGCAAAGCCACCACATGGCGCCGGCGACAACGATCGAGGCCACCACGAGACCGCGGAAGAGTGCGCTCTGCAGCTGGCTCTCGTCCTTCGCGCTGACGAAGAAGGAGCCGACGATCGAGCTGATGATGCCGAGCGCCGAAACCGCCAGGGGCAGGAGCACCATCGCGCTCATGACCTTGGTCGCCTCTTCGCCGCCATCGCCCTTGAAGGCGAAGAACGCGATCGCCATGGCGGCCACGATCGAGCCGGCGTAGGACTCGAATAGGTCGGCGCCCATGCCGGCCACGTCGCCGACATTGTCACCGACGTTGTCGGCGATCACGGCGGGGTTGCGCGGGTCGTCCTCGGGGATCCCGGCTTCGACCTTGCCCACGAGGTCACCGCCGACGTCCGCCGCCTTGGTGTAGATGCCGCCGCCGACGCGCGCGAACAGCGCGATCGAGCTCGCGCCGAAGCTGAAGCCGAGTACCGAATTGAGCGCGTTCTCGTTGATCGCCTTCAGACCGTCCGTGTACAGGTACGTGAACGCGACGAGGCCGAGCATCGCAAGCCCCACGACCGTCATGCCCATTACCGAGCCCGACCCGAAAGCGACCTTGAGCGCGTCGCCGAGGCTCGTGCGCGCGGCCTGCGTCGTGCGGACCGCGGCGCGAGTCGACGTGTACATGCCGAAGTAGCCGGCGAGCGCCGAGGCGCCCGCTCCGCACACGAAAGCGATCGCCGTGCGCAGACCGAGGCCGTTGGACTCGGGGCTCACACCGATGATCGCCGCCACCGCGACGACGAAGATCGCCAGCCACTTGTACTCCGCGGCGAGGAAGGCCGCGGCGCCCTCCTGGACCAGCTTGGAGATGTCCTGCATCTTCTGGTCGCCAGGGCTCTTCTTCATGATCTGGGTGAACATGAAGAAGGCGAAGCCGAGCGCCAGCAGCGCACAGCCACCGGATACGTAGAGAAGCTGAAGGTTGTTCATCCGAAAAACGGGGGCTTGAGAGGATAGAGGCGGTCAGGCGTGTGCCCTGCCGGGGTGGTGGGACGGGAGCGCGGAACGCAGCGTAGGAAGCCGAGCCCGGACGGGAGCGACACCACGGAGCGATCTGCCCGTGACAGTGTGGATCGAAGACTTCGCGTAGGACTTGAACACGAGCCGCGCCCGGGCGGCACGCGGCCGTGGCGGACGGGAGTCGTTCACGAGGGAGTTGCCGGCGGCTCGATGCCGTCGGCGGTGGGAGGGCGACCGGGAGACGCACGCGGCGCCCCTTCCGGAGTGAATTGGGGCAAACCTTATACAGGCCCGCACTTGCGCGGGGAAGCCCCAGCCTCTGCGGCGGCCGTTCCTGGGCTCCCCAGGGGTCGTTCCGGGGCTCCGCGGCGGATAGGCTCCGAGTTCCTCGATGGTCCAGGCCCCCCACCCGCCCGCCGCGGACCCGCTCGGCCGCCCGTCCCTGCGGCGCGCGCTCATCATCGCCAACCCGATCTCGGGCCGCGGGCAAGGCTTGCTAGCGGCGCGCGACCTGCAGCAGGCATTGCTGGCCAAGGGCATCGGCGCCGAGCTGTACCTGACCCAGGGCCGCAACGACGCCTTTCGAAGACTGCGCGGACTCTCGACCGGCCTGCACGACCTCGTCATCGCGGTCGGCGGCGACGGAACCGTGCGTGAGGTGGTGGCCGGCCTGGTCGACCCGAGCATTCCGATCGGGATCCTGCCCTTGGGGACCGCCAACGTAGTGGCCCGCGAGTTCGACCTGCCGCGTGACGTGCACGAGGCTGTCGAGATCCTGGCGCGCGGCCGGACCAGCGCGCTCGACGTCGCGCGGGTCGACGGCCACATGTCCTGCTTTGTGACGGGAGTCGGGATCGACGGAATGGCCGTGCAGGAAGTCGAGCGCCGGCGCCGAGGCCCGATCACGATGCTGGCGTACGTGCGGGCCATGCTGGCCGTGCTGCCAAGCTACCGACGCCCGAACCTGGAAGTCGAGATCGACGGCGTGCGCGTCGGCACCGACATCGGCCTGGCGCTGATCAGCAACACGCGGGGCTACGGCGGTCTGTTCCGCCTGTCGAGTACCGCCCGACCGGACGACGGCCGGTTGGAAATCTACCTGCTTCCACGGGCCACGCGCCTGCGCCTTGCCCGCGCCGCGCTGTCGGCGCTGACGACGGAGCTCGCGGGAGTGTGCGACGTGCGACAGGGGCGCCAGGTACGGGTCCGGTCGGCCGAGCCGGTCCCCTATCAGGTCGACGGCGATTTCCGGGGCACGACGCCGGTGGAGGTTGAGATTTCGGATCGGCAGTATCGAATCGTCATCCCCTGAGGGGGGCACCCAAGGGACCCTGGTCTGGATGACTGCGCGTCCGCGAGCCGTAGTGGAGGCCCGCCCCGGACGACCGCAGCCGATGGGGTCCCCGAGCACCGACGCGCAGCCGACCAGACCAAGGTCCCGGTTCGTCCCGCTCGAACCCGCTTGGTACCGTACCCCGATGCGCCCCACGCTGACGATTGGCGACCGCCCCTTCGGCGGCGGCCAGCTCTTCGTGATCGCCGGCCCCTGCGTGCTCGAGAACCGCGCCCTCGCGCTCGCCATCGCCGGCGCATTGCGCGACCTCGCCTTCGAGCGCGACATCCCGCTGATCTTCAAGGCGAGCTTCGACAAGGCCAATCGCACCAGCCTGAAATCCGGTCGCGGCGTGGGCCTCGAGCAAGGCCTGGCGATGCTGGCCGAGATCCGCGAGCACTTTGGCGTGCCGGTGCTGACCGATGTGCACACCGAGCAGCACTGCGCAGCCGCCGGCGCGGTGGTCGATGTCCTGCAGATTCCCGCCTTCCTGTGCCGGCAGACGGACCTCGTGGTCGCGGCGGCCGAGACCGGCAAGGTCGTCAACGTCAAGAAGGGCCAATTCCTCGCGCCCTGGGACATGCAGCACCTGGTGAAGAAGGTCACCGATAGCGGCAATTCGCGCGTGTTGATCACGGAGCGCGGCGTCAGCTTCGGCTACGGTCGGCTGGTCGTCGACATGACCGGATTCGACGAGCTGGCCAGGTGCGGCGTGCCGGTCGTGTTCGACGCGACGCACGCGGTGCAGCAACCGGGACAGGGCGGCAAGACCGGCGGCGATCGTCGGTTGGTGCCGGCGCTCGCGCGCGCGGCGGTCGCGACTGGTCAAGTCGACGGCCTGTTCTGCGAGGTGCACCCCGATCCCGATCGATCGCCGTCCGATGCGGCGAACATGGTGCGGCTGGACGAATTCGGCGCACTGCTGGACGGCGTTCTAGCAGTGCATCGCGCGGCGCGCGACGCGACAGCTGAACGCAGCAGCTCTTGAGCCGACGCTGTGGGAGACGAGGCCTGGTGCAAACGAGGCCCAGTCGAGACGGGGCTCAGGTGAGACGAGGCCCACTTGAGGCGAGCCCGAGTCGAGACGAGCTCCAGTCGAGACGAGCTCCAGTCGAGACGGGGCTCAGGTGAGACGAGGCCCACGCGAGAAGAGCCCCAGTTGAGTCGGGGCCTAGCTGAGACAAGGCCTAGGCCGGAGTAGCTGGGAACGCCTGTTCCAGGGCCCGGCGACAGACCTCCAACGCGTGTCTCCGCGCGGGTGGCAAGCCCCCCAACTCGGACACGCGCGCTGCGAGGTCGTAACCCCGCGCGTCGGCACACGAGCGCCCCTCGAGATCGACGCACAACAGCTCGGCGCACGCGATCAGGCCGCTGCATCCGCGGACTCGGAAACCGGCGGCCGTGATCCGCCCGTCGCGCACCTGGAATTCGAGCTCCAGCTCGTCGCCGCATGCAGCATTGGCTGCCCGCCCGCGCGCGTCCGCGGCGACCAGACCGCCGCCGTGCCGCGGCGACCGGAAGGCGAGCTCGAGTGCTGCGGGAAGGGTGGGCACCTGGAAGAGTCTACCGGTCGGTGTGATTTGGCTCAAATCCTTGTAATACAAGCACTTGACGCCAAATCACGTCGCGCGATCCGAAACCGTGCACGGTCGGTTTGCCCATTGCGATTTCCTAGGGTACGGTTGCCCGCTCCCGATCGATGACACGACAAGGGCACACCGGTCGCAAGGCCGGGTCGCAAAGCAACGGGTCCCTCGCGGACAGCCGAGCTACCGAATGTCGTCGCTCCTATCCAGGACGTCATCCTTCTGGGGCCTTCGGGGTCATGGGGCCCCGCTCCTTTGTGGAGACTCCTGGGTGCGCGAAGCTCTCTCTTCTCCCACCCAGCCGTCCGGGCGCCCGCACTGGCGTCCGGACGGATCTCCCCACCGCGGAGCGGACGTCACAGGCCTCGAGGCTCGAAGTTCGAGCCGCCTCGAATTCCTGGACATGACGATCACCGATCGAGCAGCACAGCACACCTGCCCCCCCAGGGGGTCGGTACGTGGAGGGGAAGTCCACGAGGGCTCGCTCCGTTCCGGACGGGGACCCGGACGGAGTGTGGCAGGGCGGCTTGGCCGCCCGGGGATGGAGGAGAAGAGAGGGTTCGCTTCCGCGCGGCGTGGGGACACCGCCGGGACGCACCCAGGGGAAGCCGAGGAGATGCGTGCCGGCGGGCCGATTGGGGAATCGGTGCCGAGGTACGCCTTCTGTCGCGCTCGCCGCGTGGGGACACGGCGAGTATCCGCGGAGGTGCCGTCGCCCTAGCGGTGCGGCCATCCGCGCGGCCCGCGAGGGCCTGGCAGGAGATCGGGGGCATGCGTGGGGACGCATGCCCCTCTTTTTTTTCCACCGGCCGCCGCGCGGTCTTCCGTCGGCCGACCCGGACCTTGGCTTGGTTGACTGCGCGCACGCGACCGACGGGGGTCGGTCGAATGCAGCGACCCCCACCTGTAGGGTCTTTCGTGCCGGCGCGCAGTCAACCAAGCCAGGGTCGCTCAAGCGCAGTTTTCCATTGGCCGCCGCTCGGCGAGACCTGGCCCCCCGCGCGCGGTTCCAACGGGCATCATGAAGCCCTCGCGCATCGCCATCGCCTCCATCGCCGTCGCCCTGCTCGTCCTCTTCGGAACCTCTGCCGGCGCGCAGCGCGCGCAGGCACCGCAGTCCCCTCAGGCACCCAAGACCCATCCCCAGCAGGAACCGCGGGGCATGAAGTTCGAGCGTTGGAATGCGGAGCGTTCACTGGGGCGCGGGGCGTTCGGCCGGCACGTGCGGCGCCAGGCCTTGAAGCGCGCGATCAAGCACCAGGTGCGCGAAGCCCTGCGCGCGGAGTTCGATCGAGACCACAGCGGCCGACTCGAACCGGCCGAGCGGGAAGCGGCGCGCACCGAGCTGCGCGCCAAGCTCCAGCAACTGAAGCAGCGCCACGACGTAGACCAGAACGGAAAGCTCGATCCACAGGAACGCGCCACGCTACGCAGCGAGCTGCAGACTCTGCGACAGGCGCGCGTCAAGGCCCGGCGAGAACAGCGCTGAGACTCCGACGTACGCGGTCGACACGGCAGTGCTCGCCGCGTGACTCGGGCCCGTGATTCGCGCGCGTGACTCGCCGCGTGAGTAGACGAATGACCCGTGCGCCTGCCTCGTGCGCCTAACTCGCGCCACCTGACTCGAGCGCCCGACCCGCACGCCTGACTCTTGCGCCTGACTCCTGCGCTTGGCTCGCGCGCCTGGGCCGCGCGCCGGCTACGCGCGCGTGATTCGCCGCGGTCGATCGCCACGCGCAGTCCCGACGCGCAGTCCCGACGCGCAGTCCCGACGCGCAGTCCCGACGCGCAGTCCCGACGCGCAGTCTCGACACGCGGGTCCGAGCGCGACTTCGCTCCGCGATCGCGCGCGGCCGCAGTACTGTTAAGCGCCGCCCTGCAAGCGCTCTTGCAGTCGCTGCAGCAGCCGAGCGTGCACCTTGCTGATCCGCGACTCGGAGAGATCGAGCAACTGGCCGATCTCCCGC
>VGZE01000057.1 GCA_016872755.1 Planctomycetota bacterium
AACCCCGCGCTCACTCGTCGTCGGCGAAGCTCGGCTCCGCGTCGCGGCCGCTGGACGCGCCGCGGCCCGGCAGCGGCAGGCCCAGGTCGGCGCGCAGGCGCGCGACGTAGCTCTGCACGGTGTCCTCCGCCGCCGATTGCACGTCGAACAGGTCGCCGACCTCGCGCGCCAGCCGCGTGTCGGTTTCGAAATCGAGCGGGTTCTGCAGCAGGTACCGGCGCACGTACTTGCGGAACAGCCGCTTCGACCACCACCAACCCAGCGCCTCGCAGGCGAGCACCGACACGAGCAGCACGCCGATACCGACCACCGGGAAGCGCGGCGCCACAGCGGCCGGCGGCTGGTAGTGCGCCCACAGCAGCGCGCCGAAGCCGGCGATCAGGAACAGGAAGCCGACGTGAACCTGCACGCGATTGAAGATGTAGTCGTGGATCGAGTGCAGGCGCTTGGGACGGCCGGCGAAGTACTCGTCGACCAGCCGGCGCGGATGCCGGAACAAGATCGCATTGGCCAAGAGCAGCGCGCCGACGATGCAGGAGCACAGGCCCAGGCCGCTCCAGTCGAAGGGCGGCGATTCGAGCACCAGGCTGGACGCGGCGGTGGGCATCGGGCGAGCGGGGCAGCGTAGCAGATCGATCCCTGGCACGGGCCGGACGCCGGCTTGGTCCGGAGCGAGCCGACGGCTAAGCTCGGCCGCCAAGGAGATCTCGAGTCCTTGGAGTGTGCTCCGCAGCCTTTGCGCAATCGCCCACCTGGTTGCTTCGTGATCACGTTGATCAAGCAGTTCAAGGAAGAGGGCTTGGTTCACGGGCTGCTCGGCACGACTCAGGCCTAGCCTCGAGCGAGCGGGTCGGCTCGCGCCTGGTGCCGAGCAGCGCATGTCGAACCTCTCGCCTCTCGCCGACCTGCTCGCGCGACCGCGCGCGTGCCGCTGGCTACTCGCGCTCGGGCTCGCGCTCGGACTGGCCGCTTGGAGCGGAGTTCAGCTGTGGCCGTGCCCGCTGCTCGCGGCGACCGAGCTGCCGTGCCCGGCCTGCGGGCTGACGCGCGCGACCGTTGCGCTCGCGTGCGGCGATGCACGCGCGGCGCTGGCGCTGCATCCGTTCGCGCCGCTCGCGCTGCTGTGCGCCGCACTGATCGCGCTCGGCGCCCTGCTGCCGGCGCGCGCCCGCGCCGTGCTCGCCACGTGGGTTGCGCACGCCGACCCGCGCGGGCGCACGCTGCTGGTAGCACTGCTCGCGCTGCTCGCCTGGTGGCTGCTGCTGCGCTTGCCCCACGGGGGCTTCGAACACGCGCCGGGCGCGTCGTTCGGCTAAGCGCCGGGCTGAGCGGGCCAGCGCAGTCCCGGCAGCGTGTACGCCGCGGGCAGCGGGCGCTGCTCGCTCGCGTACTGCGTCGCGAAGGCGGCCACCAACCAGCGCCGGCCGTCGCGCACGAGCAACAGGCTGTCGAGCCCGCGCGTCGCGAGCGCCGCCGCAGCGCGCTCGCCGCCGGCCGCCTCGACTCCGCCGTGCGGCACGAAGCCGTCGAAGACGACGAACGCGTGCGCGATGTCGCCGCACACGTCGATGCGCGCGTGCGTGATGCGCTCGTGGAAGCCGCACTGCCCGATGCGGGACGAGGACAGCGCCTCCTGGAAGTCCTGCAGGAAACCGGTCGCGTCGGAGGCACGCGGGCTGCGGCCGGGCGCGATCGGCGCGACGAAGCACGCGCCCGGCAGGAACAGCGCGCGCTGCGCGTCCCAGTCGGGCTCGGCCCCCGGGTCGTAGCTGAAGGCCGCGTACAGCTCGGCGATCAGCTCGCGCAGCGCGCGCTCGTCTGCGGACGCAACCGTTGCCACCGGATCGGCCGTCTCGAGCGCCGCGGCCGGCGCGCCATCGGCGCTTGCGCAGGCGCCCAGCGTGGAGAGGAAGAGCGCGGCGCCGCTCAGCGCGGCGCTGCCGAGCGCGCGCGTGAGCGGCGCGTGCTGCTGCCAATGCGTCGTGGACATCGCGCGTACTCTAGCGCTCGGGCACGCGGACCGAGCGCGCGTCGAAGCAGGTCATTCCCCCATCGCCGCCGCGCCCGAACGCGCACAGCGTGTGCTCGCCCGCGCCGAAGCGCGCGAGTTCCCCCTCCAGGTACCACGGCCGCGCCAACCAGACCGTCGCGCCGGTGCGCTGCTCGACCACCGCGCCGAGCTCGGCGGCGAATGCGTGCACGGCGTCGATGCGCACGTCGACGGCCTGCGGTTCGCCGTAGGCCGCGGGCAGGCGCACCCAGCCGCCGAAGCGCGCCCAGCCGCGCTCGTCACAGGTCGCGAGCTCGACGCGGCCGCGCGCAAAGGCCGCGTTGACGGGCAGCACGCTCGGAGCGCGGACCGGCGATTCGCCGCGCGCGAGCACGTGCACGTCCTGCGTCAGCCAGATCTCGCACTCCGCGCAGTCGAGCACGCGCAGCCCCGCCTCACGCGCGAGCTCGGCCAGCCGCCGCGGGTGCACGCGCGCCGTGCCGTACTCGTCGACCGACAGGCGCGCATTCTCGCTGTGCCGCTCGTAGCGGAACTCCGGCACCGAGCCCGCCGCATCGGCTCCGTGCGTGCTCAACACGAGCAATCCGTCGGGCGCGAGCGCGGCCCCCAGGTGCGCGAGCCAGGCGCGGAAGCGCGGCTCAGGCAGGTGGCTGAACAGCGAGCCGACCCACACGAGGTCGTGGGGCCCGCCGAGCTCGACCTGTGCCGGCTCGGTCGCCGACGCGAAGGCCGCGCTGCCGTGGCGCGCGCCGACGAACGCGACGGCCTCGGGCAGGATGTCGCTCGCGCGCACGCGCTCGGGCCCGAGCGCGCGCACCAGCCAGCGCGTCGCGCGCCCATAGCCGCACGCGAACTCGAGCAGGCGACGCGCGTCGGACAAGCGGCGCCCCTGGCGCGCGAGCGCATGCTCGAGCACGAGCAGGGCCTCGCGCCCCGAGCGCAGGTACTCGAATTCCGCCGCGTCCTCGGGCAGCCCCAGCGCGCGCATCGTCGCCAGCATCTCGTCGTCCGGGTGGACGTGCGGATCGAGCCGCTCCAGGACGCCGCTCGCGCGCAGGTAGTCGAGAGCGAGGCGGCTGGACAGTGTGGGCACCGGCTGACTCTAGCAAGGCGAGCGCACGCCGCGCGGGCGACACTCGCGCTAGCGAAGCCTAGAATGCGCGGCCCCGTCCATGACCGCACGAGCGCCCATGAGCAACCCCGACCCGTCCGCCGAGCGTGAGCTCGTGCACAAGACCGCCGCGCTGGCGCGCCTGTCGATCGGCGCCGCCGAGGAGGCGCGCCTGGGCGCGCAGTTCGCGCGCATCCTCGGCGCGTTCCACTCGCTGTCCGAGCTGAACGTCGAGGGCGTGCCCGAGACGACCGGCGGGCCGCGCCCCGCCTCGGCCGCCTTCGGCCGGCTGCGCGCCGACGAGCCGCGCGCATCGCTCGAGCGCGCCGCCGCGCTGGTCAACGCGCCGCAACAGGACGGCGAGTTCTACGTCGTGCCGAAGACCGTCGGAGGCCCGTCGTGAGCGCCGCGCCGCTGAAGGGCGTGGTCGAAGGCGCCGCGGCGCTGCGCGCGGGCCGCACCAGCGCGCTGGCCGAGGCCGAGCGCGCACTAGAGCGGCTCGAGCGCACGCGCGGTGCACTGAACGCGGTGCTGGCCGTCGATCGCGCCGGCGCGCTCGAGCGCGCGCGCGCCCTCGACGCGCGACGCGCGCGTGGCGAGGCGCTCGGCGAACTGGCCGGCGTGCCGTTCGCGCTGAAGGCGAACATGTGCCTGTCCGGCGTCGAGGCCAACTGCGCGAGCCGCGTGCTCGCCGGCTACGCGCCGCCGTACACCGCGACCTTCGTGCAGCGGCTGCTGGACGCGGGCGCCAATCCGATCGCGATCGCCAACATGGACGAGTTCGCGATGGGCTCCTCGGGCGAGAACTCGGCCTACGGCACGACCAAGAACCCGTGGGACGTCGCGCGCACGCCGGGCGGCAGCTCGAGCGGCTCGGCCGCGCTGGTAGCCGCCGGCGTCGTGCCCTTCGCGCTCGGCTCCGACACCGGCGGCTCGGTGCGCCAGCCGGCCGCGCTGACGAATCTGGCCGGCTACAAGCCGACCTACGGTCGCATCAGCCGCTACGGGCTGATCGCCTTCGCGTCCTCGCTCGACCAGGTCAGCCCGTTCGCGCGCAGCGTCGCGGACGTCGAGCTCGTCACGCGCGTGATGAGCGGCCACGACGAGCGCGACACGACCTCGCTGCCCGAGCCGGCCTTCGCGGCGGAGCCCGAGCCGGCCGCGCTCGCGGGCCTGCGCATCGGGGTGCCGCGCGAGTACTTCCCGGCCACGCTCGATGCAGCCGTGCGCGCGCGCTGCGAGGCCGCGCTCGCGGAGCTCGAGCGCGGCGGCGCGCGCCTGGTCCCGGTCTCGCTGCCGCACTCCGAGCACGCGATCGCCACCTACTACGTGGTCGCGACGGCCGAGGCCTCGAGCAACCTCGCGCGCTACGACGGCGTGCGCTACGGCCCGCGTCGCGACGGCGACGGATCGCTGCAGTCGATGTACGCGGCGACCCGCGCGCAGGGCTTCGGCGACGAGGTCAAGCGCCGCATCCTGCTCGGCACCTACGTGCTCTCCTCCGGCTACTACGACGCGTGGTACCGGCGCGCGCTGAAGGTGCGCACGCTGCTGTTGCGCGACTTCGAGCGCGCCTTCGAGCGCTGCGACATCGTGGCCGGCCCGACCTCGCCGACCGCGGCGTTCAAGCTCGGCGAGAAGACCGACGACCCGGTCGCGATGTACCTGTCGGACGTGTTGACCGTGCCGGCCAGCCTGGCGGGGCTGCCGGCGCTGTCGCTGCCGTGCGGCTTCCTCGACGCGGGCTCCAATCGTCTGCCGGTCGGCCTGCAGCTGATCGGCCCCGCGCGCGCCGACGCGCGCGTGCTCGCGCTGGGCCGCCGCTACCAGCAACTGAGTTCCTTCCACACCGAACTGTCGCCGCTGGCGCGCGAGGTGGCCGCATGAGCGCAACCCAATCGACGACCGCGAGCGCCGCGACCGCGCCGGATCCGGCGCGCTGGAAGGGCTGGATTCCCGTCATCGGCCTCGAGGTCCATTGCCAGCTCAGGACGCGCACCAAGCTGTTCTGCGGCTGCGAGTACCGCTTCGGCGCCGAGCCGAACACGCGCACCTGCGCGGTCTGCACCGCGCAACCGGGCGCGCTGCCGGTGCTCAATCGCGAGGCGCTCGCCTATGCGATCCGCGCAGGCCTCGCGCTCGGCGCCGACATCGCGCCGTGGAGCAAGTTCGACCGCAAGAACTACTTCTACTGCGACCTGCCGAAGGGCTACCAGATCAGCCAGTTCGACCGCCCGTTCTGCACCGGCGGCGGCATCACGCTCGAATCCGGCCACCGCATCCGGCTGACGCGCATCCACCTCGAGGAGGACGCCGGCAAGGCGATCCACGACCGCGGCGCGCACACGCTGGTCGATTTGAATCGCGCCGGCGTGCCGCTGATCGAGTCGGTCACGGAGGCCGACGTACGCTCGCCCGAGGAGGCGCACGAGTACCTCGAGCGACTCAAGGAGATCCTGCTGCACGCCGGCGTCTCCGACTGCGACATGGAGAAGGGCTCGCTGCGCGTCGACGTCAACGTGTCGATCCACCGGCCCGGCGAGGGTTGGCGCAAGCGCGTCGAACTGAAGAACCTGAACTCGTTCCGGAACGTCGCCGCCGCGATCGAGCACGAGATCGCGCGGCAGATCGCGATCTACGAGAGCAACGATCCGAGCCAGCAAGTGGTGCAGGAAACGCGGCTCTACGACGCGCAGGCCGGCGTCACGCGCTCGATGCGCGGCAAGGAGGAGGCGCACGACTACCGCTACTTCCCCGAGCCGGACCTCTTGCCCGTTCAGATCGATGCGGCCTTCCTGGCCGAGCAGCGCGAGAAGCTCGGCGAGTCGCCGACGGCGCTGCGCGAGCGCTACCAGCGCGAGCTCGGCCTGTCGGCCTACGACGCCGGCGTGCTGACCGCCTCGCCCGCCGTGTCGCGCTGGTTCGAGGAGTGCGCGAAGCTGTGCGGGAGCCCGAAGGACGCCGCGAACTGGATCCAGAACGAGATCCTGCGCGGGCTGTCGAACGAGCAGCGGCCGGCCGCCGCGATCGCCGAGCTGCGCGTGACGCCGGCCGGGCTCGCGCAACTGATCGGGCTGGTGCAGAAGGGAACGCTGAACGTGCCCGGGGGCCGACAAGTGCTGCGCGCGATGCTCGAGACGGGCAAGGATGCGGCGGTGCTGGTCCGAGAACTCGGGCTCGAGCAGGTCAGCGACACCGGCGCGCTCGAGCAGTGGTGCCGCGAAGCGCTGGTCGGCAAGGACAAGGTGATCGCCGACGTGAAGGCCGGCAAGGAAAAGGCGATCGGCGCGCTGGTCGGCCCGGTGATGAAGGCGTCGAAGGGCGCGGCGAACCCGCAGGTGGTGACGGAGATCCTGCTGCGGCTGGTGCGCGAGCTGCCGTGACCTTGCCGGAGCTCCCGCTGCACGAGCAGCACTGCCGCCCACTCGGCCCCACGCACGCCCTCGATCACGCGGCCGCCGAGAGCGCGCTCGCGCGCCTCGACGCGGGTTGGCGCATCGCCGGGACCGAATCCGCCCTCGCGCTCGAGCGCGAGTTCCGCCTGTCCGACTTCGCCGCCGCGCTGGCCCTGGCCAACGCGATCGGCGCGCTGGCCGAGGCCGAGGACCACCATCCCGATCTCGAACTCGGCTGGGGCCGCCTGCGCGTGCGTTGGACGACGCACTCCGCAGGCGGCCTGACGCTCAACGATTTCATCTGCGCGGCGAAGATCGATCGCCTGCCCCCATGAGCACGAACGCGTCCCCCGACCCCACGCCACGCGGCGGCCGCATCCCCGTTCGCGAGCTGATCGACCTGCCGGCGCTCGAACGCGCGCGCGGCCGCGCGCTGAGCCCGGCCGAGCTGCGCGCAGCGCTGCCGCGCGGCTGGGTGCCCGACGACGCGCACCCCGGCTACGCTCGGCGCGACGGGCGGCTCCTGTTCTCCGAGAGCTGGATCCTGCTCACCGCGCTGGTGACCTTCGGCTGCCTCGGCCTGTTCTTCCTCTGGTCGGCACTGCCCAGCGGTTGGAGCGGAATCGCACGCTTCGGCCTGCTCGTCGGCGGCGTCCTCGTGGTCGGCGGTCTGGTCGCGCCGCGCATCACGCGCGCGCTGCAGCGGCGCTGAGCCGCCGCGGGAAGAGCGCGTCCGGCGGCTGGACGCGCACGATCTCGAATTGGAACTCGCATTTGGGCGCGCCGAGCGCACAATCCGCGTCGCCGAAATGCGGAATCCTGGTGTCCGGGACCCGCTGCTCGGACTAGATCGCAGCAGCGATCCCTCGCCCCCGGCGGATCGCGACCCCGCGGCGGCGTCTTCCGGCCCGACGTCGCCCGCCAGCGCCCCTCCTCCACCCGATGCCCCGCCTCCCTCGCGCGGTGCGCGCTCGTTGCACGAGTGCGCTCGCCGCGCTGCTCTCCCTCTTCACGCTGCAAGCCTGCTCGAACGGCGACGTCGAGTTCGAGTCGCAGAACGAGCTCGTCATGACGCCGCAGGTCGTCGGCCGCTTCGAGCTCGCCTGCCCGCAGACCACCGTGTTCCCGCTCGAAGGCACGTTGCCGGTTCCTCCGGGCACATGGTTCGAAACGCCGCAAGGCCGCGCGTTCTTCCTGCGCGGGCCCGACGGCGCGGTCGTGCACGCGCAGACCGAGATCGTGTCGCGCTATCCGGACGCCGCCCAGGGCGCCGACGTCGTTCAACTGATCGCGCGCGTGCAGCGACCGCCGGCGACGGCGGTGGGCGCGACCCTCGGGTACGACGTGATCTATTTCCAGCCGCAGGGCTCGCACGCGCTGCTGCCCCCCGGGTACGCGCTCGGCAATGAAGCGTCGATCGAGCTCCCCGACGTCGTGACGAACCTGCTCGGGCAGTCGGGCGCGTTGGTCGTGCGCGCGCGCGACGCCTACGACAATCAGTACGCGGCCCTGATCGACACGCACTCGGCCTTCCTCGGCAGCGGCCAGGCGACCAGCGGTGTGATGACGCGCAACGGACACCAGGTACAACAGGCGCGCCTGTATTCGATCCTGCAGCCGGTGCTGGCCGGCCCGACGCCGAACACGTTCCTGCCGCACCTGTTCTCGGTGCACGCCTACGTCAGCGCCTATTCGAAGGAGCGCGCGCTCACGTTCGACCTGCGCGTGTCCAACGGCGGCAGCGGCGCCGATCCGGTCGATCCGCTCGACGATCCGCTGGGCCGCGAGTACTTCAAGAGCCTCGAACTGATCGTCCCGAACGGCTGGCTCGTGCACGCGGCAGTCGAGGATCCGTACCTGGGAACCGCCTACGCGCTGCCCGGCGGATTCAAGGCCGTCCCGCTGGTCAAGCCGATCGCGGGCGGGAAGATGCACGTGATGCCGTCGCAGGCGCAGTTCCAGCGCCGCCTCGTGCTCGCGCCGACGGCGGCGCCCGGCCAGCCCGATTGGAAGAGCGCGCAGGTGCTGTTGCGGCGCGAGCAACTGGCGTTCTGCCGTCCCAATGCGCTGCCCGCCTCGGGAACGCCGAGCGAGTCGTGGTGGTCGTGGTGGAACCCCGCCACCGCGCGCTACTTCCCGCAGCGCCACGCGCTGCCGCGCCTGGACCACATCGCGCTCGCGCCGCTGCTCGCCCAGCAGCAGGCCGATCTCGACAAGCTGGTCGCGCACGTGCAGAGCGGCGCTTCCTATGGCGCGCTGCCGGTGCCGAGCCCCGGCCTGGGCTGGGCCCACCCGTGGGGCGTCGCCTACGGCGGCATGAGCGGCGGCGACGAGATCGTGCTGTGGGAGGGAATCGAGTGCGCGTGGAGCGCGTCGAACGCCGGCTACCGGCTGTTCGAGCTCGCGCACCGGATGAACAACGACCGCCAGGCGGTCGCGCTGTTCGACCGCGACGGCGAGCCGACGCGCTTCGAGCAATGGGTCGAGCAGGGCCCCAACGGCCCCTACGTCGACATGTTCTTCTACATGACGCTGAAGCCGGGCAACGATCCCTTCGGCTTCGATGTCGCGCCGACCTTCCAGGAACAGTACGTGCTCGCCAACGGCCTGGCGCCCGACTGGGAGGACGATCTGGCGCTGTACGAACCGCACGACCAGCAGCACCTGGTGCGCTACCTGCGCTGCGCGCAGGTGCTCTCCTGGCTGGGCAACGACGCGCTGGCCAAGGACGACCTCTCGATGCAGGCGCAGCTCGTGCGGCTGTCCTACCACCCGTACTACAACTCGATCTACAACCACGTCTCCGACACGGGCCTGTTGTACGACCAGAAGGAGGTCGCGCTGCACCCGCATTCGGGCTTCGACATCGGTCGCGGCGAGGGTTGGGCCTTCCAGGCGCTGAACAGCGCTTACGCGCTCGCGGAGCCACAGTGGCGCGCGCTAACGCGACCGTACTTCGACCAGCTCGTCGATCTCGTCGCTACCGGTCAGAGCTCGTGCACGGGGATCCTGCAGTCCTACGCCTACGAGAAGATCCTCGAGGGCAAGTACCACGCGCGACAGTCGATCGAGTAGGCGATCCTCGAGAATGCGCTGTGGTCGATGATGGAGACGGTCTACCGCGGCGCGGACGACCTGCGCGCCTCGCAGCTCAAGGCGGTGATCGCCCTTTCGACGACGTCGATGACGTCGTTCCCGGCCTGGAGCGAGGAACTCGACGGACCGCTCGCGCAGGTCGCGGTCGCTCCGCTGGACCCGAACATGCCGCCTTTCTGCGCGTGGCTCCCGTACGACGGCGCGTCGGACTGGGTCGACGACTTCCAGACCTGGTCGTCGTTCGCGTACGGGTACGAGCTGACGAAGCTGCCGGTGTTCCTGGTGCGCGCGCAGCAGATGGCCAAGGGGCCGCTGCTGGAAAAGATGAATCAGGCCGGGACGGCGAACCTGGGCAACCGCGCGGCGCTGCTGCGACTGGCGCAGGATCTGTGACCCTGATCGGGTGCCCGACGCAGGCCGCGGACGGGCGCGCTCGAAGCTGGACCGGACTTGACGGCCGCCATCGCGAGGCCGCGCGGCAACGGGACTTCAGGTTTGCGCCTGCGGGGCGCCCCAACGCGCGGTCCCCGTGCGGATCGCCAGCTCGAGTTCCTTCGAGTCGAACGGCTTCCTGAGCAGCACGACGCCGTGCGTGCGGCACAGCTCGTCGATCCGCCCCTGCCGATCGTAGCCGGTCATCAGGATCACGGGCAGCTCGGGCCGCAGCGCGCGCACGCGCAAGAGGACCTCGTACCCCCCCATGCCCGGCATCGACAAGTCGAGCAGCACGAACGCGAACTGCGTTTCAGCGCGTTCGACGGCCTCCAACGCGGAGCGACCATCGGCGGCCGTCTGAGCGCGGTAGCCGAGCAGCGCGAGCAGTCCCGAAGTCGCGGCGCGTACGGCCGGATCATCGTCGACGACCAACGCCGCAGGCGAATCGTGCGGCGCGGCCGGCAGGGCAGGCACTGGAGCGAGCTCCGCCGCGGCGAGTTCGCGAACCGGGAGACAGACGGTGAACGTCGCGCCGCGGCCCGGATCGCTCGCGACGTGCACCTCGCCGCCGTGGCCGTGCACGATGCCGTAGACAGTCGACAGGCCCAAGCCCTTGCCGTCGGGCTTGGTCGTGTAGAACGGTTCGAACAAGTGCTCGCGTACGCCGTCCGCGAGACCGGGACCCGAGTCCTCGACGACGATGTCCACGCACGATTCGACCGGGGGCGCACCGAGGGCGCCGTTCGAAGCGCTGCTTGCCGCCGAGGCATGGTGGCGGGTCCGCACGCTGACGCGACCCGCATCACCAGCGGCCTCGGCCGCGTTCTTGAGCAGATTGAGGAGCACGCGCTCGATCTGCGCCGGATCGGCGGCGAGCGCAGGCACCTCGGGCGACAGATCGAGCTCGATGCGCCGACCGGGAAACGCGACGCGCACGAGGCGCGCCGTGCGCTCGATCAGCGCGGCGAGGTCGATGCTCTCGCGACGCGGAATCGAGCGGCCGGAGAACGTCAGCAGCTCCTCGGCAAGCAGCGCCGCGCGACGCGAGATCCGCACGATCTCGTCGAGGTGCCCGGTCGCGCGCGTGGCTCCAGGCGGCGCGCCGCGCGCGAGCTCGGCGTGCCCCAGGATGCCCGTCAGCAGGTTGTTGAAGTCGTGCGCGAGCCCGCCCGAGATCAGCCCCAGGCTCTCGAGCTTGTGCGCTCGCGCCAGGCGCAGCTCCATCTCGCTCGCGCGGGCCAACGCTTCGTGCGCGCGGCGCTTGTTGCGATAGCGGCTCCAGCCCAGGAGCGCCACGAGCAGCAGGGCCAGCGCGCCGCCGGCCAGCGCCCAACGCAGCAGCCGCTCGCGCTCGCCGCGACTCTGCTGCAGCGCCGCCTCGCGCTGCAGGATGTCGATCTGGCGCTCGCGCTCGTGCAGACCGAGTTCCGCGTTCTTGGTCGCGAAGCTCGACAACCGCTCGAGCTCGGCAAGCTCGCGCGCAAGTTCGAACGCCTCGCGCAGCGCAGCGAACGCGGCGAGCGGATCCCCCGCCGCGAGCTGCGCCTCCGACAGCGCGCGCAGGACTTCCACGCGCTGCGACTTGGCCTGGATCGCCTCGCTCAGCTCGAGCGCTTCCGAAGCCGCGCGCAGTGCTTCCGCCGGCCGGTCGAGCGCCGCGTGCGCCAGCGACAGTCGCCGCAACGTCGAAACCATGCCCGGCGTCTGTCCGGCGGCGCGCTGCGTCTCGAGCGCCTGCTGCAACAGCGGCACGGCGCCCGCCGCGTCGCCGAGCGCGACGCGCAGCGCGCCGATCGACGAAAGCGAGAGCGCAACCGCGGAGTCCACACCCGCGGCGGCGCGCAGCGCCAGCGCCTCCTCGTGGAGTTCGACGGCCTCGTGGTAGCGCTCGCCGAGCGAGGCCAGGTCGCCCAGGTTCGCCAGCGTCGCGGCCAGCGCCAGTCCGTCGCCCGCGGCGCGAGCGATGTCGCGTGCCCGCTCGAAGCAAGCGCGCGCGCCGTCGAGCTGCCCGGCGTTCATGCGCAAAACGCCGAGGTTGTTCAGCACGGTGTACAGGCTTGCAGCGTCGCCGCGCGCCTCGGCGAGCTGCACGCAGCGCGTCCATGCCTCGAGCGCCAGGTCGCGCTCGCCGGCGCGCTCGTGCGCCGCACCGAGCAAGTTGACGGCCCCGAATTCGAGGTCGGAGCGCCCGCCGCGCCGCGCCAACTCGGCCGCCTCCCGGGCGCTCGTGATCACTCGCGCGAAATCGCCGGTCTGCACGCACGAGAAGGCGATGTAGTAGCGCGCGAGGAGCAGCGTGCCCTCCGCGCCGCGCGCTGTCGCCAGCTCGGCGGCGCGCGCGAGCTCGACCACGGCTTCTTCGTGACGCTGGCCGTCCATACAGGCCTCGCCCAGCCGCAAGCGCACGGTCATGGCGAGCTCGCCGGTCGATGCGGTCCCCAGCGCGTCGAGCGCCGCTCGACCGAGCTCGATGCGTTGCTCGACCGCCGTCTCGGGCAGCGCGCGCATCCGCGCGAGCAGTTCGGCGGCGCGGGCCTCATCGGCCGGGCTGTCATCGGCCGATGACAGCAGGACCGGCGCGGATGCGGGCGGATCTTGTGCCGAACGCGCGCCGCCGGCTGCGCAAAGCGCCAGCAACAGCGCGGTCCAGGAGCGGCAGGTCACCTCGGCAAGCTTAGGTCCGCGCTCGCCGCAGACAAGGGCAGCGCCGGAGCGGCCCGCTCCGCGATCACTCCCACTCGATCGTGCCGGGCGGCTTCGACGTGATGTCGAGCGCGACCCGGTTGATCCCGCGCACCTCGTTGATGATGCGGTTGGAGATCTTCGCCAGGAGCTCGTGCGGCAGGCCGGCCCAGTCGGCCGTCATCGCGTCCTCGCTCGTGACGACGCGCAGCACGCAGGCCTCCTCGTAGGTCCGCGCGTCCCCCATCACGCCGACGCTCTTCACCGGCAGCAGCACCGCGAAGTACTGCCACAGGCCCTTGTGCAACCCGGCCGCCTCGATCTCGCTGGTCACGATGTGATCGGCCTCGCGCAGCACGTGCAGGCGCTGCGGCGTCTGCTCGCCCAGGCAGCGCACGGCGAGGCCCGGCCCCGGGAAGGGTTGGCGCGCCACGATCTCCTCGGGCAGCCCGAGGTGCCGGCCGATCGCGCGCACCTCGTCCTTGAACAGCTCGCGCAGCGGCTCGACGAGCTGCATGTCGAGGTCCTCGGGCAGGCCGCCGACGTTGTGGTGGCTCTTGATCACCGCGGTGTTGCCGCCGTGCGCGGCCACCGACTCGATCACGTCCGGGTAGAGCGTGCCCTGGCCGAGGAAGCGGGCGTGCTCGAAGCGCTTCGCCTCGGCGCGGAAGACCTCGACGAACTCGTGGCCGATGCGCTTGCGCTTCTGCTCGGGATCGGTGATGCCGGCGAGGCGCTGCAGGAAGCGCTGCGACGCGTCGACGACGGTCAGATCGATGTGGAAATGGCCGCGGAAGGTGCGCTCGACGATCTCGCGCTCGCCTTTGCGGAGCAGGCCGTTGTCGACGAAGATGCAGTGCAGCCGCGAGCCGATCGCGCGCTGCACGATCACGGCGGCGACCGAGGAATCGACGCCGCCGGACAGACCGAGGATCACCTCGCCCTTCGGCCCGACCTGCGCGCGGATCTTCTCGACCTCGCGCTCGACGATCGCGTCGGGCTTCCAGTCGCCCGCCAGAGCGCAGGTGGAGTGCAGGAAGTTGTCGAGGATCTCGCGGCCGCGCACGGTGTGGCTGACCTCGGGATGGAATTGCAGGCCGTAGAGCCGGCGCGCTGCGTCTTCCATCGCCGCATACCGGCAGGTGTCGGAGCTCGCCAGCGCCTGGAATCCGGCGGGCAGCGCGGTCACCGAGTCCCCGTGGCTCATCCACACGACGGTGTGGCCGTCGACCGTCTCCAGCGGCCCGTGCGGCAGCGCGACCGCGATCGAGGTGCGGCCGAACTCGCGCTTGCCGGTCGACTCGACCTTGCCGCCGAGCACGTGCGCCATCCACTGCATGCCGTAGCAGATGCCTAGCACGGGCACGCCCAGTTCGAGCAGCTCGCGCGGCACCTTCGGCGCGTCCTTCTCGTAGACGGAAGCGGGCCCGCCCGAGAGCACGATGCCGGCCAGATTCATCGCGCGGGCGCGCTCGAGGGCCTTGGCGGGCGGCGCGATCTCGCTCCACACGCCGGCCTCGCGCACACGGCGCGCGATCAACTGCGCGTACTGCGCGCCCATGTCGACGACGAGGACGCCGCGCGGCGAGACTGAGCTCGTTGAGGCAGGGCTCATGCGCTACTCCTGGAAGTAGTTCGGGGCTTCCTTGGTGATCGTGACGTCGTGCGGGTGGCTTTCCTTGATGCCGGCCGCCGTCACGCGCACGAAGCGCGCCTTCTCCCACAGCTCCTGGATCGTGCGCGCGCCGCAGTAGCCCAGTCCCGCGCGCACCCCTCCGACCAGCTGGTACACGAAAGGCGAGAGCGGGCCCTTGGCCGGCACCATCCCCTCGATGCCCTCGGGCACGAGCTTGTCGGTCGGCACGTCGCCCTGGCGATAGCGCTCCTTGCCGCCCTCGACCATCGCGCCCAGCGAACCCATGCCGCGCACGGATTTGAAGGCGCGGCCCTTGTACAGGATCGTCTCGCCCGGGCTCTCGTCGACGCCGGCCAGCAGCGAGCCGACCATCACGGAACTCGCACCGAAGGCCAGCGCCTTGACCAGATCGCCCGAGAAGCGGATGCCGCCGTCGGCGATCAGCGGAACGCCGGCCGGGCGCAGCACCGCGGCCACGTCCTGGATGGCGGAGAGCTGCGGTACGCCGACGCCGGCGACGATGCGCGTCGTGCAGATCGAGCCGGGCCCGATGCCGACCTTGACGCCGTCGGCGCCGGCCTTGACGAGCGCTTCGGCCGCCTCGGCCGTCGCGACATTGCCGGCCACCACGTCGACGTCGTGGCGGCGCTTGAGCTCGCGCACGGTGTCGACGACGTTGGCCGAGTGGCCGTGCGCGGTGTCGACGACCAGCACGTCGACGCCTGCGCCGACGAGGCCCGCCGCGCGCTCGTGGTCGTGCACTCCGACGGCCGCCGCGACGCGCAACCGGCCGCGCGCGTCGGTGGCCGCGCTCGGATAGCGCGACAGCATGTCGAGGTCCTTCATCGTGATCAGCCCGCACAACCTGTTGCCGGCATCGACGATCAACAGCTTCTCGACCTTGTGCTTGTACAGGAGCTGGCGCGCGTCATCGAGCGAAGTCCCGGGCGGCGCGCTGACCAGGTTCTTGCTCGTCATCACCTGTCCGACCGGCGTGTCGGCGCTGGTCTGGAAGCGGCAGTCGCGGCGCGTCAGGATCCCGACCACGCGGCCGGAGTCGAGAATCGGCAGGCCCGAGATGTTGTGGCGCGCCATGATCTCGCGCGCCTCCTTCATGCTCGCCGTCGGAGGCAGCGTGACCGGGTCGAGGATCACGCCGTTGGCCGAGCGCTTGACCTTGTCGACCTCGCGGATCTGGTTCTCGATGGTGAGGTTGCGGTGGATCACGCCGATGCCGCCCTCGCGCGCGAGCGCGACCGCGAGGTTCCAGCCGGTGACCGTGTCCATCGCGGCCGAGCACAGCGGGATGTTCAGCGTCACGTTGCGGCTGAAGCGCGTGCCGACCTCGGCCTGGCGCGGCAGCAGGTCGGAGTAGCGCGGGACCAGCAGGACGTCGTCGAAGGTCAGGGCTTCGGGCAGCTCGCGGGGCATGGAATGCGATCCGGAAGGGGTGGCCACCAAAACGCCGACTCTAAGGCTCCCTGGGGCCGGTTCCAAGCGTTCGGAGGCGCCCCCCGAGGGCTGATTCACAAGCCCGATGACAAGACCGGTACATTATGGGAGACTTTCCGGTTCGCCGAACCCGTGAGGAATTCGGCAAGCCCAACTCTCTGCGGAGCGCTTCAAAGGCGCCACAACTTGGCGTCTCCGTACTCCGCATACCCCCAACCCGACTGCTTCCCATGACTCTCCGTATGTTCCGTTCCAACCATTGGTCCCTGCTCGCCGCCTCGGCAGCGCTCCTTCCCGTCCTGGCCGGTTGCCAATCCACTCAGAAGGAACAGGCTCCCGCGCCGGTCGTGGTCAAGCCGCAACCGAAGGCCGAGCCCAAGGCCGAGCCCAAGCCGGTCGTCAGCGCCGGTGCGGTCTCCATGGCGTTCCCGACGGGCGATCCTTCGACCAGCGCCGTGCTGCTCGAGAAGTTCGTTCCCTCGACCGTCGTGATGGGCCAGAACTTCACGTACGAGATCCGCGTCAAGAACCTGACCGGCATGTCGCTGGAGAACGTCGTCGTCTCCGAGCAGATGTCGCCGAACTTCAAGGTCGCGAACCAGTCGCCTCAGCCGAACATGGTCGGCATGGTGGCCAACTACACGTTCAAGAACATTCCGCCCAAGGGCAGCGAGACCATCAAGATCACCGGCGCGCCGAACGCGAAGGACTCGATCTCCTGCTGCGCTTCGGTCACGTACAACCAGATGTTGTGTGCGCAGACGAACGTGATCCAGCCCGCACTGAAGGTCGCCGCCGCCGCTCCCGCGGAAGTGCTGATCTGCGACGAATTCCCGGTCGAGTTCACCGTCACCAATCCCGGCGACGGCAGCACGGCCGACGTCAAGGTCATGGCCACGCTGCCCCAGGGCCTGGTCGCGAAGAACGGCTCCAGCCAGGTCGCGCTCGACGCGGGCGTGCTGAAGCCCGGTGAGTCGCGCAAGGTCGCCGTGATGGCGAAGGCCTCGAAGACCGGTTCCTACGCCAACGCGGCCAAGGCGACGGCGGCCAACAACCTGTCCGCCGATTCCAACACCGTTACGACGGTCGTGCGCCAGCCGGTGCTCGCGGTCGCCTGCAACGCGCCGGCCGAGCGCTACATCGGACGCAAGGCCACCTACGATTTCACGGTCACGAACAAGAGCGACGTGCAGTCGCAGAACACCGTGATCGAGGCCTCCGTGCCGGCCGGCGTCCAGGTCAGCGAGATCTCCGACAATGGCAAGCAGTCCGGCGGCATGGTCCGCTGGGATCTGGGCACGCTGGCGGCCGGCGCGACGAAGAAGCTGTCGCTGGCCTACAACTCCACGGCGGCAGGCAAGTTCACGACGACGACCAGCGCCAAGGCGCTGTGCGCCGAGCCGGTCAGCTGCCCGTCGCAGACCGAGTGGAAGGGTATCCCGGCCGTGCTGCTCGAAGTGGTCGACAGCCCGGACCCGGTCGAGGTCGGCGAAGCGACGACCTACACGATCGACGTGACCAACCAGGGCTCGGCCCAGGCGACGAACGTCAAGGTCGTGGCCTACCTGCCGGCCTCGGAAGGCTATGTCTCTTCGCAGGGCCCGACGGCCGGCACGGCCGACGGCTCGACGATCACGTTCGCTCCGGTGGGCGTGCTCGCGGTCGGTGGACGCGTGCAATACAAGGTCGTGGTCAAGGGCCTGAGCCCCGCGGACGCGCGCATCCGCGTCACGATGAACTGCGACCAGCTCACGGGTGAGCCGGTTCAGGAAACCGAGTCGACGACGATCTACCAGTAGTTCGTCACGGGACCTGGCGATCCCCTCGCGGGGATCGCCAGGAACGCAAGCCGGGCGGCGCTCCCCACAGGAGCGCCGCCCGGCTCGCTTTCCGGTACCGAGCCTATTCCTGCTCGATTTCCTGCTTCAGCTTCTCGAACTCGGCGTCGGCGTTGGCATCGGTGATCGCCTGCTTGGCCTTGGCCGCGAGCTCGGCATCGGTGGGAGCAGCGGCGGCATCGGCGCCGCTGGAGCCGACGGACGCCGGAGCCGAGTGCTCGTGGGTGCCGCAACCGATCGAAAGCCCGCCGCTCGCGACGAGCGCGAGCAGCAACACGGGACGAAGTTTGGTTCTTTGCATGGAGGATTCCTGATTCTCGGTTTCGCGGGGAGTCGCGAGTCCTACTTGTCCTTGTCCTGGCCGCGGCCATTGCCGCCGCGCTCGTTGCCGCCGCGAGCCGCCTCGCCGCGCATTTCGCCCTGTTCGGCGGCCTTGGCGCGCCGGCGCGCGTGCTTGTCCTGTTCCTTGCGCATCAGCTCGTCGATCGCCGCGATGCGCTCGTTCTGCCCCTTGGCGACAGCCAACTCGCGCAGGCGCCGCAGCCGCGCCAGCTTGTCGCGGTGTTCGACTTCCTCGGGGTCCTGCCCGGCGTTGCGAACGCGCGCCGGGGTCGCATCCGCCGGAATCGGACGCTGCGCGTCGGGCTGCTCGGCACCTCGCACGCGCTCCGGGGTCGCGTCGGCCGGAACCGGGCGCTCGGGCGGCGTGGGCCGCGTGGGAGCGGCCGGGCGCTGGGCCT
>VGZE01000058.1 GCA_016872755.1 Planctomycetota bacterium
CGCCGTTCGCCAGCGCGTGCGAGAGGGCCGCCGCCGCGTGGGTCGGCGTCAGCGCCTCGGGCAGCACTTCCGGGTAGCCCCAGAAGAGCGGCGCGCGCGCCAGGTCGAGCGCGAAGCCGCCGCGCGCGTCGAGTGTCGACGGCACGAAGCCGATGAACACGCGCGCATCCTCGTCGCCATTGAAGCGCTCGACCGGCATGTCGGCCGCGAACAGGATCGGGTTGTGCGCTTGCCGCACCGGCAGGATCGCCGGATTGGTCTGCACGACGATCAGGTAGCCGGCCGTCACCTGCGGCTGGTCCGCGCGCATGAAATACGCAGCGGGTTCCGCGAGCGTCACGGGTTGCGCATAGAGCAGCGAGACCGGGCTTTCCTCGACCGTCTTGCGGTCGTAGCCCGTCGGGGTCCAGGCCTGCTGCACGGCCACTGCGCCGACGACGGCCGAAGCGAGCAGCGCGGGAAGGATCAGAGTGGAGATCTTCATGAGGATTTCGCGTTGGGTTCGTTTCGGGACTAGTCGAGCAGCAGTTCCACCTGGTCGAGGCCGATGCGGCCGACGGCCGAGCCGTGGCCGGGTCCGAACTCGAAGCCGATCACGACGATCTTCGAGAGATCGATGCCGCTGGCGTTCGTCGCGAAGGCCTGGATCGGGATTCGAATGGTCTCGAACTCGTTGGCCCAGCCGGCACCGGTGCCACAACTGGTGCGCTGGTAGGGCTCCTCGATGCCGCCGCCGTACGCCCCGATGTTGATCCGCGACGTGACCGAGTTCACGTCGACCAAGGTCACGTCGAAGGTCAGGTCACCCAGCGCGGCGGTCGTGTTGGGGTGGCGCGCGGCCTGCGCGGCGCGGAAGGACAGGACCTTCCACAGATTCAACGGCACGCCGACGGCGCCTGGATCGAAGTACGCGTAGTACGCGTTCGCTCCGTTCCACTCGAAGACGATGCCGGCGCTGTCGTCAGCGCCGTCGCCATTCAGCGTCATGCCGTTCATCGGCTGCGTCGCGTTGTGCGTGAAGTCCGCGTTGGGATCGTCGTAGGCGCCCTCGGTCACGCCCGTGACCGTGAACGTGACCGGCACGCCCAGGCTGGATGCATTCAACCCCGGGTTCGACTGGTAGTCGTCGATCACGATGCGGCCGGGCGCCGCGCCGTCGCGATACATCAGGTCCACGGTCACGCAAACGTTGGTGTTCGGCGCGCCGATCGGCCGGAACGACTCCCACTGTCGTGTCAGGAAGTCCTTGGCGGGCACGTTGCCGTCGATGTAGCGCTCGACGAGCGGGAAAAGGTAACCCTTGACGATCTTGTGGGTGTCCGGACGTCCCACCAGGCACGGCCCGGTCGCGAATGCGCCGCCGGTACCGTTGTGGAAGTCGCCGTGACCGACGCCGTGCAGCGAGATCGACTGGCGGAAGCCGGTCGCGCGCTCGTGCAGGTGGAAGGTCTGGCACAGGTCACAGCTCGCGCAGCCGTTGACGTCGCTGTCGGAGCCGCCGGTCCACAGGTGGTAGTTCACGCCGTGCGGGTCGGTGTTCGGCAGCTTCTGGAAGTCCACGGGCGCGATGCTCGAAACGAGCTTGATATCGCCGATCGTGAAGTTCACCGGGCTGTACGTGCCGTCGAAGATGCGGTCGTAGGCGATCACGACGCCCTCGCCGCCGCGGCTGTGGCCGATCCAGGTCATGCGGCGCTTGTCGACGTGGTCGAAGAGCACGCCCCCGCCGATCGTGGCCAGATTCGCCAGGAAGGCTTCGGTGTTCGACAAGGTCGTCGTCGCGGCCGACTCGACGCCCGGCACGGTGTTGTTCTCGTGGCTCATCACGACATAGCCGCGCGAAGCCATGTGATTGCCGATGTGGTCGTACCACTGGTAGTTGTGGCCGTTGCCGTGGCTGACGACGATCAGCGGCAGCTTGCCCATCGTCGCGATGTTCGTGGGGTAGAACACGTTCTGCGCGTCGAACGCGGCGCCGGAGAGGTCGTAGGTGATTTCGGTCACCGCGAGCGGGCCGGGCGCGGCCGTGTCGGCGCACACATAAGCGCCGGCCTCGGTATCGCTGTAGCCGTCGATGTAGTCAGCCGCGTCGAGCTGGCCGTTCAGGTTCACGTCGATCACGATGTCGTAGCCGACGCCGAGCTCGATGCCCGCATTGCCGCTCAGCGCGCCGGCGTCGACCACGAATGTGTTCGACTGGATCGTGCCCGCCGCGAAGGTCACGTTCTCCACCGTTCCCGTCAGATCGTTGAGCGTCGGATTGGAGATCCAATCGGCGACCTTCTTCGTCGCCACCACGTGGATGTTCGCGTTCACGCCGACCAGCGCCGGGTGCATTCCCGGATCGACCGCGATGCGCAGCGAGCTGCCCTGGTTGAAGGCGCGCACGTGCTCGAAGAACGGGTACAGCGTCAGCGGGTTGCCGGCGAGCTCGACGCGCGTCGGAGTGCCGCCCGCGGCGGCCGGAGAGCCGGCAGCGAGCGCGGCGAGCAGGGGGAGGACGGCAGGCCAGGACTTGGCGATCACGATGGACGGACTCCTGGAGAGGGGGGAGAACGAGTCGGAATCGGGCGTTGGAACGGGCCGATCGCACGAATCTCGAATGCTCCAGCCTAACCCCAGCCGTTCACTTCGCGCCAGGGCAGCCCCTGGCACGGTCGCTCAGCCCCCTCGTGTATGCATTTCCAGGTGCGGATCGGCATGCAGTTCGGCGGGCGCGGCCAGCGCCGTTCGCGCCACCTCGGCCAGCCGCAGTTCCGCGCCGCGGTCGTCGCGGACCGACCAGCGCGCGCGCAGCACTTCGACCAGCTCCGCGCGCGTCGCACCCGCGCGCAGCGGGCCGCGCAGGTCGATGCCACGGCTCGCGTACAGGCAGGTCAGCCACTGGCCGTCGGCCGTCAGGCGCGCGCGGTCGCAGCTCGCGCAGAACGGAGCGGTCGTCGAGGCGATGATGCCGAAGCTCGTGCCGTCGGCCAGTCTCCAGCGCTCGGCCGGCGCGCGGTCGTCGCTCGGCAGCGCCTCGGCGGGCCCGAGCGCGTGCTCGATGCGCTCCAGCATTTCGGGGCGGGGCACGACGCGCTCCATCGACCAGCGCGTGGCGCCGCCGACGTCCATGTACTCGATGAAGCGGATCTCGGCGCGGCGCTCGCGCGCGAATGCGACCAGGTCGACGAGCTCGCCTTCATTCGTGCCGCGCATCACGACGCAATCGAGCTTGAGGTCGGGCAACCCGGTCGCCACGGCCGCGTCGATGCCGGCCATCACGCGGGCGTGGTCGTCGCGGCCGGTGAGTTCGCGGAAGACCCGCGGTCGAAGCGTGTCGAGGCTGATCGTGAAGCGGCGCAGGCCGGCGCGCGCGAGCCCGGCCGCCTGCTCGGCGAGCAGCACGCCGTTGGTCGTGATCGCGATATCGCGCAGGGCCGGCTTGGCCGACAGCAGCTCGACCAGGCGCGCGAGGTCGCGGCGCAACAGCGGCTCGCCGCCGGTCAGGCGCACGCGCGTGACGCCGAGCTCGACGAAGGCGTCGACGAGGTTCGAGATCTCCTCGAAGCTCAGCATGTCCGGCTGGGGCAGCCAGCGGTACTCCTGTTCCGGCATGCAGTAGGAGCAGCGCAGGTTGCAGCGGTCGGTGACCGAGAGGCGCAGGTTGCCGAGCGGTCGGCCGAAGAGGTCGCTCACCGTCATTGCCGTGCATTCTAGGCGCAGCGGCGCATCCGGCGCGCGACTAGGGGGCCATTCGGCCCGGCAACCACGTCGACAACCACGGCACGAACGTGATCACGAGCACTCCGACGAGCCGCACCAGCATCATCGGCAGTGCTGCGCGCGTGACTTCTCCCATCGGTTTCTTGAAGCGATACGAGGCCAGGAACAGGTTCATGCCGACCGGCGGCGTCAGGAAACCGAGCTCGAGATTCGCCAGGAAGATCACGCCGAGGTGGACGGGGTCGACTCCGTAGGCTGCCCCGATCGGCACCAGGATCGGCACGACCACGAAGATCGCCGAGTACACGTCCATCAGGCAGCCGACCGCGAGCAGGAACAGCGTCAGCACGAGCAGGAACGCCGTGCGCGAGCTCACGTGCCCCTGCACCCATTCCACGCCCAGGTCCGGGATCTGCGCGTCGACGAGCCACGAAGTGAAGCCGAGCGCGACGCCCAGGATCAGCAGCACGCCGCCGATCAGCAGCGCGCACTCCGACAGCACGCGCGGCACGTTCTTGGTCAGCGACACATCGCGCTGGAACGCGACGCCGACCAGCAGCGCGTAGAGCGCGGTCAGCGCCGCCGCCTCGATCAGCGTGCCCATGCGCCAGGTCGTGAGCGCGACCAGCGGCACGCCGAGTTCGAATTTCGCGTTCCACAGCGCGCGCGCCGCCTCACCCGCTGAGAAGCGCCGTCGCGGACCCGTGCCGCGCGGGGCGATAACGAGCCCCCAGACCGCGGTCAGGGCGAGCAGGACCAACCCGGGCAGCAGCGCGCCCGCGTACATCCGCTCGACCGACACTCCGGTGCCGCCGTTCAGGTAGGCGACCGTCGCGTAGAGGATGATCGGCGTGCAGGGGGGGAACAGCATCCCCAGCGATCCCGCTCCGACCAGCAGTCCCAGGCCCTGTCGCTCGCGGTAACCCGCGCTGATCAGCACCGGCAGCAGCAAGCCGCCCAGTGCCAGGATCGTCACGCCCGAAGCACCGGTGAAGGTCGTGAAGAACGCGCACACGCAGACCGTCGCCAGCGCCGCGCCGCCGGGCAGGAACCCGAAGAGCGCGTCGAACAGGCGCACCAGCCGCCGCGACGAGCCGCCCTCGGCGAGCAGGTAGCCGGCCAGCGTGAACATCGGCAGCGTCGGAAGCAGCGACTGCGTGACCAGTCGGTTGTGCTCGATCGACAGCGCGACGCTCGGCACGTCGTCGGCCCAGAACAGGATCAGCGCCGCGCCGCCGAGCGTCGCGAAGATCGGCGCGCCGAGCAGCGTGGCCGCGCCGAGCAGCAGCAGCGCGATGTTGCGCAGCTGCGCAGGTTCCCAAGGGCCGAGCGCGGCCAGCGCGAGCAGCGCGCCGGCCAACAGCGCTGCTCCGCCGCGTTCGCGCCACGAGCGGCCGGCGTGCCAGCACAGGCGCAGCGCGATGAGCGCGTAGCCGATCGGCAGCGCGGACTGGAACCACCACTTTGGCACTTCGTAGCCGAGCACCGCGCCGGCCGAGCGCTCGGAATCGACGAAGACGAGTCCGGCCTTGGCCAGCGCCAGCGCAATCGCCGCGGCGACACCGGCGGCCAGCGCGCGCGCCCCGGGCTGCAGCGCGGTGGGCAGCTTGTCCTGCAGCGCCGACAGCGCGAGCAGGCGCTTTTCGCGCGCCGCCAGCGCCGCGCCGCACATCGACAGCACGAGCACGAGGTGCTGGACGAACAGCGCGGCGCCCTGCACGCCGGTCCCCACGCGGCGCAGCGACAGCTCGAGGAGCGGCAGCACCACGATGGCCAGCAGCGTTGCGCGCGCGATCCAGTCTTCGACGGTGAGGAGGGCTCCGAGCCATCCGCGGCGTGCGCGCGCCGGCGCGGCACCGGTGTCGGCCGCCAACTCGCTCATCGCGGCGCGGCGGCGCGCTCGGCGCGATAGGCGGCGAGCACCGCGCCGACCTCTTCGATCATCGCGGCCGGGACCAGTCGGTCACGCAGCGAAGGATGCGTGCCCAGGCCGAAGGCGCGCCAGGCCTCGAGCTGCTCCGGCGTCGGGCTGTGCACCTTGACGCCGCGCTTGACCAGTGCGGCGATCGCCGCGTCGTTCTCGCCGCGGCCCTTGGCGTTGATGTCGCGGCCGACCTCGCGGGCGATCTCGAGCAGGCCTTCGCGCTGCGCCGGCGCGACCTGATCCCAGGCCTTGCGCGTGACCACGGCCGCGCCGACCAGCGGCGCCCAGTTGATGTCGAGCATGTGCGGAGCCGGCTTGTCGGCCTGGATCGCCAGTGCGTACAGCGGCGGCATCGAGACCGTGTCGATCAGGCCGGTCTGCAGGCCCTGCACGATCTCCGTGGCCTCCAGCGAGACCGGGTTGACTCCGTTCTTGCGCCACAGGTCCATCTGATCGGCATCGCCGGCCCACACGAACAGCTTGCGCGTCTTCAGTTCCTCCGGCACCAAAAGCGGCTTGGTCGTGAAGAAGCGCACGAAGCCGACGTCGGACCAGAACAGCGCGACATAGCCCTTCTGCGCCAGTTGCTCCTCGAGCTTGGGCCGCAGCGCTTCGCGCACGTGCTCGACCTCGTCGAGGTCGCGGAACATCATCGGCAGGTTCTGCAGGCACGTGACCTTGGGCTCGATCTCGCCGAGCCCGGCCACGGTCAAGAGCGCCCCGCCGAGCACGTCCGTGCGCATCTTCTTGACGACGTCGGTCTCGCCGCCCTGCGTGCTGTCGCCGTAGACGACGAGCTGGATCGCGCCGCCGCTGTGCTCCTTCCAGCGCTCGCCGATCGTCTGCAGCCCCTTGTAGTAGCTCGAGCCCTTCGGGGCGACCGTCGCGAGCTTGATCTTGACCGGTGCCGGCGCAGCCGCCGTCTCGAGCGGATGGCCGGCGTGCGCGGCGGGGGTCAGCGCGGCGGCCGCGAATGCGACCGCGGCCACGAATCCGGAATACAGCGAGCGTGCGCGGGGGCGTGACATGATGACCGCTTACATTAGCGTCGCGACACCGCGCAGCCGAGCCTCACGGCTACGGCGCGAGGATCAGGTCCGGCTCGCGCTCGAGCAGCCAGCGTGCGCGTCGCTGTGCAAGCACGTTCGCCAGTCGCTGCTCGGGATGCGCTTCGACGTCCAGTTCGAGCGCCTTGGCGAGCGCGCCACGAAACCCGGCGGAATCCTGCCGCTGCACGCAGACCTTCTCGGCGTAGGCGACGTGCAGCGCGGCCTGCACGCCGCCCGAGACCTGCAGCGCGTGCCGGTAGCGCTGCTCGGCGCGCTCGAGCGCATCGGCGCCCGCTCCGGCGCGCACCGACTCGAGCCCGATCCAAGCCGACAGCAGCGCGCCATCGCCCCAGCTCTCGTCGAGCTCGAGCGCGCGCGTGAACATCGCCTCCACGATCGGCAGCTCGGCGATGCGTTCCGGATCGTCCTTCGACAGTGCGATCGCCGCGCCCCACGGGGCCGCGCACCAGTACAAGAGCGGCAGGTCCTCGCCCTCCAGTCCGGCGACCGCCTGCTCCGGCTGGGCTCGCAGGCGCGCCGCCAGTCCGGCGTGCTCGACTTCCAGGCCGGCCAGCGCATGGTCGCGCGCGCGCAGGTACAGCCGCCGCGCGCGCTCGCGCAGGACCTCGGCGCGTGCGAAGCTCTCGCTCTCGGCGTAGTCCGCGTCCTGCTCGACGAACGCATACGCGTACTGCGTGAAGCCACTGGCCGCGGCGGTGCGCAGCCCGACGTGAGTCGGTCGCTCGGCGATCAGGCTCTCGAACAGCTTGAGGCTGAACGGCGCGGCCTCGCGGATCAGCTCGGGGTCGTCGTCACTGGCCCAGGCCGTGCTCGATCCGACCAACGCATCCCCGACCTGGTCGAGCGCTGCATTGCGCACGGAACGGCAGCCGGCAAGGGCGATCGCGGCACCCAGGCAGGTGATCCTCAGGCAGGAGAAGAACATGCGATTCAGTCTACGTGACGGCGCGCGGGCGCCGCTGCTATCCTCCGCGGACGATGAACCCGCAGCCGGCCGTCCGCCGCGTGCTCGTGACCGGCGCCAGCCGCGGCATCGGTCGCGCGATCGCGTTGGAGCTGGCCGCCGCAGGCTTCGACATCGCGCTGAACTATCGATCTCGAACAGCCGCCGCCGAAGCCGTCGCGACGGCGATCGAGAGCGCCGGCGGCCGCTCGCGCCTGCTGCCTTTCGACGTTTCCGATCGCGACGCCGCGCGCTCCGCGCTCGAATCCGACATGGCCGCGCATGGCGCGTACTGGGGCGTCGTGTTGAACGCCGGCGTGACGAAGGACGGCCCCTTCGCCGGCTTCAGCGGCGAGGACTGGGACGCGGTGCTGCGCACGAATCTCGATGGTTTCTACAACGTCGTGCAGCCGTGCACGCTGCCGATGGCGCGGCTGCGCGCCGGCGGCCGCATCGTCACGCTCTCCTCGGTCAGCGGCGTGATCGGCAACCGCGGGCAGGTCAACTACAGCGCATCCAAGGCCGGGCTGATCGGCGCGACGAAGGCGCTCGCGCAGGAACTCGCGTCGCGCAACATCACGGTCAACTGCGTCGCGCCCGGTCTGATCGAGACGGACATGCTCTCCGGCGCGCCGGTCGAGGAGTTCCTCGCGCGCATCCCGCTGAAGCGGCTCGGGAAACCGGAGGAGGTGGCCGCGTGGGTCGGCTTCCTGTTCTCCGAGCGGGCCGGCTACATGACCGGGCAGGTGCTGCAGGTCAACGGCGGGCTGGCGTAGCGCCCCTCGACGAGCGCGCGCAGCCGTCCATTCATGCCGGCTCGAGTTCGAGCAGCGGCGCGCCGTCGGCCACCTCGGCTCCGTCGGCGACGAGGATGCGCAGCACGCGCGCGCACTCCGGCAGTCCGGAGCCGGGCCTGTAGGCCAGGCGCGTGAACGTCTTCATCACCTCGATCAGCCCGAGCGCGCTGCCCGCATCGAGCTGTTGTCCGACCGCGACGAACGGCGCTTCGCTGGGCGCCGGGCGCAGCCAATAGCGGCCGGCCGAGGGCGCGCGGAACACGAGCCGTCCCTCGCTCGCCGCGGCGCTCGCAGCGGGCGCGTCCGCCTCGGCCAGATCCGAGAGCGGCGCGAGCTCGATCAGCGGGTCGCCGTAACCGACGGGCTGCAGCACGCGCTCGGGGCGCTCGCCCACCACGCGACCCTGCACCCCGGCGGGCACGCACAGCTGTGTCGGACGGCCGAGCACGAGCAGCGTTCCGCACTCCTCGCCGGCCTGCAGCACGCGTCCGCTCACGGGACCGCGCGTGTACGAGCCGACCAGCGGCGCGAGCAGCAGCGTGGAGCCGCCCTCGCGGCGCACCAGGCATTCGAGTCGTTCTTCGCTCATCCGCGCGGCTCCGTCAGCGCGCCCAGATCGTGCAGCGACCAGATGCGCGGGTTCTTCACGCGGCGGTAGCCGCTCGCCTGGTAGGAAGTCTCGGCGAACAGTTCCATCCAGTCACGCAGCTCGCCGAGCGCGACGATCTCGTCGGTATCCATCTGCGCCGCGGCCTTGTACGGATCCATGTCGGCCTCGATGCGCGCCTCGGTCGCGCGCATGCCGGCCTCGATCTTCGCCCGCTCGGCGGGATCGCTGGTCGCGATCTGGAACTCGTCGTCGAGCTTGGTGTTGAAGGCGGCGATCGCCAGCGTGCGGCCTTCCATCACGGCGAGGCGCGTCAGCGGCGTCGACAATTGCACGACCGGCTCGTACGGCATGCCGGCGAGCGCGTAGTAGCCGGCGCCCGAGGCCTTGCGCAAGAGCACTGTGAACATCGGCACCGTGTTCGTGCTGTTCGCGTAGATCAGGCTCGAGCCGTAGCCCAGGAGGCCCAGCCGCTCGGCTTCGACGCCGATGTCGAAGCCCGAGATGTCCTGCAACCACACGATCGGGATGCCATCGTCATTGCAGGTGCGGCTGAATGCGGCGACCTTCGCGATGCCTTCCTTGTAGAGGATGCCGAGCGGCTTCTTCGCGCCATGGTGCTCGGGATCTTCCATCAGGCCCTGGCGGTTGGCGACGAAGCCGACGTACAGGCCGTTGACGCGCCCGACGCCGACGATCATCTCGCGGCCGCGCTGCGGCAGCACTTCCCAGAACAGGCTGTGGTCGACCAGGCGCGCGAGCACCTGCTCGGCTGCATAGACGTGCCGGTGATCGGCCGGCACGAAGCCCGCGAGTTCGCGCGGAGCGTGCAGCGGGGCGGCCGGATCGGCCTCGTGCCGATAGAACTCGCAGGCCGAGCTCGGCAGTCGCGCGACTTCGGCGCGGATCACCTCGAGCGCGGTCGCATCGTCGGGCACGCGGACATCGGCGCAGCCGGACTGGTGCACGTGCACCTCGGGGCCGCCGATGTCGAGGCTCGACAGGTGCAGGCTCTTGGCGCCTTTGATCAGCGCGGCTCCGGCGATGACCATGTAAGCCTGCTCGGTCATCACGACGCGGTCGGAGATGATCGGCATGTAGCCGCCGCCGGCGATGCAATCACCGAAGACGCCGGCGATCTGCGGAACGCCGGCCGCCGAGAGCAGGCTGTTCTGCTTGAAGATGTGTCCGGCGCCCGTCCGCCCGGGGAAGCTCTTGCCCTGCTCGGGCAGGTACAGGCCCGAGCAGTCGACGAGGTAGATCACCGGCAGGCGCAATCGCAGCGCCATCTGCTGCGCGCGCTCGATCTTCTCGGGAGACAGCGGCCACCACGAACCGCTCGCGACGGTGTTGTCGTTGGCGATCACCATGCACCAGCGCCCGTGCACGAGCGCGAAGGCGGTGATCACGCCGGCGGCCGGGCTCTCGAGCTCGCCGAACTTGCGCTCGAAGTTGACGAAGGTGCCGATCTCGCGGTGTGGCGTGCCGGGATCCTTCAGGCGCTCGAGGCGTTCGCGCGTGGTGAGCTTGCCCTTCTCGCGGACGCGCGCGGCGTACTTCTCGCCCCAGCCGCTCTCGATCTTGGCGCGCCGCGCGCGCAGGAGGTCCTCGCGCTCCCGCAGCACAGCGGCGTTCTTCGCCGCGCCCTGCGGATCCGTGAAGGTGTCGAGCGCGGAACCGAGCGGGACGAGCGGGACCTTGGCCATGGGGGCCGAGGATTATCGCGGCAGGCCGCCGCGCTTGTCCAAGGGATCCGCGCCGGGCGCCGCCTCAGCGCGCGGCCGACGACATCAGGCCCGGAGCCTCGAACATCGCCTTCGCGCCGGCGACGAACGCGGCGAGCTCGTCGAGGTCGCAGGACAGGCCGCCGAACCAGTGTTCGCCACGCGCGCCGCCCCAGCCGGTCAGGCGGAAGCGGAGCGACTCCGAAGCGACCGGCGCCTGCGCGCCCGGCAGCGCTTGCACCGCCATGCGGGTCGCGAACTGCATCACCCGCCCAAGGTCCATCTGCATCCAGAGGCCCGAGTCCGCGCCGTTCATGCGCGCGAGCTGCGCATCGAGCCCGGCATCCAGCCCGACATCGGGGCCGGTCGAGCCCAGGCCGCACGCGCGCTCGAGATCCGCCGCGCTCGCGTTCGCGCCGAAGATCACGTTCTGGCCCGCGATGCCCGTCGACAGGAGCAGGCCTTCCTTGCCGTAGATCAGGTCGAGCAGCCCTTGCATCTCGGAGTCGGCGCGCGAGGCCTTGCGGCCGTTTGCGGGCGCGGCCAGCTCGAAGCGCAGGCGCGACTCGCGGAACGCGATGCCGGCGACGCTGCGCTCCGACGAGGACACGACGAGCTGGCTCGAGGCCTGCTTGGGCAGCGCCTGGCTGATCTGGTCCATCCAGGCGTTGCAACCGGCCACCAAGGCAACGGGATCGGGGCTGGACATGAATCCGCAACCACTGAGCCCGTTCTCGCCGAAGTCGTAGGCGAACGCACTGCTGCGACCGAGCAGCGGGACCAGCGCGTCGATGGAGCCGATCGTCGAGCGCAACGCCTCGAACTGCACGCGTTCCTCCGCCGACATGCGAGCCGTGATGCGCTCGTCGGTGATTCGGTCGGCGAACAGATCGACGTAGGTCGCGGCGAGCGCCTGCGTATCGACGTCGGCCACCATGCGCACGCATCCGCCTTCGGGCAGCCGCCGGATCAAGCCGGCGTCGAAGCTGCCGCCGCTCGTCGACTGTGCGAGTGTGCTGTGCGGATCCAGGACGAGGTCGAGCCCGAGATCGGCGCGCGAGCCCGCCAGCGTGAACGCGATGTCCACGCGCTGCAGCGCGTCCATGAAGTCCTCGGCGGAGTCGGCGATGCCGCCCGCCATTTCCCGCTGCAGCGGATCCGCGCGGGTCTCACGCTCGAGCTCGCGGCGGAACTCCTGCATCCCCATCTCCAGCATGGGGCCGAACGACTGCATCAAGCGCGCGATGTCGACGCGCGCCGCGAGCGCGCCGAGCGGCAGGTTCGTGACGAGCGCGGAGGGCACGGCGGGTGCGGCATAGCTCGGCAACTCCGACAGTGCGAGGTATCCGGCGGCCCGTTCGCCGGACCACTTGCGCGCCGTGCGCGGCAGCTTGCCCAGGTAGCCGCTCGCGTCGTCGACCGGCAGCACGAAGGTCAGGGCCGGCTCGATGCCTGCTTCGGGCAGGGCGAACGCGATGCAGAGCGGCCGCTTGCGATCGATGCGCTCGACCGGGCCGGGACAACCCAGCACGAACGACAACAGGCTCGCCGCGTCGAACGGCATCGGCTCGTCGACCGCTTGGCCGAGCTGGTCGAGCGCGCGGTCGAATTCCTCGAGCGACGCCACGCGCACGACGGCGAAGGCTTCGGCCGGCACGAGCGAGGCGAGAGCGGTCTCCGGTGCCTGCGGGGTCGACAGCGCGGTGATCGATGCAACGGCGAACGAGAGTGTGGACATGGCTCGGTTGCGCCGGGGGGGTGAGGCGCGGCCCCCGGCGATCCGCTTCCCATCGGCCGCGCCGGTCGCCCAACTTCAGTTCCGCTGTCCAAACGCGCGGGAGCGGTACGGCAACCAGGCGCCGCCATCCCAGACCTCGTACACGCGCGAGCCTTCGGGCAGGGTCCGCACGCGCTCGGGGCGGTCGAGAATGCGCAGCCACAACCGCAGCAGGACGATCGCGGCCGTCTCCTCGTCAGTGCACCCGCGCAGCTCCGCCAGGGCCCGAGTGAGGTCGATGCGGATCTCCCCCTGCTCGCCGCCGGCTTCGTAGTTGAACTTGAGGCGCCCGGCGTCCCCGTTGAAAGGCCCAGCGGCGATCGTCTTCAGCGTGCCGACGTCCATCTCGAGAACGGCGGGCGGGGAGCTGCTGCGCCGCGTCGAGAGGGTTCGCTCGAGCGCTTCGACCCACGTCACGAGCGGCACGTCGACTTCGTCACCGCCGACCGAGAACGCATCGATGCAGCCCGCGAGATCGAGCCGCGCATACCACCGGCTCATCACAGGCGCCCCTTCCAGCACCCACAGCAGGCGTCGCGCCAGCTCGACATCCGGGATCGACACGACCGCGGCGGCGAAGAGCCGTGGATCGCCGCTCGCCTTCTGCGCGGCGAGCGCTTCGAAGCGCTCACGACCTCCTGGCGCCTGCTCGATGCGCTGCCACGCGTCCTCGCCCAGGCGTGAGCGCCACTGCTCGATTCGCTGTGCCGAGTCGACGCGCGTTCCAAGCGTGCGCAGCCAGAAATCGACCTCCGCGGGAGGCACGCCGCGTCCTTGCAGCGCGGCGAAGTAATGGCCGCCTTCGGCCTCCAACCAGCGGCCTTGCGGCAGCGCATCGACGCAGTCGCGCAGGAGCTCGCGTTCGCCGGCGCCGAGGAAGCGGTCCTCGTCCGATGCGCTGACCAGCACCGGCCGCCGCGCCCGCGCGAGCTCGGCAACCACGTCGACGTCGGCGACCGGGCGGAACAGTGCGCGTGCGAGCCAAGGGCCGAACCAGCCGTACTCGACCCGCGCGTAGCGCGCGACGACCGTGTCGGGCAGCACCGGCGCGATCAGCACGAGCCCTCCGGGCCGAGCGCCGCTCGCGAGCAGTTGGGCCGCCGCGACCGTGCCGATCGACGTGCAGCGCAGGGCGAGGCGATCCTCCTCGCCGCCGACGAGATGCAGCGCGAGCTGCCAGATCGCTTGCGCATCCCGTGCGAGGTGGTCGACGTGCCGCTCTCCGCCGGACGCCCCGACGCCGCGGTAGTCGACCATCAGCGATGCGACGCCGAGGTCGCACAACTGAGCCAGCAGCGTGCGATGCGGGAAGAGCTCCGAGGCGACCGTGTCCGAGGAGCCCAGCAAGTGCACGCACAGTGGAGCCCCGGGGCCCGCCGGCACATGCACGCCGCGCAGCATCGAGCCGTCGTCGGAGCGGAGCTCGACGCGCTCGCTCCCGGCGGGCATGTCGCGAATGCGTGCCGCGAGGTCGACTCCGTCGGCGGCGATCAGTGCCGGTGGAGCGAGGCAGGAGGCGCACGCCAGCAGCACCACTGCGGCGAGCACCAGGCGTGCACGGCCGAACGCGCTCACTCCGACCAGCCCGGAATCGACCCGGTGTCGTACCTGCCGGCGCGGAACTCCGTGCTCGCCAGCACCGCCAGGTGCAGCGGGATCGTCGTCGCGATTCCCTCGATGCGCGTCGCCTGCAGTGTGCGCGCCAGCGTCTCGATCGCCTGCTCACGCGTCTGGCCCCACGCGATCACCTTGGCGACCAGCGAATCGTACAGCGGCGGGATCGTGTCGCCCGCCCTGACGTGCGTGTCGACGCGCACGCGGCCCGGTCCGCGATCGGTCGGGATCTCGAAGGCCGTGACGCGGCCCGGAGTCGGTCGGAAACCCTGCGCCGGGTCCTCGGCGTTCAGGCGCGCTTCGATCGCATGACCTGTGAGTCGGATTTCGCGCTGCGCGAGCTCGAGCCGCTCGCGCGCGGCGATCCGGATCTGCCATGCGGCGAGATCGACACCGGTCACGAGCTCGGTGACCGGGTGCTCGACCTGCAGGCGCGTGTTCATCTCCATGAAGTGCAGCGCGCCGTCGGGCGCGCGGAAGAACTCCATCGTGCCCGCGCCGCGATAGCCGATCGAAGCCGCCGCGGCGGCCGCGCGCGTGCCGAGCTGCTCGCGTTCGGCCTGCGAGAGCACCGGGCTCGGGCTCTCCTCGATCAGCTTCTGGTGGCGGCGCTGGATCGAGCACTCGCGCTCGTACAGGTGCAGCGCGCGGCCGTGCTGGTCGCACAGCACCTGCACTTCGATGTGGCGGCCGCGTTCGAGGTAGCGCTCGAGGTACACGTCGCCGTTGCCGAAGGCCCCCTGTGCCTCGCGGCTCGCCGCATCCCACGCGGCGCGCAGCTCGGCCTCGTCGGTGCACTTGCGCATGCCGCGTCCGCCGCCGCCGGCATCGGCCTTCACGATCACCGGGTAGCCGATCTCGCGCGCGCAGGCGACCGCCGCCTCGACGTCGGCGAGCGGACCGTCGGAGCCGGGAATGACCGACAGGCCGGCCGCGCGCATCGCGCGCTTGGCGGGAGTCTTGAGTCCCATCAACGTCATCGCGCGCGGCGTCGGACCGACGAAGGTCACGCCGTGCTGCTCGCACAGCGCGGCGAAGCGCGCGTTCTCGGCCAGGAAGCCCCAGCCCGGGTGCAGCGCGGAGGCGCGCGCCTGCACGGCTGCCTGCACGACGCGCTCGGGATCGAGGTAGCTCGACTTCGCGGGGCCCGGCCCGAGGCACACGACTTCGTCCATCGCGGTGAGCCACGACGCGCCGCGGTCGGCTTCCGAGCACACGCCGATGGGGGCGATCGAGAGCTCGCGACAAGCGCGCGCGATGCGCACGGCGACTTCGCCGCGGTTGGCGATCAACAGGCGATGGAACATGTGCGTACGTTAGCAGGCGCTCAGGTCGGTGTGCCTTGCTGCGACAGCAGGGACACCCCGACGACGATCGCGTTGTAGGTGATGTGGCAGGCGATCGCGCCCCACAGGCGCCCGCCGCGCTGGAACACGAGCGCGGCGACCACGCCCAGCACGAAGACCGGCAGCGCGGCGATCGGCGGGTGCACGGCGGCGAAGACCGCCGCGCTGCCCACGACGGCCCAACCCGTCCCGATCGAGCGCTGCATGCCGCGGAACACCATCCCACGGAACAGGAACTCCTCGACCAGCGGCGCGGCGACGATCGCGAGCAGGGCGAAGGGCATGCGCTCCTGGGCCAGCAGCTCGAGGCCTTCCGGCGGCTCGAGCAGCTTGCGCAGCGCCTCGTTCGACGCGATGTAGGCGACGTAGGCGAGTCCGAACAGCGAAACGAGCCCGCCGGCGACGGCCCCCAGCGCCACGCACTTCCATCCCGCGCGCGCGCCCTCGATCACTCGCGCGATGCCCAGGGTGGCGTGCAGGTCCGCGATGCCGGCGCGGCGCAGCAGGTAGATGCTCGCCACGGCCGCCACGAATCCCGACGCGACGAAGGAAATCAGCAGGTGGAGCCCGGTCCCGAGCTTGTGCGACGGCAGCGTGAACGCGAAGAACGTCTGCAGGGCCAGGAAGGCGAGTGTCGCCAGCAAGCCGTCGGACAGACCCAGCCGCGGCGGCGGCGCCTCGGTGGGATCGAGCAGGTAGGGGATGCGATCGCGCAGGCGCTGCCACAGCGCGTAGGCGAGCAGCGCCGACAGCACGATCTGCACGAACTTCAAGTGCAACTGCTCGGCATAGATCGACGTCGCGTACATCGCGACGAGCACCATGTACAAGTAGATCGTCGACGGCGCGACCCGCCGTCGCACCTCCTGCTCGAGCGGATCCGTCGCCAGCGCGCCCAGACCCGCGGCGATGAACGCATAGATCGGGATGCCGGTGATCGCCGTGGCGAACGCGACCCAGCCGCGCGCGTCGGGTGCCCGGCCGATCCACAAGAGGAGCGCGATCCCGCCGAGCGTGTACAGGGTCCCGAGCACGGCCCACAACGTGGCCTTGCGTCGCAGCACGCGATCGAGCGGTTGCGGCGAGCTCAACAGGATCCACAGCGCGTTGCCCTCGACCGACAGGATCGAGGCCGCGCTGAAGATCAGCATGTAGGCGCCCAGGCCGAACGCGAATGCGGCCGCGTGGTTCGAGTTGCCGGCCAGCAGCCCGAGCAGCGAACGGTTGACCACGATCTGGATCGCGACGACCAGCAGCGGCACGATCAGCGTCTGCGCGAGGAAGGCGCGGTCGCGCGCCAGGAGCAACAGGTCCTTGCGCAGCGCGCCGCGCAGCCAGGCCGGCCCGCCCGCGGATGCGAGCGCGCCGGTTTCCGCGCGCGGGTTGGGCTGACCGCGCCGGCCTTGGTGAACGCCGCCGCCGACCAGCAGGCCGCCGGAAGTCGCGCGCGCGCACCAAGTCACTGCGAGCCATGCGGCCAACACGGCTTCGATCAGGAGGATCGGCAGCCACAGAGCTGCGGCCGACGGGCCGGACAGCACGAAGGCGATGTGCCCGAAGAGCGTCGGCTCGGCCGGCAGGACGCGGGAGAGCACTTCGAACCAGGTGGGCAGCTCCGGCGCATTCGACAGCCACAGCAGGCACACGAACAGGAGCGAGCCCGCGACGGTCAGCACGGCCTGCACGTTCTTCAGGTTCGCGATGCGCATGCGCAGGCTGGTCTCCAGGACCAGCCGCAGCGAGCCGACCAGCACGGCCATCCACAGCGCCGCGAACAGCGCAAGCGGCAGCGCGGCGCCGCTCCAGCCGCGCAGCAGGAACACGGCCAGTGCCACCGGCAGGGTCAGGAACCAGGTCAGCGGCGAGACCAGCACGTACTCCGCGAGCTTGCCCCAGAACAGCGTGCGGTCGCGTAGCGGCGAGCTCGCCAGCCACTCGAAGGACCAGTCGACCTTGCCGAGATCCTGCACGCTGCCGCCGAGGCTCGTGAGCAGGCCGACCGTGCCGCACAATGCGAACAGCCAGGCGACCCGCTGCTGCCGCAGCGGCACTCCGGGATCGTCCGGTCCGCGGCTCCACGGTACTTCGTGGGGCCCGGCGAACGGCACCGGCGCGTCCAGCGCGAAGGCCGACAAGCCGCTGCGTTGGAGCCGCTCGACGATCACGTCGACGAATGCGTCGCGCTCGTCGTCCGTGAACGCCGGCCGATCCAGCATCACGCGCCTGCCCAGAATCCCGCGCAAGGTCTTTTCCGCATCGCGCCGCACTTCCGGCGTGTGCTCCGACGCCGGATCGAGCTTGTCGGCGTAGCGCTCGACCCAGCGGTGCAGGCTCGGACGCAGGAACAGGAGGTCCTGTCCTTCGGCGTAGACCTTTCGAACCGCCGCGGTCGCTTGCAGCGCGCTCACGAAGAGCATGAACACTCCGATCACGATCAGGCCGACCAGTCCGACCGC
>VGZE01000059.1 GCA_016872755.1 Planctomycetota bacterium
CCGCTTGCGCGCCGCCAGCGCGCGCTTCTGCCACTCGCTCGCCTCCATCCGCTCATGCGTGTAGAGGAACGACCCGTCCTGCTCCGCCTCCAGCCGCTCGCGGAACCCGATCAGCAGCAGTCGTGCGACTTCCTCCCGTCCGATGGTCAGCAGGTGTCGCTCCGCGCTCGTCAGCCCGGCCGAGCTCACGCTCGCCTGCACCTTCGCATGACCAAGACCTCGCACGAGCCTCTCGACGTCGCACGTGAACAACTTCGCTCGCGGATCGGCCGCGATGTCTCGCAGTACCTCTTCGATCCGCGGGTCGAGTGCAGGAGCTTCAGTTGCCATGGTTCTCCTTGGGGAACACGTCCCGGCCGTATCGATTCACGAGCGCCAGCGCTACGGCGTCTCCCGCCTCGCGGAAGCGCGCGACGATTTCGACGCTCGTCCCCAAGCCTTCTCGCGCGCAGGTCTCCACCGACTTGCGGTCCACCGCCAATGCTCGGAAAACGCGCCGATGACCGTCGCGCAGCTCGTTCAATGTCACGCAGACCAGACGCACCAGCTCCACGTCCATTTGTGTGGATTCGGCGAGAAGCCGGTAATAGCCGGCGTCACTGGAGCGCGCACTCGGGACGCCGAGCGCCTCTTCCGCGCGCTGCTCCTCGAGCAATTCGCGCAGTGACTGCGCCGTAAGGCGATCGATCCACGCATCGAGTTCCATCCCGTCCCGCAACTCGAGTTCGAAGGCCACCCGCGCCGCCAAACGTGAAGCCGCGCGGCGCGGATCGAGAAAGAGGGCTTCTGCGTCGAGCTTGCGTTGCGCGCGCTCGGCCAGACCGAGCGGATCCGACTCGAGCAGCACGCGCAGGGCTTCGTGGATCGTCAAACCTCGCAGGCGCGCGAGCGCATCCTCCGGGCGATCCGCGGGTCCTGTCGGCTGTGTCGAACCCCTCATGGAACGCCCCGAGTCTGCCCGCGGGTTCCGATGGCCGCAAGTCCGACCGCGGGCCGAGAATCGGCAGTCCGCGCGGCTGTGTCGCAGGAGGGAGAGCTACCCGCGGCACCCGCGCTGACCTTGCAATTCCGTTACCTGGCTCCGGAGCAGGGTCGACAAGAAATTGGGGGGCGGCGCCCCCAGGCACCACCCCCCGACGGCGCGTCACCCGCGCGCGCAAGTGCCGACCCGCGCTGGCCGCTCACGGCCCACTACGGTTCGGCTACTTTCCTGCCGCCACCAGGGATCCCGCGGCTTCGGTGATCTCTTCGAACGTGATCGAGCGCGTGAGCTGCGACGGCGTGCCGTCGTGACCGGGCAGCACCTCGACCGGCACTCCGTCGATCTCCGCCCAGCCGACCAGCATCGTGTGGATCGGGCCGCCCGCGTGCTTGGGCGCGAGCTCGAAGCCGCGTCCCTGCCACAACCACACGCGCTTGGCGTCGAGGGCGCCGTAGTGCTTCGCGCGCTCCTCGGGGCCGGCGCCGTCGGCGACGACGAGGTCGGTCGGCACCCAGCCGGAGCCGGGGAGGTAGACCTCGGCCCAGCAGCGATAGCCGGGGTCGTACTCCTGACCGGCCATCTCCGGCTTGAGTCGGTACCCCATCTGGAAGCGCGCCGGAATCCGCTGCGACCGAGCACAGGCGATGAACAATGAGTGCAGGTCCGAGCAGCAGCCGCCGCCGGCGGACATGCAGTCCTCGGCCGCGCCGCGGCCGCACTTGGGCTTGCTCGGGTCCTTCGAATAGTGGTCGGCGGCATCGGCCACCGCGTCGAGCAGCAGCAGCACCTTGCGGCGCGGATCGCGCACGCCGGCGCAGGCCGTGTCGGCGAGCGCGCGCACCTCGTCGCTGACTTCCATCAGCGGCTCATCGGTGCGCAGTTCGTCGATGAACAGCTCGGGCTGGATCGTGCCGGACACCTTCGCCGCGAGATCGAAGCGCGGCGCCTCGCGGCGGACGATCGTCTCGACGATGATCTCGACCGGAGCTTGGGAGTCAGCGCTTGCACGCGCGAAGATCATCTCGCCGCCGGTGCGCGGCTGGGGCTCGAGCGACCAACCGGTGGGTGCACTGAGGACGCGGCGTGAGAGCACGCGCTGCCAAGGACCGTCGGTGGGAAGGGCGGCCCACAGCTTCACTTCGCCAGCGCCGGCCGGAACATCCTTGAGGCTGACGGTTTGCCGGATGCGCCAGGTGCGAACCTCGCTGACCGTCGGCGCAGCGCAAGGGCCGGCGCTCGGAGCTGCGGGCGCCGAGAGCGCCGCAGTGTCGAGGGTGGGGTTTCCGGGGGCGGCCCCGAGCAGGGCCGCGAGCAGGAGGGCGTGCAACATGGGTGCATGATACCACGGGCTCGATGAAGTTATCGGCGTTTCTTATATACGAGCAAAAGAGCGTTCCTAATTGCCTTTGGCGACTGCGGATACGGCACGGACCCAGCGCGCCATCCGAGCCCGGCCGGCCGTGTCGGCTCGGGCTAACCCCCGCCGCAGACCGCTGTCTCCGCCCCTTGACCGCAGGAGGCCTGCCGCCGTGGGCTGGGAGTCCTTCCGCGAGCGCCCCGGCTACCGGTGCACGCCCGGCGCCTCGCAGCCGGTGCGCTCGACCCACTCGACGTAGCTGCGGGGGTATACGACCGGCCTGCGCGTCGGCTTGGCCCCCGCCGCCGCGGCTTCCTTCGCCGGCAGGCCCGACAGGTCGAGCACCTGCGTCGCGAGCGCGCGCAGGAAGGCGCGGTCGTGGCTGACGAACAACATCGTGCCCTCGAAGCCCTTCAGCGTGTCGACGAGCATCTGCTTCGTCTCCAGGTCGAGGTGGTTGGTCGGCTCGTCCAGCACGAGGAAATTGGGCGGGTCGAAGAGCATGATCGCGAGCACGAGGCGCGAGCGCTCGCCGCCCGAGAGCACGCGCACGTGCTTGTCGATGTCGTCGCCGGGGAACTGGAAGGCGCCGAGCAGGTTGCGCTTGACCGAGTGCGACGCGAGCGGGAACTCGCGATCCAGCGATTCCCACACGGTGCGCTCGGGGTCGAGCAGTTCGAGCGCGGACTGCGCGAAGTAGCCGAGCTTGAGCGAGGCGCCCAGGCGCACGCTGCCGCCGTCCGGCTCGAGCTTGCCGGCGACGAGCTTGAGCAGCGTGCTCTTGCCCGCGCCGTTCTCCCCCATCACGCACCAGCGCTCGCCGCGCCGGATCTCGAGGTCGAAGCCGTCGTAGACCGCGCGCTCTCCGTAGCGTTTCGTCACGCCGACCAGCTTGGCGACATCGTTGCCCGAGCGCGGCGGTTGGCGGAACTCGAACGGCACGACCTCGCGCTTGCGCGGCGGCTCGAGCTGCTCGATCTTCTCGAGCTTCTTGACGCGCGACTGCACCTGCGCGGCCTTGGCGGCGTGGCGCTCGAAGCGCTCGATGAAGCGCTCCTCCTTGCGCAGCATCGCCTGCTGGCGCACGTAGGCCGCCTGCTGCTGCTCGGCGCGCACGAGCTGCTCGCGCTCGTAGAAATCGTAGTCACCGCCGTAGGAGACCAGCGCGCCCTCCTCGAGCGCGACCAGGCGGCTGACGACGCGATTCATGAAGTCGCGGTCGTGGCAGATCATCAGCACGGCCGCCTCGGTTCGCTGCAGCCACTGCTCGAGCCAGACGATCGACTCGAGGTCGAGGTGGTTGGTCGGCTCGTCGAGCAGCAGCACGTCGGCTTCCGCGATCAACACGCGCGCCATCGACACGCGCATGCGCCAGCCGCCCGACAGCGCGCCGACGTCGCCGTCCATCTGCGGCTGCGTGAAGCCCAGGCCGTCGAGCACCTCGCGCGCGCGGGCCTCGATCTCGTAGCCGCCCATCTGCTGGTAGTCGCCCTGCGCGCTGCCGTAGCGCTCGAGCAGGTCCTCGAGCTCCGCGGCGCGCGCCGGATCCGCCATGGCGGCCTCGAGGTCAGCGATCTCGTGGTGCAGCTCGCCCAGGCGCCCGCTGCCGGCGATGACCTCCTCGAGCACGCTGCGGCCGCGCATGTCGCCGGCGTCCTGCTTGAACCACGCGATGCGCGCGTTCTTCGGCACGCCGACCTCGCCGCTGTCGGGTTCCTCGGCTCCGGCGAGCAGGCGCAGCACCGTGCTCTTGCCGCTGCCGTTGGGGCCGACCAGACCGACCTTCTCGCGCGGATCGAGCTGCAACGACGCGTCGACCAGCAGGAGCTGGCGCCCGTAGTGCTTGTTGACCTTCTGGAGCGAGAGCATGCGGAGTGCGCCGATAGCGCAGCGGGGGCGATCCGCGTGCAGCGGTCGCCCCCGCGGGGACTATGCGCGCGCCGGGCTCACGCCGAGCGCCCGATCAAGATAGGGAGCCTAGGGCAAGAAGTCGACTCGCAGCGCGTTCGACAGGCCCACGCCCTGCACGAGGCTCGCATCGAGGTAGGCGGCCTGCGCGTACAGCGTCAGCGGACCGCCGCCACCGGGTATGTTCGCCAGGGTCCAGGCGCCGCTCGCATTGGTCGAGCCGTACAGCAGCGTCGTGAACGGAACCGGCACGAGCGTGCCTCCGAACAGCGGGGTCGGCGTGTTGGCCGGGCCGATCGCGATCCAGGCCGGGGCGCTCGCCTTCGCCCCGCTGAGGCTCAGCGTGGCGATCGTGCCGCTCGACAGGTCGCCGCCGCAGAAGCTCAGCGCGGAGCTGCCGGGGCCGCCGAAGCCGAGAACGGTCTGACAGATCGGCGCGCCGCCCGGCAGATCGCGATCGGTGATCGTGATCGTCGTCGTGTCGAGCGCGAACTGCCCGTTGCTGTCCGTGGCCCTCAGCGTCAGCACGTGCGTGCCGACCGACAGATTCGACGTGCGCGCGAGGCGACCGGTCGCAACGGGTCCGTCGAGGTTCGACGTCCACGTCAGGCTCAGTCCGGACAGCATCTGGTCCTCGAGATCCCATGCATTGCCGTGCAGGATCACGTTCGCCTTGCGCGGGTAGCTCATGCCGGCATCGGGCGTCGTGATGTAGACGAACGGCACGTTACCGACGCCGCCGTCGCCGCCGGCCACCGCGAGCCCACTGGTGCGCACGCGCTGGCTGAGGAGCCCGTCGCTCGCGATCACCTCGAGCCAGCCGCCCGGCTGGAACGCCGGCAGCGCGCCGAAGTCGATCGCGACGCTGGTCGCGGTGAGCTGTGTGTGCAGCGGCACGACGCGAACGCCGTCGGCGCTGTAGCGCACGTAGAACTGCAGCGCATCGCCGTCCAGGTCGCCGGCGCGCCAAGCCAGCGTCTGCACGCCGCTCGCCGCCGTACCGGCCGCGGGGCTCAGCAGCTCGAGCTGCGGCGCGTGCGCCGAGGCGGTCTTCTCGACGAGCACGCGGCCGCTGACCGCATCGACGAACGCGAGCTTGTCGATGCGGGTCGGATCGACGGCGGTGTCGACGACGACACTGAAGCCGTGCAGGGGATCCACCTGGCCTTGACTGTCGCTGCACGCCGGGCACTGGTCATGCGTGTTGCGCGCATTCAGGCCCGCCTCGGCCACGAGCGCGCCGTTCGACCACGCGCGCAGCACAAGGTCGGCCTCCGCCAACGGCACGGTCGCGGTCGGGATGCCATCGGGCGTGACGAGCACGTCGGTCAGCTCGACCGAGCCGGCCGCGCGGTTCCACAGCCCCGCGACGAGCAGCGCGGCGTCCGGCACCGGCTCGCTGTCGGCGGCGGCGCACGAGTACCACGCGTTCTGGGTGAAGAACACGTACTGGTCCGGCCCGACGAAGGCCTCGGGCGTCAGCAGCCCTGCGACCATGACGTCCTTCAACGACGAGGTCTTGATCGTCGGCAGTTGCAGCGGCGTGTTGAGGTGACTCTCGACGTCGACGCCGACCGTGCTCATCGTCACGGAGTTGTGCTGCAGGCCGTGGCAGTGGCCGATCTCGTGCGCGAAGGTCCGCTGATAGCGGATCTCCTCGGTATTGCCCATGCCGGCGGTCGCGGGAATGCCCGCGGCCTGTCCGTTGTAGCCCGGCAACGGGCCCGGAGCCCAGCCGTAGATCAGGTCGGGCTTGGGGAACATCAGGTTCTGGTCGGTGATCAACGCCGCCAGCAGCGCGGACCCCGAAGAGAGCGACTGCGTCCACAGCTTGCTCGGCACGACGGAACGGTGGTAGTTCCAGTCACCGACCGGGTAGATGGCGGCCAGGAAGTTGTCGCCGTTGCCCGGCGCCATCATCTCGGCCGGCGGCAGGTTCGGCACGGGGCCGCCGCCAGGCTGGTAGTCGATCGGCACGTACACGATCTCGGGAACGCGGCGGCACTGGAAGCTCAGGCCGGAGACCACGGAGTTGTTGTTCGCGTAGTTCGACTCGGGCACCTGGTTGGGTCCGGGCGGATTGAGCTCGAAGCGCAGCTCGACATTGTTCGACTGCGGCGGCAGCAGCAGGAAGTTGAGCGTCGAGTTCTCGACCTCCGGATCGATGAAGGCCGGCGGCGGCAGCGGACCGTTGTCCGAGTAGAGCGGTGAGTACGGCGCCTCGACGCCGTTGATGAACACGCGCATCAGCGCGTCGACGACCGTGCCCGGTGGAACGGTCCCAGTGAAACGCACCGGTGCGCGTACCATCGTGGCCTTGCCGGCCGAGAGCGGAGTCGAGCCGGTCTGCACCGCCTGGATCACCGTCTTCGATCCCAGGAAGTAATCGACCGCTTGTGCCTGGACGCCGCTCGAGAACAGCAGCCCGACGCTCGCGACGCCGATGACAGCGGAACACCAGCGCAACGGGAACGCGGGCAGCAAATTGGGATCGTGCATGGGGTGCTCGTGGAAAGGGGGGGCGCTCCCGGCGTCGGAGCCGGGGGCGGACCCGGCGGCGCGGCCGGTCGCGGTCGCAGGGTGGAATCCACGATAGCACTCCGCTCCCTGCCACGGGTGCGCGAGCCGCGCCGGATCCAGCGGGCGCGGTACGCCTGGATTTCGCGTGCGAAGCCGGACCGCGCCGTGCTTTCTTGGCCGTATACCGTGCCTGAACGGAATTCCCTGCTGGCCGTGACTCCGGCGCTGCTCGGGTCGAGCGCCCCGGCGAAGGACGCCGCGTGCGCGCGCGAGCTGGATCTCTCGCTCGAGGTCGCCGCCGTCGATGCGGCTGAGCTCGCGGCCTACGGCGACGCGCCGATCGCAACGCTGCAAGCCTGGCGGATGCACACCGCGCACGCACTGCTCGAGGATGCGAAGTCGCGCGCGCTGGGCATGCTCGTGCTCGCGGAAGCCGTCGAGCTCGCGGCTTCGCGCCGGATCCCGCGCGTGCTCGCGGTGTGCGGGTTCGGCGCGTGCGAGCCGCAGGCGGCCTTCGAGCGCAGCGTCGAGCAGTTCCGGCAGGTCGCCCCGAGCGCCCGTTCACACGGCGTGCGCATCCTGATCGAGCGTCTCGGCGCGCGCCGCACGAATGTGCTGCTCGGCGCGGACGAGCACGCTCGGCTGCACGAAGCGCTTGCCGCGCCCGAGGTCTTCGGCTCGGCGCTCGACACCGGCCACATGCTCGACGCGGGCGAGGATCCCGAGCGCGTGATCGCGGAGTGGCCGCTGCCGATCGAAGAGCTGCAATTGCGCGGACGCGACGGATCCGCGCCCAGCCCGAGCGATCCGCTCGAGCGCTGGATCCGCGCGTGCCGCGCGCGGCCGACGGTCGTGTGCATCGAGGCGAAGCGACCGGCCGCGTCGGCGGCGGAGCTCGACGCTCTGCTCGCCCGCGTGCGCACCGCGCTCGCCTAGAGTTCGCGCCCGATGCGCAGCGTTTCCGCGACCAGGGCGTCGAGATCCGCGGCGCTCGTGCGCGGGTGCAGGATGCAGGCGCGCAACGCGAAGCGCCCCGCGAGATCCGCATTCGTGACGAAGGCGCGCCCACCGGCCTGCATGCGCTCCATCAACGTGCGATTGTGAGCGGCGAGCGCGTTCTCGTCACCGCGCAGCGCCGCGGGAATGTGCCGGTAGCAAACGATCGACAGCGCGGGCTCGGCGAGCAGCTCCAGCTCCGGCTGCGCACGGATGCGCTGGGCCAGCTCGCGCGCGAGCTGGTTGTGCCGCGCAATCAGCTCGGAAAGCCCGCGGCGGCCGGCGGCCTGCAGCACGAACCACAGCTTGAGCGCGCGAAAGCCGCGCGTCTGTTGGAAGCCGTACTCCGAGTACCAGGGCAGGCCGCCGAAGCCGCGGCCCGGCTGCGTCTGCAGGTAGGCCGGCACGAACGAGAAGGTCTGCCGCAGCAGCGCTCCGTCGCGCACGAGCACGGCGCCGCACTCGGCCGGCACGCACAGCCACTTGTGCGGATCGACCGCGATCGAGTCGGCGCGCTCCAGGCCGCGGAACAGCGGCGCGGCGGCGGGATCGAGCGCGCCGAAGCCGCCGTAGGCGCCGTCGACGTGCAGCCACACGCGCTCGCGCGCGGCGAGATCGACCAGCGCGTCCAGAGGATCCACGGCGCCGCTGGCGACCGTGCCGGCGCTCGCGGCGATCGCGCAGGGCACGCGACCGGCGGCGCGGTCCTCGGCGATCGCGCGCGCGACGAGCGCCGGGACGAGGCGCAGGTCGCCGTCCGCCGGCAGCACCCGCAGCGCGCGCGCGCCCAGGCCGAGCAGCTCGATCGACTTGCGTATGCACGAGTGGACCTCGCTCGACGCGTACACGACCAGCTGGGGTGCTCCGGCCAGACCTTGCTCGCGCACGTCGTGCCCGACGGCGCGCAGCGCTGAAAGGCGCGCCGCCGCGAGCCCGGTCAGGCTGGCCATCGAGCCGCCGCTGGTCAGCAGCCCCATCGATCCCGCGGTCGGAAACCCGAACAGCTCCATCAACCAGCGCACGCATGCGCGCTCGACGTAGACGGCCGCGTGGTCGCCGCCCGCCACGCTCGGGTTCATCCCGGCGGCGAGCAGGTCCGCGACGACCCCGGGCAGCGCGGGCGGCGGATTGACCCAGCCGAAGAAGCGCGGGTGGCCGTTGCCCATCGGGTGCGCGTGCACGCGCGCGAACGTGTCGTCGATCAGCGCGTCGAGCGCACGCGGCTCATCGGCGAGCGGCGCGTCCATCAGTTCCGCGCGCTCGGCCTCGGTCAGCGAAGCGAAGACCGGACGCGCATCGAGCCCGGCCAGCCAATCGGCGAGGCGGTCGACGGCCGCATGCGCACAGCGGCGGAACTCCGCGGCCGACATTTCATGAGCTTGGGACGGCATGCGCGTACGATATCTCTGGCCCGCCTGCAGCTCACGCGATGATCGATCTCCCTCCCGCCCCCCAGCCGCTGGTCGTCGCGATCGCCCCGGCCGCCTGGCTGAGCACGCTCGAGCCGTGGGCGGCCGCGCGCAGCGCCGAGCTGCGCGTCGAGCTGGTCGCGCTCGAGGACGTCTGCGCGTCGAACGACGGCGTCGATGCGCCGGAGCGGATCAAGCGGCACCTATGGGATGCGTGGAAGGACCGCGCCGCGCGCTACGCATTGCTGGTGGGCGACGCCGACGTCTTCCCCGTGCGTTACATGGCGCTCGATCGCATCATGCCGGCCGCCTGCGACTGGGCTTTCTATCCGAGCGATCTGTACTACGCCGACGTCGCGGAGCATGACGGTTCCTTCGACGACTGGAATGCGTCGCGCGAGGGCTTCCATGCCGGCTACTTCGGCGAGGTGTGCGGCGAGAAGAACAAGGACGGCGCGATCGATCGCGACGGCGTCTCGTACGTGCCCGAGCTCGGCGTCGGCCGCTGGCCGGTGTCGACGCGCGAGCAGTTGAGAGCGGTGATCGCGAAGACGCTCGCGGCGAAGCTGCCGGAACGCCCGCGCGCGGCGCTGCTGCACGCCGTGGGCTGGATCGACTGCAGCCCGCTGTACAGCGCGCTCTCCACGCAGCTCGAGCGCGCGGGATACGAGTGCAGCCTCAGTCTCGGGCAGGCGAACGCCGGGCTCGGCGCGCTCGCCGACGGCGCGTCCATCGCGCTGCACGCCGGCCACGGCAGCCCCGGCGGCTGGGAACACTGCATCGGTCCGACCGAGGAGACCGCCCTGCTGTCGGTCGCGAGCGGCGTGTTCTTCTCCGTCGGCTGCAGCACCGCGCACTGGGCGCCCGAACCGCCGTACCAGGCCTACGTCGACATCCACGGCGTGCCGCAGCGCGGCACGAACGCCGGCCAGGTGTTCACGGCTCCCCCGCCGGCGCCGGCGCCGCTGCAAGGCGGCGCGCACGCCGAGGAGAGCATCGGCGAGCGGCTGGTGCGCGCGCCAACGGGCGGTGTGCTCGTCTACATCGGCTGTGCGACCGGAGCGCAGCCGTGCGCGCTGACGCTCCAGCAAGGCTTCGTCGATGCGCTCGTCAGCTCGGCGGCGCCGAACGACCCGCCGCTGCGCGTCGGCGACGCGTGGCGCCGCGCGCTGGCGCACTATCACGCCCAGGAGCGGCTTGCCGAGCTCGTGCCGACCGAGGACTGGTACCCTCCGAGCATCTTCTTCCAAGGCATGAAGTTCGTGCTGCTCGGCGATCCGACCCTCGCGCTTCCACAACCGTCCGCGCAGCGCGCGGCGGAACGTCGCTAGAGAGAACATGCGCGTCACTCCCCTGCTCACATTCCTCCTCGCGGGCGCCTCGCTCGCCCAGCTGCCGTTTCCCGGCGATCTCCCCGGCACCTCGATCGGCGCCGGACTGCCGCTGCCCTTCGAGGCGAGCGGCATCGTCTGGCAGCCGCTCGAGCAGCGCCTCTACGTCGTCGACGACGGCGGCGAGCTCAGCGCGATGCAGGCGAACGGCGGCTTCGTGCAGACCTGGACGATCGGCGGCGATCTGGAGGCGCTCGCGGTCGCGCCGAGCGTCAACGGCCGCGTGTACGTCGGCCGCGAGCACCCCGACGCGGTGCTCGAGTTCGATCCGCTCACCGGCACGGTGCTGCGCACCTTCGATCTGACGCCGTGGCTGACGGGCGCAACCAACGGAGGGCTCGAAGGCCTGGCCTTCGTGCCCGACGCGCTCGATCCCGAAGGCGGCCTGTTCTGGGCCGCGCACCAGGACTTGGGTCGCATCTACCGCTTCCGGCTGCCGATCCTGTCGAGCGCGGTCTCGACCACGGTGACCTTCGTCAACTCGAACGTGCCGGTCCCGGGACGCACCGATCTGGCGGCGCTCGACTTCAACTCGGTCGATGGTTCTGTCTACGCGCTGTACGACAGCGCCGGCATCGTCTCGCGGCTCGACGCCACCGGCGCCCTGATCAGCGAGTGGCTGGTGCCCGGCCTCGAGACCGAGGGGATCGCGCTGCGCGGCTGCGAGCTCTACGTCGCCGAGGACCAGGGCGCGGTCGTCACGCGTTACACGACCTTCCCGTCCTCCGCGACGTGCGCAATGCTCAGCGCCGACAGCTCGCTCGTCGACCTCTCGAGCGGCGGCACGGTGATCCACGCCCTGCGGGCGATTGCGCCGGCACTGCCCGGAGACGTGCGGATCCTGCTTGGAAGCACGAGCGGGACGACGCCCGGTGCGATCTTCAACGGTGTGCTCGTGCCGCTGGTAGTCGATGGGTACACGCAACACATGCTTGCGAATCCGAACCAGGGGCCCTGGAGCGGCACGCTCGGCGTGTTCCCAGCGAACGGCAAGGGGGTCGCGTTGCTGACGCTGCCGGCAGGGTCTTCCCCGGCGCTCGCGGGTCTTTCCTTCGACCACGCTCTTGTCGTGCTGCGCACGACGCCGACCGTCACTGTCGTCGCAGCCAGCGCACCGCAACATCTGATGCTCGTGCCCTGAGAGCCGCGAGTTCGAGCGGAACATGCTCGAGTGCGCGGGCTGACGCCCGCGCACTTACGCGCGCGAAGACGCGCGCGTTGCTTCGCACTCGACCGGGCGCCCGAGCGCGCCCGATCGAGTGCGAAGCTTAATTCGGAACGAGTGGTCGTTCTGATTTCGACCCTTCTGCTTCCGAGTTAAGCTCCGCATTCGGAGTGGCGCGTCCGCGCGCCGCTCCGAATGCGGAGTCTCGTGCGCGTCTGCGCGCACGAAGGTGCGCGCGAAGCGCGCACTCCCCCATTCTTCCCCCGCTACTGAAACAGCGGATCCGCCGCGTCTCCGCCCGCGAGCACATACGCGAAGAGATCACGCACCTCATCCTCGGTCAGCCCCCGCAGCAACCCCTCCGGCATTCGCGACACGCTCGAGACGCGCCGCGACGCGATCGACTCCGCCGCAAAGACCTCTTCCCGCTCGGGCAGACCCGTCAGTAGCACGCGCACCCCCGCTGAATCCTCAGCAAGCACTCGCCCGGTCGCAATGCCCCCGTTCACGAACTCGAACACCGTGTCCCGGTACTGATCGGAAATCACGCGCGACGGCTGCACCACCGTCTCCGCGAGCGCGCGCAACGAAAACCGACTCCCCGCCCCGCTGAGATCCGGCCCCGTGCCTCCGCCCTCGCCCCCGATTCGATGGCACGCGGCGCAGGTCGTCTTCGTGTACAGCTCGCGTCCGCGCGCGTGGTCGCGCCCGCCGACGAGGCCGGCGAGCAGCGGCTCGAGCTCTTCCAGCGTCCAGTCTCTTCCCGTGCTCGGCGCGGTAGCGCTCGGCTTCGCTGTTTCGCTCAACACGTCCGCCGGCAATTTGGCGACGCGCGCGAGGTCCTCGTGGATGCCGCGCACGTACTTCGCGAAGGAAACGCCGCCGCTGTCGGAGCGACTGGAGCGAATGAAACGCGTGATCCGCTCGCGCGTGTCGTCCCTCCAACCCAGCTCGGCCTGGGCAAGGGCCTGCGCGTAGGCGATGCGATCCTGCGCATTCGTCGCGCAATCGATCCGGATCATGCCCTTGTCCACGGCATTCGGATGGCGCGACACGCACATCAGCTCGAGTGCCTGGCGCAGGCACTCTCGATCGGGGTTCGTTGCGCTGATCGCCACGTCCAGCAGGGCGTGCAAGGCGGCCAGCTGTGCGGTGGGCACCGGGCCGAGCCGGATCCAGGCCAGCTGCAGCACTCGCAGGCGATCCCGCTCGAGCTCGCGCTGCGGGCCCAGTCCGAAGGCGATCAGCCGCTCCCAGTGTCCGGCCTTGTCGGCGTCGGACAGCTCCGTGCTGCGGTGCAGGCAAGCAATCGCATGCCGGATGCCGAGCGCTCCCTCGAGCGGGGCGCGCGCCAGCTCTTGGATCGGCGCATGCAGCTCGCGCTCGATCCGCGCCGCGTGCAGCGCGAACGGATCATCCGTGATCGCGATCGGCGCGGGCCGCGTGTATGCCTCATCGGGGGCGCCCGTCCACACGATGCGCCACAAACCCGCCGGCGTGTCGCGACCGCCGCTGGTCAGGTAGAGCGTGCCATCCGCCCCCGCGTCGAGATCGGTGACCGGCAGCGGTCGACCCTTGACGAACACGCGGCCTTCGCCGCGGAAGCTCGCGCCGGCGGGCGTGAGGTCGACCGCCCACACGCGACCGTAGGACCAGTCGGCTGCGTACAGCCGCTCGCGCCACTGCCGCGGGAACTGCGAGAGCTCGCGCCCGTGCAGCACGCCCGTCGGCGAACCCGGTCCGAGATCGACCGCGGCCGGCAGCGAGTCGGGCACCCAGGCCGGCCACTTCGCGTTGCCGTTGCGCCAGCCGTAGTCGGCGCCCGGCACGACGTGCAGGATCCGCGTCGGCCGGTACCACGGCAGGCCGATGTCCCACTCCATGTCCGCGTCGTAGGTGAACAGCTCGCCGCGCGCGTCGAAGGCCGCGTCGTACGTGTTGCGGAAGCCGCACGCGACGAGCTCGAACTCGCGTCCGTCGGGATCGCAGCTTGCGATCCAGCCGCCGGGGGCCATGACTCCGACCGCGTGGCCGTTCGGATCGTTGCGGTGCTCGAGCAACTGGTCCTCGCCCCACGTCAGCGGCACGCGCGAGCGCGCGAACTCGGTCGGCGTCACGTGGTTGCCGATCACGACGTAGAGCCTGCCGTCACCCGGCCCGGCGAGCACCGCGTGCGGACCGTGCTCGCCGTCGCCGTCGAATGAGCGCAAGAGCTTCGACTGGTCGAGCTTCCCGTCGCCGTTCGTGTCGCGCAGCCGGTACAGGCCGCTCTGCGACGAGTTCGCGACGACGTAGAGCGAGTCGTGCGCCCACACGAGCCCCTGCGCGCCCGTCACGTCGAGCTCGACGCGCTCGACCGAGGCGACGCGCGGCACGTGCAGCGGCTCGGGCGAAGGTGCGAGCGTCACGCACCAGAGCGCGCCGTATTGATCGCCGGCGTAGAGCCTGTTCCCCGGCGCGCGGCACAGGCTGACCCAGGAACCCTGCTCGGCGCGCGGCACCGTGTACACGAGCTGCGCCTCGAACCCGTCGGGCAGCGCGAAGCGCGCCGGATCGGGCAGCGGTTCGTCGACCTTGTTCGCGGCCGAGAGCATCAAATCCTGCAGCGGCCCCCAGGGAGCCGCGCTCTCCGGCCCGAAATCGTGCGCGGATCGCGCGCGCGAGCCCTCGGCCAGCGTCCCCTCCCAGGAGGCGTCGGTCCGCAGGTTCAGCACGGGCGAGGCCGCGTCGAACGACCACTCGCCGAGCACGGCGCCGACCGAACCCTCGTTGGTGGCTTCGATCACGAGCTCGTGGGGTCCCGCGACGAGCGCGTGCTCGACGTCGATCGGCGTCGGCTCCCACCACGCATCGTTGCGCGCGACGAGCACGCCGTCGATCGACACGACGGCCGAGTTGTCCGCGCGGATGCGACCGCGGACGTAGTGCGTCGCGGCGGGCAGCGTGAAGCGCTTGCGCAGCACGACCCGCTCGCCGTCGCGCGACTCCGGGTGCGCCCAGATCCAGCGCGGGCCTGCGCTCGCCGCAAGCGGCGGCGGCGATCCGAGCGCGCGCACGCGCAAGTTGCGGAAACGAACCTGCATCGGCGGGCCCTGGTGCAGTTGCAGCGCGAAGTGGCCGTCCGCGCGGAAGTAGCGCAGGTCCTCGTCCAGCAGCGAGGCGCTGCGCGCGCCGTTCAGATACACCTCGACCAGCGGTCCCTGCGCGGTGATCCGGTAGTGATTGAATCCGCGCGGCTTGACGCTCGCCTGCAACGCAGCCGCAGCGCCGATCGGGAGCGTGTCGCGCGTGCCGTCGGCGCGCGCGCGCACCTGTTCGCCGCGTCGGACCAGCACGCCGCGGCCGTCCTGGTCGTAGATGCAGCCGGTCCAGTCCGGACCGTCCTCCAGATCGGCCTGCAAGCCGCGCACTGCACCGTCGGCCGCGACCGCGCTGCGCAACTGGACGCCCGAGTTGCCGCCGACGAGCTCGTACTCGAGCTCGAGTTCGAAGTCACCGTACGTGCGATCGACGCGCGCGAGGTAGATCGTGGCCTCGAGCGGGTGCTCAGCCGTCGAGCGACCGACGATGCAGCCGTCCTCGACCGACCAGTAGCTTCGATCCCCGAGCCAGCCGTCGAGCGAGCGGCCGTCGAAGAGCGGTTCCCAGTCGTTGCGTTGAGCAACGACCGCGCCGGCGCACAGCGCGCCGAGCGCGGCGATCAGGTATGCGAGAACGAGCCGCGGTCGCACGTGCGGCCTAGCGGACCCAGACCTCGGCCGTCAGGTCCGGGTTCGGAGCGCCCGAACCCGTCTGCGACGTGCCGTTCACGTAGAGCCGCTCGCCGCCGTCGACGAAGACGGGAGTGGCTTGCGTGCGCGGGTAGATCATCGTCTGCACGACGCTCCACGACCCCAGCGACTCGGTGCTCTCCTCGATGTCGGCGACCGCGTTGCCGTTCAAGGTGGACAGGTCGAACGTATCGACGCCGCCGATCGCGTAGACCTTGCCGCCGGCCGCGAGCAGGTTGCCGCGCGCGCGCAGATGGTTCATCGACGCCACGCTGGTCCACGCATTCGTGCCCGGGTTGTAGATCCGGCAGGTGCTGATCGGATTGACCTGCAACAGCAGGATGTTGCCGGTCGCGCCGCCGATCACGGCGACGTTGCCGTTCGACAGCAGCAGTTGCGCATGCGTCGCGCGATCGCCCGGAATGCTCGGAGCGCTGCTGAGCGTGTTCGTGCCCGGGTTGTAGAACCGGCAGTCGCTGACCACGGACGGAACCGGAAGCCCGAAGACGCTCGTGACCTCGACGCCCGCCGTGATCAGCACGCGGCCGTCGTTCAGCTTCGTGGCGCCGTGCCACAGCCGCGGCTTCGGCAGGTTCGGACCGTTCGACCACGTGTTCGTCGCCGGGTCGTACAGTTGGGTCGAACTGAGCGCGGACGCGACCGAACCGATCGGGTCGGTCACGTTCAACATCGACACGCCGCCGGCCACGAACACGCGCCCGCTGGCGAGCAGTGTCGCGGTGTGCTGACTGCGCGGCGTCGACATCGGAGCGACCGCGCTGGAAACGCCGGTCGCGGGATCGAAGATTTCAGCGGTGTTCTGCACAACGTCGTTCACGTCCTGTCCGCCGAGCAGCAAGACGCGGCCGTCGGCCAGCGTCGTCGCGGTATGCGCGGTGCGCACGCTCGCCATCTGGCCGATCACCGCGTGGGTCTGCTTGAGCGGATCGTAGATCGTCAGCGTGTCGGTGTTCGTCACCAGCCCTGCGAGCGTGATCGCGCCGCCGGAGATCAGCACGCGGCCATCGTTGAGCAGCGTGTTCGCGTTCGCATCGACGTCGAAGGGCTGGTCGTCGATGGTCAGGTGGACCGAATTGGCCGGCGCCAGCTTGTGGCTCGAGCGCGGCGTGATGTCGCCGGCGAAGTAGATCGTGCCCGGAAGGGTGAAGGCCTGCGCGTACAGCACGACGCCGTTGAGCGCGAGGTCGTTCGGGATCGGGTAGGTGATGGAACCGACGCCCGCCGCGTTGCACGCGCCGACCTTCGCGAACAACTGCAGGTCGAAACCGACGTCGAGCACGCGCGGGTCGGTCGGATCCAGGATCGCCAGCGGGATCGGGCCGGTCTGGAAGGACGGGACGAGCGCGAAGAACTTGAACGGGTCCGTAATGACCTGATAGGTCACGCTCTGTCCGATCACCCCATTGATGCGCTTCAACTTGGCGTCGGCGCTCGCTGACGAAGTGAGAGCGGCGGCGACGGCGGGAAGCAGGAGCAGGGGGCGCAGGCTCTTCGAGGTCATCGACACTCCTTCGAGGTGAAAGTCCGGGTATGGGCGCGAAACCAGCAGCACGCCCAGGCCGGGCGCGTGCGCCACTCGATTCTAGACTAGCCCGGCGAACGCGGGCTGGGCAAACCCGCACGTCTTCGCACCACCTAGAGGCCGATTGACGCCCGGCGGGCTCCACCTGGGCTCGAACGAATCGGATTTGCGCGCCGCCGCGCAGCATGGACTATGTTCGATGAGTCGGCGCTCAGGAACAGGGTGTTTCACTCTCCTCCCAGTCCATTCAGCATCGAGGATTCCATGCAACTCGCTCGGCTGCTTGCTCCTTCCCTCCCGATCCTCTTCGCATCCGGAGTCTGTGCGCAGTCGAAACTCCTCGACTGGAGCGGACAGCCCGACTCCGAGCTCGCGCAGACCGTGGTGCGCGGCGTCGCCGACCTCGACGGCGATGCGCGGTCCGACGTGCTGATCGGGATGCCGAACAAGACGGCTGCCGCCGTACCGGGAGCAGGCCGCGTCGAGGTTCGCTCAGGCGGGACCGGGATGCTCGTGCGAGTGCACGAAGCCGGCGCGCTGTCGGGGGATGGCTTCGGCGACTCGGTCTGCGCGCTGGGAGACGTCGACGGCGACGGACGCGGTGACTACGCGATCGGGATGCCGCAGATCCACGACTCCCCGGCGGATCCGCTGTACGCGCTCGCCGGCGCGGTGTTCGTCTACTCGGGCGCGAGCGGCGCGCTGCTCGGATTCGGTTCGAGCGCGGCGCTCGCCGGCGA
>VGZE01000060.1 GCA_016872755.1 Planctomycetota bacterium
CATCGACCCAGGCCGCGGCGGGCGCGCCGAACGGAACCGCGCGGCCGGGCACGAGCGAACCCAGCTCGACGCGCAACGCGCGCGGCGGCGCTTGTGCCCTCGCGGCGCTCGGCTTAGCTTGTCCGGCCCGCTGCGGCGATTCCACGGGCGAATCCTAGCCCAATCAGAGCTCCGTGTTCGGTTCCCTGCCCCTCGGCCGCATCGCCGGCATCGCCGTGCGCGTCCACTGGACGCTGGTCGCGCTGTTCGTGTGGATCGGCTACGCGTGGCGCGACGCGCCCGGCCCGTTGCTGACGCTGCTCGGCAGCCTGCTCGTTGCGGTCTTGCTGCACGAGCTCGGCCACGCGCTGGTCGCGCGGCGCTTCGGCGTGCAGGTCGTCGACATCACCTTCGGCATCCTGGGCGGCAGCGCGAACCTGCTCGGCATGCCCGACCGGCCGCGCGTCGAGGGCTGGATCGCGGCGGCCGGTCCGCTGGTGAACCTGGCGCTGTCCGGGCTCGCGCTCGGCTTCTACCTGGTGAGCGCGAGCTGGGCGCGCCGGAGCGGCGCTCCGCTCTCCGACCTGGAGCTCGGTCTGGTCGCACAGCCGTCGCTAGCGATGGACGGGTTGCAGCTCGCCTGGGCACCGGGTCTGAGCGTGCTCGAGAGCGCGCGCGTGTTCGCACTGGGCTTCTGGGGCATCAATCTCTACCTGGGCCTGTTCAACCTCGTTCCGGCCTTCCCGCTCGACGGCGGACGCATCCTGCGCGCACTCGTTGCGACCCGGCAGGGTTGGCTGCGCGCAACCGAGACCGTCGTGCGGCTGAGCCGCTGGCTGGTGCTGATCGGATTGATGGTGCTGCTGGTGCGCTCACCGGGCATGTGGTGCGTGTCGGTGGCGCTGGCGGCGTTCGTGTGGTTCCAGGGCGCGCGCGAACTGCTGGTCGTGCGAATGCGCTACGGGCAGGGTCCGCTCTTCGCCTTCGGCCGCGGCTTCGGCTTCGGTGCCGCGCCCGGCCCGCAAGGGCAGGACGCGCCGGCGGACGAGCCTGTCGAGGAAGCCGATCCGGTGCGCGGCCAGGCACGCCGGCCCAGTGCGTGGAGCGGCGAGGGTCAGGGACCGGACTGGATCGCGCGGCTCGAGCGCTACCGCGGACCGCTGCGGCGCGAGGATCCCCCGCAGGAATAGCGCGAGCGAGCCCTCGCACGGTGGTCGCGCGGGGCGCAACGGCGCCGAGTTGCCACTCAGATGTGCGGGTGCGCCTGCTAACTTGTCGGCATGGAGTCCGAATACGTCGCGAGTCGTTGGACCCGAGGCAACTTCCTGTTCCCGACGCGTCTGCGGATCACCGACCAGAGCGTCGTGCGGCGCAAGCGCTCGTGGTTCTCGGTCAACGAGGAGACCGTCAACGCGCGCAACATCGCCAACGTGAACATCCGCACCGGACTGATCTGGTCCGACATCCGCATCGAGACCTCGGGCGGCTCCGATCCGCTCGACAGTCACGGGCACTCGAAGTCGGATGCGCGCGAATTCCAGAAGCGCGTGCAAGAGCTGCAGGCGCGGGCGGGCGGCACGCCGCAGGGCGCGGCCGCCGCCGCGGGCGACACGCGCGCCTGCCCGTACTGCGCGGAGACGATCAAGAAGGCCGCGAAGATCTGCCGCTTCTGCAATCGCGACCTGAGCTGAGCTGAGCTGAGCTGAGGAAGCTGCGCGGGGCGCGTCGATACCGAGCCCGCCTCGAATCCGGCAAGTTCGCGCTCCGCGCGAACTTGCCGGATTCGAGGCGGGCTCGGTATCGACGCGGTATCGACGCGACCCAGTCGCGACGCGCGGTATCAACGGGTATCGCTGCGCGGTATCGCTGCGCGGTATCGAGGTGAACTACCGTCCGCGCTCGGCCTCGAGGTGCTCGCGCAAGAGATCGCGGCCGTGTTCGCGCTCGAAATCGCGCCACACGAGGTGCGCGTGGTTCGCGTCGTTCTGCACGTTGACGTACTCGATCGCGAAGCCCGGCCCCTCGATCGAGTAATAGCACGGCTTTCCAGGCTCGAGCGAGCCGAGCCAGCGGAAGCAGAGCGCGCCCCCCGCCGCCGCGATGCGCTCGATCTCCGCCGCGGCGAGTTCGCCGCGCAGGTCGCGCGCTTGCTGCTCGAAGAGTGCGCGGAGCTGCGCGCGTTGCGCATCCCCGAGTTCCGCCGCCGCGATCCCGGCGCGCTCGCGTGCCGCGAGCACGGCGGGCACGTGCAGCACGTCGGCGGGCACCTCGCCGCCGACGCCGGCTCGCGCGCGCTGCTCGGCTGACAGCGAGCTGGCCAGCGCGCGCGCCGCATCCTCGCGTTCACCGAGTACGCGCAAGCCCGCTAGCGGCCCGCTCTGCACCTCCCCCGGATTCGTGCCCCAGAACAGCGGCGTCGCGCGCGTCGCGCCGCCGACGTGCGTGAAGTGCACCGAAATATGGTGCCCCTCGATGCGCCAGCTCCAGCGTTCCGATCCGGGCTCGCCGCACACGAGCAGGTGGTAGGCGCCGGGATCGCGGATCGAGTCGGCGACGCCGCGGGCGCGATCGAGCTCGAGCAGCACCTGCTCGAGCTGCAGGATCCCCTCGAAGGTCAGCACACCCTGCGCGGAGAGCCCGCTCGCGATCAGGCGCCGCGCGGCGAGCCGCTGTGCGTCGGTCATGTCGCGCAGCGCGAGGCCGGCGCGCTGGCGCGGTACGAAGTGCCAGTCGCTGCGCGCGGGCGCGTCGAATCCGGCCGTCGCCCGCGCGCGACCCGCGTCATCGAGGGAGGAGAGGAACTCGCGCGCCGCGGCGGACTGCAACTGGGCCGGCGCGGGCGCGCGCCCGAGCAACGCCGCGGTCGAGAGGAAGGCCAGGACCAGGGCGATCGGCAGCAGCGCGCGCATCGCGGCATGCTACCGCGGCGCCGGGCTCAGAGATTGCCCAGCTTGATCGCTTCGGTCGGGCAGTTGCGCGCGCAGGCGTGGTCGCGCGTGCACTCGTAGTTCGAGAGCTTGCGCACCTCGGCCTTCGGCCAGCCGGCGCGGAAGGCCTCGGTTTCGCACATCACCTGGCACAGTCCGCAGCCGATGCACGCGACCGGATCGATGCGCACCGTGACATAGTCGCGCGGCTCGACCGGACAGGCCAGGCCGTCGATGACCTCTTCGCGCACCAGGTGCCGCGTCGCGGCGTGCGACAGCAGAACCCGCCTCGCGGCCTCCTCGCCCAGCCGCGCGATCTCCTGCACGTCCTCGAAATCGAAGCGCGCCAGGTGCGCGACCTTGGGCTGGATCAGCACGACCTTCTCGTCGACGTGCATGTGCAACTGCTGCTCGGTCAACACCTCCTCGGCGATCTCGAAGGCGCGGAACAGCGTGGTCGCGATGCGGTCCTTGTAATTGGGCGTCTTGAACGTGCCCTTGACCGTCAGGTCGACGGCGATGATCAGGTCGGGCTCGAGCGACTTGGCGAAGCGCAGCGGGATCGCATCGACGATTCCGCCGTCCATGTAGTGGAATCCGTCGCGCTCGAGCGGCTCGAAGATGCCGGGCAGGGAGCAGGAGCTGTACACCGCGTCGACCAGCGGGATGTCCTGCATGCCGGGCATGCCCCAGAAGACCATGCCTCCGGTCTCGAGGCGCACCGCGTTGCAGAAGAACGGAACCTTGAGGTCGCCGAACGAGGCCGCGGGCAGGATCTCCTGCAGTCGCTCGCGGAACGTGTCGCCGCGGTACATCGACGGCACGCGCATGCCCTTGAGCAGGAACTTCACGAAGTTGAGGCGGAAGTACTCGCCCTTCTGGACGGTCGAGATCAGCGACTCCATCTGCGGGATCGAGTAGCCGCCCGCCGCCATCGCGCCGATCAGCGAGCCGATGCTCGTGCCGACGATGGCGTCGTAGTGGATCCCGAGCTGCGCCATCGCCTTCAACACGCCGATGTGCGCCATCCCGCGCATGCCGCCCCCGCCGAGCACGAGCACGACGCGCGGTCGGCGCATGCGCCGCCACGGGATCATCGCGGTCTTGGTGAGTGGGGATTCGCTCAAGCGCGGGGAACGCTGGTCTAGCCGGACACGGAAGGGACTTCCAGGCGTGGATCGGCGTTTTCTCGCACGGGCCTTAGTCACGGGCGCCCAACTGAACGCATTCCAGACGCAATCCAGCCGTGGAACCGGCTGAACCGATTGTCTACACCTCGCTGCCGAAGCCATGAGCCCTTCCCCCCTCTCCCGCGCCGGCTCGCCGATCGTCGTCGCGGCGGGTCTGCGCCTGCCGCAAGCCCGCGCCGGCGGCCGCTACGCGGGCGAGGACGCCGCCGGGCTCGGCGCCCGTGCCGCGCGCGAGCTGCTCGCGCGCACCGGACTCGATCCGGCCGAGTTGGCCGAGGTGATCGTCGGCTGTGTCGGGCCGCCGCACGATCAGGCCAATGTGGGCCGCGTGCTCGCGCTGCGCGCCGGCGTGCCGCGCCAGGTGCCGGCCTACACGGTCGGCCGCAACTGCGCGAGCGGCATGCAGGCGGTTTCCGAGGCCGTCACGCGCATCGAGGCCGGCCGCGGCGAGCTGTTCCTGTGCGTCGGCCTCGAGCTGATGAGCGCCTACCCGCTGATCTACAATCGCCGCGCGACCGCCTTCTTCGCGCGCCTCGCGGCCGCGCGCACGCTCGGCGCGCGTCTGGGCGTGTTCGCGAGCTTCCGGCCGGCCATGCTCGCGCCGCGCATCGCGCTGAGCGAGGGCCTGACCGATCCGACCAACGGATTGATCATGGGCAAGACGGCCGAGATCCTGGCGCGCGAGTTCGCGATCTCGCGCGAAACGGCCGATCGCTACGCATTGCAGAGCCACCAGCGGGCGCGCGCCGCGCGCGACTCGGGTCGTCTGGCGCGCGAGATCGTGCCGCACTTGCCGCAGGGCGCTCGCGCGGGCGAGCAGCCGCTCGTGCACGACGACGGCATCCGCGACGAGCAGTCGCTGGAGGCCTTGGCGAAGCTCAAGCCGTACTTCGAGAAGCCGGACGGGCGCGTCACCGTCGGCAACTCGTGCGGGATCACCGACGGCGCGACCGCGCTGGTCGTGACGACCGAGGCGCGCGCGCGCGCGCACGGCCTGAAACCGCTGGCGATCGTGCGCTCGCTGGCCTGGGCCGGCTGCGACCCGGCGCGCATGGGCCTCGGCCCGGTCTACGCGAGCGCGAAGGCGCTCGCCGAGTCGGAGTTGCGCGTTGCGGACCTGGCGACGGTCGAGATCAACGAAGCGTTCGCGGCGCAGGTGCTGGCCTGCGCCAAGGCCTTCGCGAGCGCGAAGTTCGGCTGCGACGAACTCGGCCGCGGCGACGCGCTGGGCGAGCTCGATCCGGAGCGCCTGAATCCCAATGGCGGCGCGATCGCGCTGGGCCACCCGGTCGGCGCGAGCGGCGCGCGCCTGATCCTGACGGTCGCGCACACGCTGACGACCAGCGACTCGCCGTACGGCCTGGCCGCGCTGTGCATCGGCGGCGGCCAGGGCGGCGCCTGCGTGCTGGAGCGCTGCGCGTCATGATCGACCTCTCCGGCCTTCCGCTGCCGCCCGACGCGCCGCCGGCGGGTTCGTGCGTGCGCGTCACGCGCCCCGAGCCGGGCCTCGTGGTGCTCGCGCTCGATCCGCCGCACCGCTCGCTCGCCGTGTTCGACGCGCCGCTCCTGCGCGACCTCGATCTCGCGCTCACCGAGTTGGAGAGCGATGCGGAGATGCGTGCGCTGGTGATCACCGGACGCGAGCCGCTCTCCTTCGCCGCCGGGGCGGACGTCAAGACGATCGCGGCGGTGCGCGAGGCCGAAATCGCGGCGCGCTTCGTGCGCGCCGGGCAGCAGCTCTTCGAGCGCATCCACCGGCTGTCGCAGACGGGCGGCGGCCGCGTGCGCGTGGTCGCGGCCGTCGGCGGGCCGGTGCCCGGCGGCGCCTGCGAGATCTGCCTGGCCTGCGATCGCATCGTGCTCGCGAACCACCCGAAGACGCGCATCGGCCTGCCGGAAGTGCGCCTGGGGATCATCCCGGGCTGGGGCGGCTCGCAGCGCCTGCCCCGACGCATCGGCGTGCCGGCCGCGCTCGGTGCGATCCTGCAGGGAAAGCTCCACGTGCCGTACGTCGCGCACAAGCTCGGGATCGTCGACCGGCTCGCGGCGCCCGAGGACCTCGTGCGCATCGCGAGCGCGATCGCACTCGGCAAGCAGCCGTGCGCGCGCCGCGAGCGCGGCGCCTGGAGCTGGCTGGTCGACCGCAATCCGCTGGCGCTCGCGCTGATCCGCTCGCAGGCGAAGAAGCAGGTGCTCGCGGAGACGAAGGGCCGCTATCCCGCGGCGCTCGAGGCGCTCGACCTCGTCAGCCGCGGCCCGTCGACGCCGCTCACGCGCGGGCTCGAGCGCGAAGTGGATGCGGTCCGGCGCCTGGCCACCGGCAGCGTCGCGCAAAGCCTGATCTCGCTGTTCCTGCTCTCGGAGGAAGCCAAGCGCCTCGGCAAGCGCGCCGACGGCAGCAGCGCGCCCGCGATTCGCCGCGGCGGCGTGATCGGCGCGGGCGTGATGGGCGGCGCGATCGCGAGCCTGATGGCCGAGAGCCGCATCGACGTGCGGCTGTCGGACCTGTCGCGCGACGCGCTCGGCGCCGCCGAACTCGCGCATCGTTCCGACGTGGCGAAGGCGCTCGCGAAGCGCCGCCTGGAGCGCTCTCAGGCCGACCTGGCGCTCGATCGCTTCGAGGTCAGCGGCGACCTCGAGGGATTCGCGCGCTGCGATCTCGTGCTCGAGGCGGTGGCCGAGCGGATCGAGGTCAAGCGCAAGGTCTTCGGCGAGCTGGCTCGGCGCGTGCGACCCGACTGCCTGCTCGCGACGAACACGAGCTCGCTGTCGGTGACCGCGATCGCGGAGGGGCTGCCCCACCCGGAGCGCGTGGTCGGCGTGCACTTCTTCAACCCGGTCAAGAAGATGCCGCTGGTCGAGATCGTGCGCGGTCGCGCCACCAGCGACGAAACCGTCGCGCGGGCGTCGGCCTTCGCGCTGGCGCTGGGCAAGACGCCGGTCGTCGTCGCTGACGTGGCCGGCTTCCTCGTCAATCGCATCCTGGGCCCCTACCTCGACGAGGCGGTGCGCCTGTACGAACAGGGCGCGGATCCGGCCGCCATCGACGCGGCCGCCGTGGACTTCGGCATGCCGATGGGACCGCTCGAGCTGATCGACGAGGTCGGCCTGGACATCGCCGCCCACGCCGGCTCCTCGCTCGTCGCGGCCTACGGCGCGCGGATGCGCACATCGGGGCTGCTCACGGGGCTGGTCGCGGCCAAGGAGCTCGGCAAGAAGTCCGGTCGCGGGATCTGGGCCTGGGAGAAGGGCAAGGGGGGCCGTGCGCGCAAGGCGGGGCTGAATCCGAAGCTGCCGAAGCCGAGCTCGAGCCTCGATGCGCGACTTTCGCGCGACGAACTCACCGACCGCATGATCCTCGCGTTCGTCGCCGAGGCCGCGCGCTGCCTGGACGAGCGTGTCGTCGCGAGCGAGCGCGAGCTCGATCTCGCCAGCGTGTTCGGCACCGGCTTCGCGCCGTTCGAAGGCGGAGTGTGGAGCCATGCGCGGCGCCGCGGGCTCGCGGCGATCGCGCGCCGACTCGGCGAGCTGGCGGCTTCCCCCGGTGTCGCGCAGCGCGAAGGCGGACGCGAACGCTACGCCGCCTGCCCCGCGCTGGGCTGAACCGCGCGGCTCAGCGCCGCAGCACGACGTGGTCCTGCCAATTGGATTGGGCCGCGCGGTCGACGTCGGCCCCCGTCAGCTCGACTGCATCGGCGAGGCGCGCCAGCGCGGGGTTTTCGGCCATGCCGGTCGACAATAGCAACGACCAGTACGCGAAAAACTCGAGCGAGCCGTGTGCCGCGCGAAGATCCGCGCGCTCGGTCCATAGCGAGCGAGCGGCCGCGTAGAGCTCGTCGAGTGTCTTGGACATGCTTCGCGGCGGCCAAGATAGCGCGTCTCGCGAGGGACGCGTGGACGCCGGTCCGAGTTCATCAACCGCCGTCCCGATCCAGAGGCCGTCCCGCAACGAGCGCGTGCAGAACCTCCGAGTCGAGATCGATGTCGCCGGGCCAGGTCAATGTCCCCCACTCGGGGTCGACACGGACGCGGGCGAAGAACTCCGGATCACGGAGCGCAACCAGCACGCCTTCGAAGGGGATGCGCCCGGCGAGATCGAGCTCACCGGCGAGGCCGTCATCAAACTGCACCCAGAGGCGGTGACCGCCCAGCGGGCGGACAGCGACGACGTCGACGAGCATGGTGTTCATCTTTGAGGATCGATCCGCATCAAGGGCCTGCCATGGCGAGCGTGCTCCCCGTCGGTTCCCAGCAGCGGCGGTGGCGGGCGAATTGCCAATTTCCTTCGCAGACTCAACGCACTCTCAACTCGCGGACTTCGACTTGGCCGACGCAGCGCCGCGCCCACCGAGGAACGCATCGACGCTGATCCCGCCCGCGCCGAAGGCGAGCAATACGAGCAGCGGCAGCAGGAACGGCAACGGCGCGACCTCCGTGAAGTCGCTGAAGGCGAGACCGAGCTCGTTCCGGTGCTCCGTCAACAGCGCCACGACCATCGTGCACGAGAGCAATAGCGCAAAGACGCGCGTGCCGAGTCCCGCCACGAGCGCGATGCCGCCGGCGAGCTCGAGGCCCGCGATGAACGGTGCCTGCAACTGCGGCGCCGGGATGCCCAGGGCCCCGAAGTACTCGACGATGCCGTCGAGGTTTCCGAACTTGCCCCTGCCGGCATGGAAGAACCCGACGCCGATAACCACGCGCAGCGCGAGCAGCACGAGCGGTCGCAGCGCATCGCCCAGGCGCACAAGTCCCTCGTACAGGCTCCTCATCTCAGGTTCGCTCCGGATCGACCTCACGACGCGCCGGCGGGGTGCCGGCGCGCGTTCGGATGAACCCTGGGATGCCGCGCGCAGGCGCGGGTTTCAAGCGGCCGCGCGATTCGGCCGCAACGGCGCTACTTCTTCTCGACGTGCCCGCCAAACTTGTAGCGCATCGCGGAGAGCACCTTCTCGGCGAAGGTGTGGTCTTGGCGCGAGCGGAAGCGCGTGTACAGCGCGGCGGTCAGCACATCTGCCGGCACGGCCTCCTCGATGGCGGCCTGCACGGTCCAGCGCCCTTCGCCGGAGTCCTGCACCACGCCGCTGTACTGCTCGAGCTTGGGGCTCTCGGCCAACGCGCTCGCGGTCAGGTCGAGCAGCCACGAACCGACGACGCTGCCGCGCCGCCACACCTCGCAGATGTCGGCGAGATCGAACTCGTAGCGCATGCCCTCGGGCAGCTCCGGCTTGTTCGCGCACTTCAGGATGTCGAGCCCCTCGGCGTAGGCCTGCATCAGCCCGTACTCGATCCCGTTGTGGATCATCTTGACGAAGTGGCCGGCGCCCGGCGGGCCGCAGTGCAGGAAGCCCTCGTCGGCGGTGCTCGGCCGACCGGAGCGCCCCGGTGACGGCTCGACGTCGCCGCGCCCCGGCGCCAGCGAGCGCAGGATCGGCTCGACGTAGTCGAAGGCGGCCTTGTCGGCACCGATCATCAGGCAGTAACCGCGCTCGAGCCCCCACACGCCGCCGCTCGTGCCGACATCGACGTAGTGGATGCCCTGCTTGGCGAGCTCACGCGCGCGCCGCACGTCGTCCTTGTAGTTGCTGTTGCCGCCGTCGATCACGATGTCGCCGGCCGACAGGAGCCGGCCGAGCTCGGCGACCAGCTTCTCGGTCGGTTCGCCGGCCGGAACCATGATCCAGCACACGCGCGGCGCTTCGAGCGACTTCACGACCTCGGCGAGCGTGCGCGCGGGCTTGGCGCCCTCGGAGGCCAGCTTCTGCACGTTCTCGGCCGACAGGTCGTAGGCCACGACCGAGTGGCCGTCGCGCATCAACCGCCGCGCCATGTTCGCGCCCATGCGGCCGAGTCCGAGCATTGCGATCTTCATTTTCGTTCCCTGCTGCACTGAGGAAGGGGGCGTCGTCGATGCGGCACTTGCCGCGCGTGAGGGATGCGTGTTCATCGGAGGGCCTCCCGAGCGGCGGCGCCGAGCTTGGCGAGTCCGGCCTTCACGTCGGGCCCGAGGTGGATTCGTAGCGCGCGCCGGCCGCGTCCCTCGAGCACGGCCAGATCGCCGCGCGCCTGCGCCGCCTTGACCACGCCGAAGGTGTACTTGGCCGCCGGGATCGCCAGATCGCGCGCGTCGTCGCACGTGATCTGCAGGAACACGCCGCTCGCCGGGCCGCCCTTGTAGGCCTGGCCGGTCGAGTGCAGGAAGCGCGGCCCGAAGCCGAGGCAGGTCGCAACGCGACGTTTGTCGCGCACGAGATGCCGCAACTCCTGCAGCGACGCCGCGTGCGCGTCGTTCATCTGGACGTAGGCGAGCAGCCCGAAGTAGTCGCCGCTCCCGATGCGCGCGAAGTGCGCCTTCAGCGCCGCCGCGAGCGTCTTGGCTCCGCCGAGCGCGGCCGCGTTGTCGGAGCTCGCGTACACGCGCACGTCGCCGTCACTGAACAGCGGGGCCTCGGCCGGCAGGCTGCCGGACTGCTCGTAGGCCTGGGTCAGCTTGCGCGTCTCGATCTTGCTGGCTTCGACGTCCGGCTGGTCGAACGGGTGGATGCCGAGCACCGCGCCGGCGACCGCGGTCGCGATCTCCCAGCGGAACATCTCGGCGCCGAGGTCATAGCGATCGCGCAGGCGCAGGCGCAGCACCGGCGCGCCGGCGGCCTCGAGCGCGGCGAGCTTCTGCTCGAGCGCGGCATCGGCGTCGCCGTCGAGCAGCAGCGCCGCGAACACGCGGTCCTGCCCGTAGCTCGCGGGCTCGGCGGGCGTTTCGAGATCCACGGGAACGACGGCCTTGCCGAGCTTGCCCGTCGACTCCGCGATCAGTTGCTCGAGCCACGCGCCGAACGGGCGCAGCGCCGGGCTGGAGAACAGCGTCAACTTGTCGCGACCGCGCTGCGCCGCGCACCCGAGCACGAGGCCCAGGCGCAGGCCGGGATTGCGCTCCGCGGGCGACGAGGGCGAGCACAGGCTGACCATCTCGCGCGCGCGACCGAGCAGCTTCGCGACATCCAGGCCCTGCAGCGCCGCCGGCACCAGCCCGAAGTCCGAGAGCGCCGAGTAGCGACCGCCGATCGTCGCGTCGCCGTGGCAGATGCGCCAGAACTGGCCGGTCTTCGCGACCTGTTCCATCGTCGAGCCCGGATCAGTGATCGCGAGGAAGCGCGATCCGACCAGCGCGGCTCCGACCTTGGCCTTGACGCGTTCGTAAAAGTACGCCTTGAACACGTTCGGCTCGAGCGTCGAGCCCGACTTGCTCGCGACGACGAACAGCGTGCGCGCGAGGTCGACCTGCTGCTCGATCGCCGCGACCTGCGCCGGATCGGTCGAATCGAGCACCAGGAACTCCGGTGCGCCGGACTGGCGCCCGAACACGCGACGGAACACCTCCGGAGCCAGGCTCGAGCCGCCCATGCCGAGCAGCACGACGTGCGCGAAGTTCGCCTCGCGCGCGTCCTTGGCCAGCGCCTCGAAGCGCGCGCACTCGGCCCACTGGCGCTCGACGATGTCGAGCCAGCCGAGCCAGCGCGCCTCGTCGCCGCCGGTCCACAGCTTCGCATCGCGCGCGAACAGCCGCTGCACCTTCGCACCGGCCTTCCAGTCCGCCTGCGCCGCGTCGACCGTCGCGGCGAGTTCGCGCGGCAGCTTGGCCGTCAGGCGCGTGTCGACCTCGGCCTTGGCCGCGACCGCGCCGAGCAGCTTGTGGAAGGCGTCCTCGAACATCGTGATGCCGTCCGCGAGCAGCTTGTCGGTGACCGCGTCGAGCGAGATCCCCAGGCCCGCGAGGTTCGAAAGGTCCGTGCGCGCACGCTCGAGGCCCTGTTCGAGCGTCGGAGCGACCGCGCCGTGGTCGCGGAACGCATCGTAGGTCGCGGGCGGGATCGTATTGACCGTCTCGGGGCCGATCAGCTCCTCGACGTACAGCACGTCGCGGTAGCGCGCGTCCTTCGTGCCGGTGCTCGCCCACAGCAGGCGCTGCGGCTGCGCGCCGCAAGTCTCCAACGCCTTCCAGCGCGGGTCGGCGCAGATCCGCTTGTACAGCTGGTAGGCCAGCTTCGCGTTCGCGATCGCGGCGCGGCCGCGCAAGGCCTCGATGCGCGTCTTCGCGTCGCCGCTCGCGTTCTTCGCCAGCGCGTCGAGCTGCGCGTCGATGGCGCTGTCGATGCGCGACACGAAGAACGATGCGACGCTGGCGATGCGCGACAGGTCCTGGCCGGAGCGGAAGCGGTCCTCGAGGCCCTCGATGTACGCGGTCGCGACGCGCTCGTAGGCGACGTTCGAGAACAGCAGCGTGACGTTGACGTTGATGCCGTCGGCGATCAGCGCGCGAATCGCGGGCAAGCCCTCGGGCGTGCCGGGGACCTTGATCATCAGGTTCGGCCGCGCGACCGTCTTCCACAGCCGGCGCGCCTCGGCCAGCGTGCCGCGCGTGTCGCGCGCGAGCAGCGGCGAAACCTCGAGGCTGACGTAGCCGTCGAGCGCCTTGGTGCGCTCGTAGACGGGCCGCAGGATGTCGGCCGCGCGCTGAATGTCGGCGATCGCGAGCTCCTCGTAGACGCCCTTCGTGTCCGTCGCGCAGCGCGCGTCGGCGGCCTCGATCAGCTTCGCGTAATCACTGCTGCCGGCGATCGCCTTCTCGAAGATCGCGGGATTCGAGGTCATGCCGCGCAGGCCGTCCTGCTCGAGCAGCTTCGCGAGCTCGCCCGAGTCCATCAGGCTCTTCTTGATGTAGTCGAGCCAGATCGACTGTCCTTGAGCGGCGAGGCGGGCGAGCGGGTTCAAATTCGAGACGGTGGGGGTCGGGGTTGGCATGGCGAATTCCGGGGCTGAAGGCGGAGTCTCCTTCACCCAGCGAGGCCTTTCCAGGGACTCCAGGCCGACTATCGACAGAAACGCCCAAAAACCCATGTCAAGCGTCCCGCGGGGCCTGGAAACGGGATTCGACTCGCGCGTCGAGCGCCCGGCTCGCAACGCGCGGCGTCGCGCTAGACTCCCGCCCCGATGAGCGCGGGCTCACCCGATCCGGGCTTGAACGGCGTCGTTCCGTTCCGCTGGGCCTGCCACCGCTGCGCGCGCTGCTGCAGCGGCGGCGCCGGGCATGTGTGGCTCGAGCCGGGCGAGGTCGAGCCCATGGCGGCCACCCTTTCGATGCAGCCGAGCGCGTTCGTCGAGCAGTACACGCGCGAGGTCACCGATCCGCAAAGCGGTGCCCGCCGCCTCTCGCTGCGCGAAGAGGGCCGCGGCGAAGGCGGTCGCTGCGCGCTGCTCGTCGGCGCGGCGGAGTGCTCGGTCTACGCCGCGCGCCCGGCGCACTGCCGCCGCTTCCCCTACTGGGACGCGGTGCTCGCCGATCCCGCGGCCTTCGAGGCGGCGCGCGCGACCTGCCCGGGCATCGCGGTCGTCGTGCCGGACGAGCTGCGCGAGCGGGCCTTCAGCGAGCTGCGGGCGCTGCACGCAAGACTGCCGGCCGCGCCGAACGAGCAATCGTGCTGCCTCGAGCGCTGCCCGGATGAGCTGTACGCAACCGGTCTGGAGGCCGATTTCGCCGCCGCAGCCGCTCCCGACGGGAATTGCGCGCTAGGCGCGGCCCGCCCGCTCGCGTGTCGAACGGCGCAGCTTGGGGAGCAGGCAGCGCGCGGCGCGGTCGACGAGCTGCGCGCGCTCGAGCGCAGCCTCGGCTATCCCGCTTCTTACGCTCGATTGACGTCCCTGTTGCGTGCGCGGAACGGGTCGATCGGGCACGATGAAGGCTCCCCCCGATGTCCAACGACGCGGATTCCGGAACCCCCACCGGACCCGACTGGCTGAGTTGGCGCAGCGCGCTGCGCGCCGTCCTGCCCTGGTTGCTGGTCGGCTGCGCGATCCGGCTGCTGTTGCTGCCGACGAGCCTGCACCCGGACCTGCTGTCGACCTACGACCGCGTGCGGCTGCTGCACGCGGGTCAGTTCGAGCTCGCTGACTACAGTTTCCAGGCGCTGCCGATCCTGCTGCACGATCTGTGGGCGCGCCTGCTGCAGGTTCCGCTGCCCGATTTCTCCGGCGTGCACTGGCCGCTGCCGACCGAGGGCGAGATCTTCGAGCAGAGCGCCCGGCTGTTCGCGCATCCGCAGGCGCTCCTGTGGCTTGCGCTGTGGAAGCTCCCGTACCTGCTGACCGACCTCTGCGTCGGGATCGCGGTCGCCTGGGCCGTGCCGCGCGCCCATGCGCGCTTCGCCGGCGCCCTGTGGCTGTTGCATCCCCTGGCGATCTACGCGAGCGGCGCGTTCGCGAAGTACGAGCCGTTCATGCTCTTGCCGCTCGTGCTCGGCTGCGGCGCGCTGCGGCGCGGATTCACGACGCGCGCGCTGATCCTGATCGGGATCGCTTGCGCGATGCGGGTCTATCCGCTCGTGCTCGCTGTTCCGATCGCGATCGCGGTCGGGCGGACGACGCGCGCGCGGATCGAGTCCTTGGCCTTGATCGGATTGCCGCTCGCCTGCGTGCTCGGCGCGAGCGCCTCCGGACACGGACTGGCCTGGTGGCTCGCCGCGCCGCTCGCGCTGGCGGCCTGGTTCGGTTATCGCGCGATCCGCGCGACGCGCTGGGAGTGGCCGGCAGGCCTCGCGATCGCGGTCGGGGCGGCCCTGTTCCTGCCGCGGCTGGCCGAGCGGCTGTACGCCTCCGAGTACACGATCGAGAACATCTTCCACCATGCTTCGTTCCTGGCCGACGGCGGGTCGGCCGGGGCGAGCGCGCTCTCGCCGTTCCTGCTCGGCTACGGCCTGCTCGTGCTGTGGATCGGGTACCGCACGAGTTCCGTGGCGGACGCCGAGCGCGCGGAATTCGCGCTCGAGGCCGCGCTGCTCGCGGCTGCATGCCTGTTCGGTTTCGCTTTCTTCCACCCGCAATACGTCGCGCTGCTCGCCGCGCTGGCCTGCCTGTCGCTGCATCGCGCGCCGGGGCTCGCGGCGGCTCACGGTCTGCAACTCGTCGGCGCCCTGTGCGCGCTGTTCGCCTTCGCCGGCGGCAATACGACGGTGCGCCTGTTCCTGCCGCTGGGGCCGCGCGACGTGGCGAGCTTGCCAGAGCCCGCCGAAGCGTTGCCGCGCGCGCTGGCCGATCTGCCCTGGCCGGTGCTCGGCCGAACGCTGCTCGCCCTCGGAGCATTGTGGACGGCCTTCGAGATCGTGCGTGCGCATCGCACTTCCGCGGCGCGTACCAGCGAGCCGCGGCGCGGGCTGCTGTGGCTCGGGATCGCGGCGTGGCCGGCCTCGCTCGCGCTGTACGCCGCCTGCTGCCTGCGCCCGGAGGTCGTTGCGCTGCGGCCGACCGGCGACCAGCTCGGCGCGAATCAGGTGATGGGACAGGGAGCGATCGACTTCCGCGTCGGAGACGCCGCGCCCGACGGACTGCTCGTGACGACGACACAGCTCGCAGCGGCCGAGCCGGTGCGCTGGCGCGTGCAGTTCTTCGCCGAGGGTCCGGCCCCCGGACAGCCCGCGCTCGAGGCGGTCTTCGATCATGCCGAGCTGTACCCCGGCGCGAGCCAAGGCCTTTCGCCGGGCACGCTGCGCATCCCGCTCGACCGGGTGCAACTCGTCCCGGGCGTTCGCTATCGGGCGGTCGTGCTGAACGAGGCCGCCGCGCCGAGAGCGGAGCAGGTCGTACAGGCTCTGGAGCGCGTGCAGGCGGGCGACCTGCTGCGTGGACTCCCGGCGCAGGCTTGGCGGCGCTTGCAGCAGGCGCGGGTAGCGCATTTCGGGGTGAGCGTTCACGCGATCGAGACGCGCTACGAGCCGCGTAGCGCGTTGCAGCTCGGCTCGCTCTGGCTCGCGCTGCTCATCGTCTGCGCGCTCGGCGCCGCGTTCGCGTTCGCGCGCGAGCGCGCAAGGCGCGGCAGCACGATGGACGCACACGACTGACCCACACGACTGACCCACACGACTGACAGGGACGACGCGGCCCGCTAGGCTCACGCGCGTGACGGGCACGCGCCTCTACGGACCGCTGACCGCATTCACCGGGGCCTGTGTACGGCGCTTCTACCGGATCGCACGCCTGGGCGAGCCGCTGCCGGCCGCGGGTCCGCTGCTCGTCGTCGCCAATCACCCGAACGGGCTCGTCGATCCGCTGTTGCTCGCCGAGATCGCGCCGCGGCCGCTGCGGTTGCTGGCGAAGGCGACGCTGTTCCGGATGTTCTTCGTCGGCTGGTGGGTGCGCGGCTTCGGCTGCCTGCCGGTCTACCGGACGAAGGACGGCGCGGACACCGCGAAGAACAGCGAAACCTTCGCCGCGGTCGAGGACGCGCTGCTCGCCGGCGACGCCGTGTGTCTGTTCCCGGAGGGCATCAGCCACTCCGAGCCGTCGCTGCAGAAGCTCAAGACCGGTGCCGCGCGGATGGCACTGGGCGCCCAGGGGCGCGCGCGCTTCGAGCTCGGCGTTCGCATCGCGCCGGTCGGGCTGTCGTATCGCGACAAGGAGACGTTCCAATCGCGCGTGGCCGTGTGGGTCGGCGAGCCGATCGAGACTGGTGATCTCGCCGAGCTGCACGCACGCGATCCGTGGGCCGCGGTCGAGGAGCTCACCGCGCGCATCGCCGCGGGCCTGCGGCGTGTGACGCTGAACCTCGATCGCGCCGATGACCTGCCGCTGCTCGAGCTCGTCGAGCGCGTGTGGCGGCGCGGCGAAGGGCGGCGCGTGAAGAGGCTGCGCGTGCTCGCCGACGGGCTGCGCGCGTGGCGCGCGCGCGAGCCGGACCAGGCTGCCGCGATGCGCGTGCGGGTCGAAACCTTTCGCGATCGTCTGGCGCGACTCGGCGCTCAGGTCGACGACCTGTACACCGACTACACGCCGTCGCGCGTAGCTAGCTTCGTCGCGTGGAATGCGCTGGCGCTCGTGCTACTGCCGTTGGCGGTCGTCGGTGCCGTGCTGTGGGTCGTTCCGTACCAGCTCGTGCGCGTCGCGGCACGGCTCGCGCGGCCGGAGTCGGACGTCGCGGCGACGGTGAAGCTCGTCGCGGCGGTCGTGTTCTATCCGCTCGGGTGGGCGGTGCTGGCGTGGCTCGCGTGGACGTACTTGCCGGCATGGAGCGAGCTCGCGGTGATCGCGCTCGCGCCGGCACTCGGCGTGTTCGCCGCGCAGTAC
>VGZE01000061.1 GCA_016872755.1 Planctomycetota bacterium
CGGGCATGTTGTCACTACATCGACTTTTCAGCTCTTTCCGCGGCCGAACGGGCCCTCTGGACCCTCCCAACGGGACCTGCCGTCGGAAACTACCTCGCGCTTTTCTCCAACTGCGGAACTTGGGCTAACTAGGCCCGCACCCGACAAACCATGCAATTCAAACTCCTCGCGACTGCCACGTTCCTTGGGCTCAGCAGCTTGCTCACTTCGGCCACGGCGCAAACCGCGCTGCTCGCCGGAGCACCGTTGCCCGCAGCAGGCCAGGCGCCGGCGGGCACGCAGAGCGCTCCAGATTCGACGAGCCCATCCGGCGAGGTGGCGCCCTCGAGTGCGCTGTTGCGGCGCATGCCGATGTGCTTCGTCAGCAACCAAGGGCAGTACGACGAACGCTGCGAATACGTCGCGTACAACGGCGACCTGACGGTGTTCGTTGCGAGCGATCACCTGGCCTTGCAGTTGACTCCGCGCGAGCTCGTGCGACGCGACCCGCGGCTCTTCGACAAGAGCGGCGTGTCGAGCGCGACCTCCGCTGGTGAGTCTCCCGCGCAGACGATGAGCGCGCCGGCCTTGCTGGTGAAGGCACCGGTCGCGAACGACAGCATGGCCGAGGTGCGTTCCACGGAGGAGTCGAGTTCCGCCGTCGCGCGTTCCGCGGATTGCTGCATGACGGCCGCGGTCAAGGCCGCGAGCGATGCGTGCAGGGGCGACGCACCGGCGGTCGTCGCTCGACCGCAGCCCGCGCCCGCCGAGGCAGCGGATCCGGCGACGACGGCGGGCCCGCGCGCCTATTGCAACTTGTTCCTGCGTTGGGAGGGCGCGCGCGCGACCGAACTCGTTGCGCGCGAGCAGGGGCCGACGCGCGTCAACTACCTGTACGGTCGAGATCCGAGCGCCTGGCACACCGATGTGCCGACCTGGCGCGAGCTCTCGCTGCAGGGCTTGTACGACGGCATCGACGTCGAACTGCGCATCGGTGCTGATCAAGGGCTCCCCCACTTCGAGTACGACCTCGTGCTCGCACCCGGCGCAGACCTGTCGCAGGTCGTGATCCAGGTCGAAGGAGCGGAGGGCCTGTGTGTTGCGGCGGATGGCAGCTTGGAGATCGCGACCGCCGCCGGCGTGCTGCGCCAGATCCTGCCGGCAGCATGGCAGGTGCGCGCCGACGGCACGCGCTAGCGTGTCGACACGCGCTTCCGCGTGCTGGAAGGCGCGCGCTTCGGATTCGAGGCCGACGGCGTCGATCCGGATGCGGCGCTGGTGGTCGATCCGCTGCTCGTCTACAGCACTTATGTGGGCGGCATGAGCTGCGAGATGGCCTTCGGCGTCGATGCCGACCAGGCTGACCGCGTGATTGCCGTCGGCGTTTCGCAATCGTCCGACTACCCGACGACGCCGGGCGCCTTCGATCCGGTCTGGAACAACGACGACGTGCTCGTGACGCGCCTGGAGGCGACCGGCTCCACGCTGATCTACTCGACGTTCATCGGCGGGACCGGGAACGAGCTCGCCAAGGCCGTGCGCCTGTACCCGAATGGCGACGCGCTCATCTGCGGCACGACCTCGTCCTCCGACTTCCCGGTCAGCGCCGGGGCCTTCGACACGACGGTCAGTGGGGTAGCCGACGCCTTCGCCTTGCGTTTGAACTCGGCAGGCAATGCGTTGACGTGGTGCACCTACATTGGTGGAGGCGATCGCGAGGAGGCACTGAGCGCGCGCCCGACCATCGCCGGCGGGGCCGTGCTGGTCGGCAGCACCTGGTCGACCGACTTCCCGGCCAGCGCCGGCGCGTTCGATTCGACGCTGGCAGGCATCGCGGACGCCTTCGCGATCGAGCTCGACTCGACCGGCTCGAGCGCCGCTTGGGCGACGTACCTGGGCGGTTCCGGCAACGACTACGCGACCGGGGTCGTGCTGGCGGGCACGGCCGAGGAAGTCCTGATCGGGGGCAGCACGAGTTCGACCGACTTTCCGACCACCGCGGGCGTCGTGGACACCACGCTCGACGGCGTGCTGGACGGATTCGTGGCCCGCTTGACGCCCGACGGCTCGAGCCTGATGGCCTCGACCTACCTGGGAGGCTCGCAGGAAGACGGCGTGAGCTCAATCGACCTGCACATCGGTCTCGACGTGTTCGTGTCGGGCTCGACGGGTTCCGCCGACTTCCCGACCACGATCGGCGCACTCGACACCACGTTGGGAGGCGAGACGGATGGCTTCCTCGTCCGCTTCCTTCCGGCGCTCACCGGCTTCAAGTATTCGACCTATGTCGGCGGCAATGGCCGCGACGAGATCAATCAAGTGGTCGCCGACCCCAACGGCATCGCATTCTTCGTCGGCACGACCTTCTCGACGGACATGCCCGTCGTGGGCGCGGGCTTCCTCCAATTCTTGCTGGGAGGCCCTCCCGGTACCTCGGATGTCTACTACGGGCACCTCGACGAGAGCGGCGCGTTCCTCGAGTACGCGACCTACATGGGCGGCCCGCCCAGCGAGCACGGCTTTGCGGTGACGCTGGAGTTCCTCAGCTACGTCTCGTTCTTCGCCGGACATGCGCGCGGCAACTTCCCCACCACGGCGGGCGCGTACCAAACCACGTTCCACGGGGGTTCCGGCGACATCTTCGTCGCGCGCGTGGACCCGCGTCCGTGCCCGAATCCGGCCGTGGTCGCGGTGAAGGCCGCTGGATGCGGCGGCTACACGCTTACGTCCAGCTTGCCGGTCATGGGCTCGCTGATGTCGATCAGCGTGCAGGGCCCACCCGCTACGCTGGGCCTGCTGTACTTCAGCCTGGGTGGCGGCACGAACTTCTTCTACGAGAACTGCGAGATCGGATTGGATCTAACGCTGTGGAGCCAGATCTTCGTCTTCACGACCAACTCCTCCGGCGCATGGAACGGTCAGATCCCGGTCTTCAACGACCCCCCGCGCTGCGGCCAGCAGATCTTCTTCCAAGCCGGACTCTTCTCGCCAACGGTGGGCCCCGCCTTCTTCGGCGGCATCACCAACGGTCTGCTGATGACCGAGGGCAGCTAGGCGGCGGACCGGGCGCGGCGGTCCGATCGATGCGGGCCCCGCGCTGACGTGGGCCCCGCGCTGTTGATCGCGGCGGCGCTGGCCGTCGACTCATTCGCGGTAGCAGCCGCGCTGGGCCTGCAGCAAGCACGCCCCGCGCTGGCTGCGGCACTGCGCATCGCCGTCGTATTCAGCGCCTGTCAAGCCGGGCTGGCCTGGACGGGGAGCTGGATTGGTCAGTCGGCGCTGCGTTGGTTGGGCGCATTCGACCACTGGATCGCCGCCGCCGTGTTGGCCGGGTTCGGTGCGCGCGAATTGTGGAAGGCCTGGCGCCCGCGCGAATCGCAGTTGCGGTCCGACGTTGGCTGGGCCAGTCTGTTCGTGTTGGGGCTCGCCACCAGCCTCGATGCCCTCAGCGTGGGGATCGGCAGCTCAGCGCTCGGCCTCGAGCCGGTCGTGCTCAGTACGAGTTGCGCGCTGGCGACCACTCTGGCCTGCCTCGTGGGTGCGTTGGGCGCGCAGTGGTTGGGGACTCGCGGCACGCGCGTGGCGGGAGTGCTGGGGGGCCTGATCCTGATCGGACTGGCCGTGAAGACCCTGCTCGAACATCGCGCGCGCGGCGTGTGACACCGACGGACCTTGGTCCAGTTGGCTGCGCGGCCGCAGCCGCTGGTGGTGGAGCCGGTTCCGTCACCCCCGCCGGTGGGGCAACTGTCGGTCGCGCGCAGCGAACTAGACCAGGGTCCCCGAGAGGGCGTAGGGACTGGCGTGCTCGACCCGCACCCGGAACCACGACCCGACCTGCTCCGCTGGGCCCGGAAACCCGATCGCCAGCCCCTCGCGTGTCCTTCCGCGCAGCGATCCCGCGCGACGCTCCGAAGGCTCCTCGGCCAGCACGTCCTTCGTGCTGCCGATCTGCCGTTCCATGCGGCGGCGCCCGGCCTGTTCGGCGGCCGCAAGGAGCCGCGTGTTGCGCTCCGCCTTGATCGCCTCGGGGACGTCATCCGACAGGTCCGCGGCGGCCGTGCCCGGGCGCGGGCTGTAGCGGAACACGAAGCTCTGCGCGAAGCCGAATTCCGCGAGCGCGCGTTCGGACTGCTCGAAGTCCGCGTCGGTTTCGCCTGGGAAGCCGACGATCCAGTCGGACGACAGCTCGATGTCCGGCACCTCTTCGCGCAGGATCGCGATGCGTCGCCGGTACAACTCGAGGTTGTAGCCGCGCTTCATCCGGCGCAGCACGTGATCCGAACCCGACTGCAGCGGCAAGGGCAGGAAGCGCTCGACCTTCGCGCAATCGGCGATCGCGCGCGCGAGTTCGCGCGTCACGTAGGACGGATGCAGCGTGATCATGCGGATCCGCTCCAGACCCGCCAGCGGCTCGAGCGCGCGCAGCAGGTCGGCCAGCGCCGGCCGGCCGTCACGACCGGCTCCGCGCGCCGCGCCGGACATCGGCGGGTCGAAGTCCTCGCCGTAGGAGTTGAGCGTCTGACCGAGCAGCGTGATCACGCGCACGCCCTGCTCGACCATCCACCTCGCCTCGGCGACCAACTCGGCGATCGGGCGACTGGCGACGCGGCCGCGCGTGCGCGGCACGATGCAGTAGGTGCAATTGAGGTCGCAGCCGCGCATCACGGCGAGGTAGCCGTGCAGGCCGCCCGTGTAGACCTCGCGCGCGCGGTCGACGGCGACGACCCCGTCCATCTCGGTGGCGAGCAGGCGCTCGGGCCGCCCCGGTCGCGCGCCGCCGGCGGCGCGGCGCGCGCGCAGTTCGTCGACCAGCTCCGGCAGCTGGTGGAAACGGCGCGTGCCCACGACCAGATCGACGTGGCCCGCGCGCTCGAAGATCTCCTCTTCCGCGCGCTGCGCCATGCAGCCCAGCACGCCGACGACCAGGTCGGGGTGCTCGCGCTTGCGGCGCTTGAGCTCGCCCAACCAGGAGTACACGCGCTCCTCGGCGTGCTCGCGCACCGCACAGGTGTTGAAGAGCACGACGTCGGCCTCTTCCATCGAGGCGACCAGCCGGTACCCGTCACCGACGAAGCGCCCCTCGACGAGCAAGGAGTCGTACTTGTTCATCTGACACCCGAAGGTGACGACGTGCACGGCCGGTCCCGCGGCGGCGGCAGCCGGGGAGGCCTTGGTCTCGACACGGGCCAGGCTCATCGAAGCCGTCCATCTTGCCACGCCCGTGCTCGGCAGCCAAGCTGCGCGGCATGTTGCGACGCATCACCAGCCAGGCGGACTACGAAGCGTCCTTCCGGGCGCCGTTGTTCCTGCTGTTCAAGCACTCGCCGACCTGCCCGATTTCGGCGCGCGCCTTTCGCGAGTACGAGATCTTCGCTGCCGCGCATGCCGAAGTGCCGACCGGCTGGGTGCACGTGATCGAGGAGCGACCGCTGGCGCGCGACGCGGCCGCCCGCACCGGCATCGAGCACCAATCGCCGCAGGCGCTGCTGCTCGCGCAGGGCCGCGTGCTGTGGAACGCGTCGCACGACGCAATCACGCGCCATGCGCTGAGCGCGGCTTGCACGAAGCCTGGCGATCAGGGCGCCGCGCGCTCGTAGAGATACACGCCGCGCTGGCCCGCGGTTTCCTCGACCGCGACGCGCAACCGCTCGATGACGAGGTCGCCGAAGCGCGCGCCGAGCCGGCGTTTGAGCTCGCGCGCGATCCACGTCGCGAAGTTCTCGGCGCTCGTGTTGTTGATCGGCAGCACGATCACGTCCTCGCGCGGCGCCACGTAGCGCCGCTCGCGGTAGCGCACCTCGATCGAACCGTCCTCGCGCTCGGCGTGGCGCAGCTCGGCATGCTCGCCCGGCAGCAGCCAATGCTCGTCGAGCTCGTCGACGAGTTCGCGCACGACCGGCTTGACCTGCTTGAAATCGATCACGAGACCGTGCTGCGAGAGCCGCGCCTCGATCTCGACGAAGACGCGGTAGTTGTGGCCGTGCAGGCGCTCGGCGCTGCCGTCCTCGAAGATCAGGAAGTGCGCGGCGGAGAACTTGAAGTACTCCTTCTCGAGCTCGATCGACCAGCGTTCCATGGACCGAATCCCAACACGTCGCGGGCCGCCGCGCCAATCGGAAACCGCGCGGAGGCGCGGGACTAGTGGAACTCCGTGCCCACGGACTTGCGTCCCAAGCCCCGCGCGTCTATCCACGAAGGCTAGGCTATTGAGCCCGACTTGGCTTGTGAGCCCGACCTGGCTTGTGAGCCCGACCTGGCTTGTGAGCCCGACCTGGCTTGTGAGCCCGACCTGGCTTCCGAGCCCGACCTGAATCCTGCGCCCCATCAGGAACTGCCCCCCACCATGCACCCCCTCCCCCCGATCGCACTCTTCACGCTCCTCGTCGCCGCGCCCTCGGCCGCTCAGCACGCGCTGCGGCCGTTCCCGTTCACTCCGCTCTCCGGCGCCGCCGCAACGCTGCCAGGCCTCGACCTCGCTGCGGCCGCACCGGCTGAGTTGCTCGCGCTGCGCGGCTTCGACGCGCTGACGCTGAGCGGCGCGCCGATCGACGAGCAGGGCAGCATCGGCACGCTCGAGCTCGAGCGCGTTCCGCTGGTGACACCGGATGCCGAGCTGTGGGTCGATGGCGCGATGGTCGCCAAGGGCGATGGCGCGCTGGACGGAGCGATCTCGGTCTGGAAGGGCCGCGTGCGCGAGGTCGAGGGATCCGATGTGCTGCTGGCCTTCTCCCCGCACGGTTCGCGCGGTTGGATCGCGCGCGCCGATGGCGCGAGCCCTGCGCTGCTGCACCTGATCGCCGAACCCGGCTTGGATGGAACCTGGGACGAGCCGCGCCACGCGCTGGTCACCGAGACGAGCCTGATCGCGCTGGGCCGGAGCAGCAGCTTCCAGTGCGCGCTCGACGAGCTGCCGCGCCAGCCTTCCGACGCACCCATCCACGGCAAGCCCGCCCCGCTGGTCTCCGGCGCCGACGGCGGCAGCGTGAAGCTCGAGTGCCGCATCGCCTTCGAGACCGACTTCCAGTACTACCAGGTGTTCAACAACCTGCCGGCCGCGCAGGCCTACGCGCTCGCGCTGACCGGCGCGATCAGCGCGCGCTACGTCGAGCAGATCAACACCGTGCTCGCGCTGCCGTACCTGGGGTTCTACACGAGCAACAATGACCCTTGGACGATGCAGGACGTCGGCGGCAGCTCGATCGACGTGTTGTACGAGGTGCAGGCCAAGTGGTCGACGCAGGGACTGCCGGTCCAAGCCGACCTCGGCCACCTGATCTCAGGCGCCGGCCTCGGCGGCGGCGTGGCCTGGCTGGATGTGCTGTGCGTCGGCGACTACTGCTACGGCGTCACCGGCAACATCGGCGGCAACGTGACCTTTCCCGTCACCGTGAACCCGCTGAACTGGGACTTCATGGCGACCGCGCACGAGATCGGCCACAACTTCAACGCGCCGCACACGCACGACTACTGCCCGCCGGCGGACGAGTGCGCTCCGAGCGGCTACTTCGGCGCGTGCCAGACGCAGTCGGTCTGCACGACCACCGGCACGATCATGAGCTATTGCCACCTGTGCCCGGGCGGCCTGTCGAACATCACCACCTACTTCCATCCGTTCTCCGTGACGGACATGCGCACCCGCGCCGAGAACTCGTGCCTGTTGCCGTTCGAATCGCTGACCAGCACCAACCTCGGGTACTCGAAGCCGGGTTCCAACGGCACGCCGAGCTACACGGTCGCCTACGACGAGCTGTCGAACGGGCTGACCTCGCAGTTCGCCAACATCGCCGCCCCGACGACGGGCTTCCTGGTCGTCGGCGCGACGAATCCGCAACTCTCGATCTTCGGCGGGACGCTCGTGCCGAGCACCGAGATCGTGCTGCCTTTCGCGGTTGCGAGCAGCTCGCCGCAAGTCGGACCGGCCAAGCTCAGCGGCGGTTTCCCCTCCGGACTGACCGTCTATGCGCAGGGGTGGTTCGTCGATGTCGGCGCCAGTCAATCGGCGAGCGCTTCGAACGGGCTGCGCCTGGACTTCGTGTTGCCGAACCCGCCGCCGACCCTGGTGTGGAAGAAGCACCCGAGCAACGGCAAGGAGTACGCGGTCAGCGCGGGCAGCGGCTACTGGGGTTGGGGCGAGGGCCTCGCGCAGCAGTACGGCGGCCATCTCGCGCGCATCGACGGCGCGGCGTTGAAGTCCTGGCTGATCACCAACCTCGGCAGCGATCTGACCGGACAGGATGTCTGGATCGGCCTGCACGACGACTTCAGCGAGGGGTCATTCAAGTGGACCTCGGGCGGTGCGCTCAGCTACACGGACTGGAAGTCGGGCCAGCCCAACGACTCGGGCGGCTTCCAGGACAGCGTGAAGTGGGAGGCCGGCGGCCAGTGGAACGACAGCGACGGCTTCGACGGACTGCGCGCGCTGCTCGAGCGCCCGGCCGCGCCCTGACCCCCTCCCAAGGTCCCGTCGGAAGCCATTTCCGGCCTGGCCCCCCCCTGGGGGGCCCGTGGCTGGGAAGTTGTTTTCTGGAACACGCGCCTGCGGCCGTCCGTTATTCTTGTGTAGTACCTCCGTGAACGCGGCCGTAGGCCGTGCTTCGCGGCAAGGAGTTCGCATCCGCGAGCTGCCACATCCCAACCCGACGAGCCGGCCGCATGCCAGGCTCAACATCCTCCAGACATCGCACATGAAGAAGTTCCTCCTGCTGGCCGCCGCTGCGGTCCTCGGAAGCGCGTCGATCGCGCAGACGGACTCCGACCTCGTTCCCTACAACGGCCCGGTGACTCACGTGGGCACCTACCACGTGGCGACCGGCACGTGGACCCACACCGCGCCCGTCTCGGGCGGCGCCGATGGCTCGACCATCTGCTACAACAACGGCCAAGGCGCACTTTCGGCGACGACCAGCCCGAACAACACCAACCTCGGCAAGGAGTACGTCGACTGGGGCACCTTCGCGACCTGCGGTGCCTTCGGCACGAACTCGATGACGAAGTTCACGATCGGCTGGTGTTGCTCGATCGCGAACCCGGTCAACCCGTCGATCGTGGTCCGCTTCTATAGCGGCACGAACCCGACCGTGGGCGGCCCCTACGGTGTCAAGGGCACGTTGATCCAGAGCTACACGATCCCGCTGGCCTTCACGCAGACCACGACCGCACTCTCGGCCTACACGGCCGATATCGACATTTCGGGCGCGCCGATCACGGTCCCCAACGGCCCGATCGGCTGGAGCTACCGGATCCCGACGGCGATCACCGGCACTGCCGGCAACGGCTTCGGCTGGCTGATGATCCCCGTCGCGAGCTCGGGCGCGGGCAACGTCGACCTGTTCGACCGCTACCTCGCCAACGGCAACTTCGAAGGCACGCTCGCGTTCACGACCCCCGGCATCGCGTCCTTCTACATGCGCATGACGATGGACGACGTCGCTCCGCCGTGCGCCGGTGGCGTGACCGAGTACGGCCAGGGCTCGGGCGGGAACATCAACAAGGGCGACCTCTCGGTCGGTGGCACGGGCAAGATCGGCGGCAACGCGATCCTGGCCTGCAAGAATCCGCAGACCGCCAATGCGAACACCAAGGCGATCGCCTACTTCTCCTTCGCGCCCGCGAATCTGGCGATCCTCGACGGCGTCGTGCTGATCAGCCCGTCGGTCTTCCAACAGACGGCTCCCAAGCCGTTCCCGTCGATCCCCGGCTCGGTCGTCACGTTCAACGAGTCGATCCCCAATGACATCACGCTGATCAACGTGCACGTGTACGGCCAGGCGCTGTACTACAACTTCGCGCACCCCGAGCCGCTGCGCTTGACCGACGGCGCGGCTGACATCCACATCAACAACTGCCCGTGATCCGCGGACGCGCGGACTAGAGTCCCGCGGACTGCAATCCCGAGGCCCCAGGTCCTCGGGATCATGCGCGGCGCGCCGGAGCCCAGCTCCGGCGCGCCGCGCGCATTTTGGCGCTGCCCGTGCATTTCGGCGGCTCCCGTGCACTTCGACTCGCTGATCGCAATCCGCGCGCGCTGAAACGCCTGCTCCCAACTGCTAGAGTCGGCGGCATGGAGTTCCGCACCCGTCACGTGCGCGTCGCCGACCTCGGCTTCGAGTTCGAGGTGATCGAAGGCGATACGATTATCGGCCCCGCGATCGAGAAGGGCTCCTGGGAGCCGCACGAGACGGCGCTCTTTCGCGCCCACCTGGAGCGCGGCGCGCGCGTGCTCGACCTGGGCGCCAACATCGGCTGGTTCGCCGTGCAGGCGATCCTGGCGGGCGCGGAGGTGCACGCCTTCGAACCCGTGCCCGCGATCGCCGCGATCGCCGAGCGCAACATCTCCAACGCCAATCGCCGCGGACCGGGCATCGGCAAGCTCTACCCGTACGCGGCCGGCGCCGCGCGCGGCAAGGCGCGCATCGCGCTCGCCCGCGGCAATCACGGCGACAACCGCGTCGTCGACGGCGCTGTGCCGGCCGACATGGGCGAGGCCGAGACCGTCGAGATCGCGATCGAGCGCGTCGACGACCACCTGTCCGGCCCCTTCCGCGTGATCAAGATCGACACGCAGGGTTCCGAGTGGCTGGCACTGCAGGGCGCGCAGAAGCTGCTCGAGGCCAGCACGCAGTGCGCGCTGCTGATGGAGTTCTGGCCCTACGCGCTGCGCGGCTGCAAGCCCGAGCAACTGCTCGCCCGCCTCGACGAGCTCGGCTTCACGCTGGGCAAGGCCACCGCCGCGCCGTTCCCGATGCGGCCCGAGCGGATCCTGAAGCAGGCGCTGGCCCGCGATCCGGTCAAGGGCGGGCTCGACCTGTACGGCACGCGCGGCGCGCCGTTCCACGTGCTCGGGCTCGGCGCCCGGATGCACGGCATGTGGCGCTCCAGCCGCGAGCCCTAGCTCGGTCGGGCTAGCTCGACCAGGTTAGTTGGTAAGGGCGAGGCCCCACCACGGCCGCGCCGGCGGCGCGGCTTCGAGCGCGACCGGCTCGCGGCGCACCGGGTGCTCGAAAACGAGCCGCGCCGCGTGCAGTGCGATCGACGCGTCCGGCAGCGGCTCGCGCGCACCGTACTTGAGGTCGCCCAAGAGCGGCGCCCCGAGGGAACGACAGGCCGAACGCAGCTGGTGCGGCCGACCGGTCTCGGGCCGCAGCTCGACCAGCGCCGGTCCGACGCCGGCCAGCCAGCGCCAATGCGTGCGCGCGAGCAGCGCGTCCGCGCGCCGGCTCGCGAACGCGCGCACGACGTTGCGCGCCTCGTCCTTCTGCAGCCACTCCTCGACGCACCCCGCGTCCGCGTCAGGTCTGCGCTCGACCACGCCGAGATAATGCTTCTCGATCGCGCGCTCGCGGAACTGCGCGGAGAGCCGCTCGGCCGCCTTGCTCGTGCGCGCGAACAGCACGAGGCCGGAAACCGGTCGATCGAGCCGGTGCACGACGCCGAGGAAGACCGCGCCGGGCTTGTCGTGCTCGCGCTTGATCCAGGCCTTGGCCCAGTCGAGCAGGCTCTCGTCGCCGCTCGCATCGGGCACGCTCGGCATGCCCGCCGGCTTGGCCAGCGCGAGCACGTGATTGTCCGCCAACAGGATCGCCGGCGCCTCGGTCATGCGCCCAGCCCGCGCGCGAGCCGCGCGCAGAAGCCGCAAGGCAGGAGGCGCGCCGGCAGGCCGGGACGCGCTTCCTCGGGCAGCACGAGCTCGCCCGCTTCGATCGCGGCGCCCGCGCCGCCCAGATCCCCCAGCAGGTTCGCGAAGGCGAGCGGCGAGCAGCCGACCGCGTAGGTCGAGAGCACCAGCACGGCCCGCTCGACGAGCAGCGCGCAGGCATCCTCGACCAACTCCGCCAACTGCTCCTCGAGCTGCCACTTCTCGCCCTTGGGGCCGCGGCCGTAGTGCGGCGGGTCGAGCAGGATCGCCGCGTAGCGCGCGCCGCGCCGGCGCTCCTTCTTCAGGAAGGCGGGCGCATCCTCCAGCAGCACGCGCCACGCATCGTCGGCCAACCCCGAGGCGGCCGCGTTCTCGCGCGCCCAGGCCAGCGACGCGCGCGACGCGTCCACGTGCGTGACGGCGTAGCCGGCGCGTGTGGCCAGCACGCTGGCCGCACCGGTGTAGCCGAACAGGTTCAGCAGTCGCGGCGCGGCATTTTCGTCGCGCAATCGCGGCGCGAGCTCGACCAGCCAATGCCAGTTGACGGCCTGCTCGGGGAACAGGCCCACGTGCTTGAACGGCGTCGGCCGGCACACGAAGCGCGCGCCGGCGTGCTCGACCGGCCAGGCCTCGGGAGCCTGCGCGCGCGCGTGCTCGCCGCGCCTCCAGTGCCCGCCGCGATCGCTCTCGCGCTCGAAGACGAGGTCGGCCGACTCCCAATCCGCGCGCGGCAGCCGCCGCCGCCACAGCGCCTGCGGATCGGGTCGCGCCAGCGTGTGCGCGCCGTAGCGCTCGAGCTTCCAACCGTCGCCGCTGTCGAGCAGCGCGTGCTCGCGCAGCGCGCGCGGCTCGAAGTACGCGGGAAAGAGCGGCATCGGCGCCTTATCCTAGTGAGTGCCGATGCCCGACTCCCAGCCCACGGCGCGCGCGGCGCTGCGCGTCGGCAGCGTTCCCTATCTGGTCGGACGCCCGCTCGACTTCGAGCTCGAGCGCGAGCCGGGGCTTGCCTACCAGCGCGCGGTGCCCTCGCGCCTGGTCGAGCAGTTGCGCGCCGGCGAGCTCGACGTCGCGCTGGTCTCGTCGATCGAGCTGTTCCGCCGGCCCGGCTACGCGTACATCGACGGGCTCGCGGTGGCGGGCCGCGGCGCGGTGCACAGCGTGCAGTTGTTCCTGCGCACGCCGCTCGAGCGCGTGCGGACGATTGCCCTCGATCCGGCCAGCCGCACGTCGGCCGTGCTGGTCGAGATCGAGCTCGCCGCGCGCTTCGGGCGCCGGCCGGAGCTGATCGAGCTCGCCGCGGGCGCCGATCCGCGCGCCGCCTCCGCCGATGCCTGGCTGCAGATCGGCGACGCGGCGCTGCGGGCCGCGCTGGCGCCCGGCGCGCCGCCGACCTTCAACCCGTCGCAGGCCTGGACCGAGCGCACCGGCCTGCCGTTCGTGTTCGCCTGCTGGGTGGTCGGTCCCGCCGCGGTCGCGTCAGTCGCCCCCGCGCTGTTCCAGACCGCGCGCGACCGCGCTCGCGGCGGGACGAGCGAGCTCGCGCGGCAGGCCGCGCACGAGTGGCACCTGCCGGAACACGACTGCCGCGACTATCTCGAACGCGAGTGCGTATACGAGCTGGAGCCGGCCGCGATGCGCGCCGCGCTGTTCGCGTTCCGCGATGCGGCGGCCGTGCTCGGCCGGTGCGAGGCCGGGCTCGAGCCGCGCGCACTTTCGCCGGCCGGCGTGCGGCGCTAGCCTGCCCGCGTGAGCCCGCGCATCCTGAAGACCGGCGAGTGCCCGCATTGCGGAATCGCGCTGCCGGAACCGACGCCGCGGCTGTGCCCGAAGTGCGGCGGGAGCTTGCAGCTGCGCTACCTGAAGTCGGGGTGCCTGACGAGCAAGCCGCTTCTGCTGCTCGTCTGTTCAGGCCTCGCACTCGCCGTGCTAGCCTGCAGCGCATGAGCGGAAAAACGCTGTTCGACGAGCCTGCGGAGACGGAGCCCGCGGCCAAGCCGGCCGGAAAGAAGTCCGCCGCGGCCCCACTCGCGGCGCCTGCCGCGGCGACGGGCGACGCGGGGCGCAAGCGCGTCTCCGCGCAGGACATGGCCACGCGCCAGCGCGACATCTCGGTCAGCGAGTTCTTCACCAAGAATCGCCACCTGCTCGGCTTCGATTCGCCGCTCAAGGCGCTGCTGACCGCCGTCAAGGAGGCGGTCGACAACTCGCTCGACGCCTGCGAGGAGGCCGGCATCCTGCCCGAGATCACGGTCGAGCTCGCGCAGACCGGCGAGAACCGCTGGCGCATGATCGTCGAGGACAACGGCCCCGGCATCGTCGAGGCGCAGATCGGCAAGGTCTTCGGCAAGCTGCTCTACGGATCGAAGTTCCACAAGCTCTCGCAGAGCCGCGGCCAGCAGGGCATCGGCATCTCGGCGGCGGGCATGTACGGCCAACTGACGACCGGCAAGCCGATGCGCATCGTGTCGCGCACCGGCAAGAAGGCCGATGCGCACGAGTTCGTGCTCTCGATGAACACGGCCGAAAACCGGCCCGACATCCACTCGAAGGAAGTGATCGCCTGGGAGCGCGACGGCAAGCCGGTCGATCACGGCACGCGCGTCGAGATCGAGATGGAGGCCAAGTACCAGAAGGGCCAGCGCTCGGTCGACATGTACCTGAAGCTGTCCGCGATCGCCAACCCGCACCTCGAGCTGCACTACAAGGCGCCGGCCTCTGGCGATGCGCCGGCCGAGAACGTCACGTACGCGCGCGCGACCAAGCACCTCCCGCCGGCGGTCGAGGAGATCAAGCCGCACCCGCACGGCGTCGAGCTCGGGCGCCTGATCATGATGCTGAAGGACACGACCTGCCGCTCGCTGTCGGGCTTCCTGCAGGAGGAGTTCAGCCGCGTCGGCCCCAAGGTGGTCGAGGAGATCTGCAAGACCTCGAAGCTGTCCGAGAAGGCCTACCCGACGCGCATCGCGCGCGAGGAGGCCGCCGCGCTGCACGACGCGATCCAGAAGACGAAGATCAGCGCGCCTTCGACCGCGTGCATCTCGCCGATCGGCGAGGAGCTCGTGCTGTCCGGGCTCAAGAAGGAGATCGAGGCGGACTTCTACGTCGCGACGACGCGTCCGCCGGCCGTGTACCGCGGCAATCCGTTCCAGATCGAGGTCGGCATCGCCTACGGCAAGCCCGGCGGCGTCGGGCTCGAGCTGACCGATACCGGCCGCATCGAGAAGCGCAAGGACACCAAGGCCCTGTCCGAGGAACTCGTCGGCGCGGCCGACGAGCCGATCCGCGTGCTGCGCTTCGCCAACCGCGTGCCGCTCCTGCACCAGCAGGCCGCCTGCGCGGTCACCAAGGCGGTGATCGCGACGAACTGGAAGGCCTACGGGCTGCAGCAGCCCAAGGGCGCGCTGCCGCTGGGCCCGATGGCGGTATTCGTGCACATCGCCAGCGTGTGGGTGCCGTTCACCTCGGAGTCGAAGGAAGCGATCGCGAGCTACCCGGAGATCCAGAAGGAGCTGCGCCTCGCGCTGATGGAGTGCGGGCGCAAGCTCGGCATGTACATCCGCAAGGGCAAGCGGCTCAAGGCCGAGTACGACAAGCGCAACTACATCGAGATGTACATCCCGCACATCGGGATCGCGCTGCAGGAGATCCTGGACCTGTCGGATCCGGAGCGCGACAAGACGGTGGGCACGCTCGAAGGCGTGCTGCACAAGAGCCGGAAGTTCTGATACGGAAGCTGTCGTGCGCGACCGTCGCGCTCTTGCTCGCCGCATGCGGCAGCGAGCAGCAGGTGGCAAGCAGTCCGACGCACTCGAGCACAACCGCCGCGTTCGATGCGCAGGTGGAACGCAGCGTATCGTCGATGTGTTCACCGCGTATCGGCTGAGCCTGCTCGATCAGGACGGGCCGCGGGCCGCGACCCTCGATGGCCGGCGACACTGGACCGTACCCGAGCAGTGGTTCTGGTCCGCGGCGCTGGGCGGATCCGCAGGTCCTGCCATCGGTTGGATGGTCGTCTCGACGCAAGCCGGAAGTTGATTGTTCCCGCCTGCTCGCCGACCATTGAGGTGAGTTCCGGTGTCCCCGCTCGAAGCCCTTCCCTCGCGCAGGCCGCCCCGCTGGGCCGCGCATGCGCTGTTTGCGCTGTTGCACTTCGGCGCCGCGCTCGCGTTCCGCCCCGGATCGGAGGTCGTGCAGCAGGCGCTGGTCTGGTTGCCGAGCGGCATCGGGATCGGCTGGTTGTGGTGCCTCGGTCCGCGCGGCGCGAGCTTGTTGTTCGCCTCCGTGCTGGGCCACCGCTTGAGCGTGGGCTACACACTCGCGCCCGCGCTGTCAGGCGCGCTCGGCAGCACCATCGAAGCGCTGCTGGGGGTATGGCTGTTGAACCGCCTGAAAGTCGAGCCGCAGTTCCTGCGCCTGCGCGACGTGCTCGGGCTGGCGATGGTCGCGGCTCTGGCGCCGCTGGCGAGCCTGGCGTGCTCGTTCGCCTCGCGCTCGGTGCCCTGGTCCGGGACCGAGACTCCCGTCTTCTCCGGATGGGATGGCTGGTGGCGCATGAATGCGCTCGCAATCCTCGTGTGCGTTCCACTCGTCGGCACCCTGCAAGCGGCGCCGCGACCGAGCACGCGGGAGTATGCGGAGCTCGGCGCCCTGGTGGTCGCGCTGCTCTCCGGCCTCGGGGCGCTCTTCTTCGGCCTCGGTGCCGATCTCATCGGCATCCTGCTCTTGTACCTGCTGCTTCCGCTGGTGCTGTACGCGGCGCTCCGACACGGCCCGCGTGGGACAGCGCTGCTGGCCGCGGTCGCGGTCGTGGCGACTGCGTACGCGACTCAACTGGGCATTGGACCGTTCCAAGCGCTCGAAATCGAAGACCGCCATTTCGGACCGCAGCTCTACGGCTTGTTCATGGGCTGCGTGCCGCTCGCGTTCGGCGCACTGGTCGCCGAGCGCGAAAAGGCGCTGCACGATCACGCTCGCAGCGACGCCGCGCGGCAGGCCATCCAACGCTTCCTCCCCGACATGACCTACGGACTCGATGCGCGGGGTCGCGTCCTGTCGGTCTACGCTCCGTCGGATCCATCCCCCGCGGACGCCCTCGCGGAAGGAGATTCGCTGCTCGACGTCCTGCCTCCCGAGGCGGCACGCCTCTTCCCGAGCTGCTTCGCGAACGTTCAACGGGGCGAACCTAGTCAGGCCCTGCGTTACCAATCGCAGCGCAATTACCGCACACGCTACCACGAAGTCCGTCTGGTATCGCTGATCGGCAACGAGGCCTTGGCACTGGTTCACGACGTGACCGCGCGCCAGCGCGCACAGATGGCCGCGGATTGGGACAAGCGCGCACTCGAGCAGATCGCCGCGAGCCGACCCAGCCACCACGTCCTGACGGTGCTCGTCGAGGGCATCGAATCGACCAGTGACGGCGGCCTGGGCTCCGTGTTGCTCCTGGTGGGCCGCCGGCTCAAGGGAGGTCCGGCACCG
>VGZE01000062.1 GCA_016872755.1 Planctomycetota bacterium
CGCCGCGGCTTCCTTCGCGCCGGCGTCGAGCCAACCCGCGCGCACGGCCGCGGCTTCGTCCCATTCGGGCAGCGCGAGCGCGGGGAGCAGCGCGCGCTCGCGCAGCAGCGCGTACAGCGCGCGCGCGACCAGCGCGTGCCCCTGCGCGTTCCAGTGGGGATCCGATCCGGAGACGATGTAGCGCTCGTCGTGCGCGAGCGGGGAGGGCAGCCACGCCACCTGTTCGGGCGCCAGCACGCGCGCCAGGTGCTCGCGCGCCAGCGGCTGCAAGAGCGGCCAGTGGAACAGCACGAGGTACGCGCAGCCGCGCGCGTGCAACGCGTGTGCGAGCCCCGCCAGTCCGGCTGCCGCGCGCTCGTAACGCGTGCGACTCTCCCAATCCAGACCGTCGGCCAGCAGCCCGACCGCCTCGGCGTGCTGCATCTGCCCGCTGCGCAGACCGACCAGACCGTCGGCGTGCGCGCGCACCTGCGAGCCGTGCGCGGCCAGCGCGCCGAAGCCGCGCGCGTCGAACGAATCCTCGAGGTCGTTGTGGACGCTGATGTGCAGCACCAGGTCGGGCTCGAGCGCGTCGAGCGAACGGCGCAGGTAGGCGCACTCGGCCTCGAGGTTCCAGCCGCTCATCGCGACGTGCAGGCACTCGACCCTCCGGCCGGCGGCGCCGCGGGTGGCGAGTTCCCGCTCGAGCTGCGCGCCCAGACGCAACTCGGCCGCCACGGCATTGCCGTAGACGAAGCTGTCGCCCAACAGCACGATCCGCAGCGTGTCGGCGGGCTTGGGCACTTCGAAATCGCGCTCGCGCAGTCCATAGCGATTCGAGTCGATCACGATGCCGCCGGCCTTGCGCGCGCGCAGGTTCGGTTGCAGCACGCGACCGACCTGTGGGTCGGGGACGTTGTCCCAGGCGCCCTCGCCGCGCGCGACGAGCGCGTCGATCGCCGCGCGTTCGAGTTGATCGCCGGCCGCGCCGCCGCGCGCGCGGGTCGCGCGCGCCGTCGCGAAACCGATCAGCAGGCCGAGCGCCATCCCCAGTACGCCGCCGAGGGCGAACCACCGCCGCTGCGGCGTGCGTGCGACAGGGGCGCGCTCGCTCATGCAAGCGAGCATCGCGCGGCCGCCCGTTTTGCGCCAGCAGCAGGCGGTGCTAGGATCTCTGCCCTCGCGGGCGGCATAGCCAAGTGGTAAGGCGACGGATTGCAAATCCGTTATTCCCCGGTTCGATCCCGGGTGCCGCCTCCAAGCTGAGGCTGGCGACTGGAATCGGGCGGGATCCCGGCGTCGCGTGACTTCGACTGCGACCCGGACGCAGAGTCCGGCATTCGCTGCGTCGGGACTTCGGACGGGTCGAGCCTGCTCGGTGTCCAACCCGCCAGCCCGTCGCGTCGACTCCGCGCGATGCGACCGCACCAAGTCGGATGGATCGCAGCCGCTGTGCTCAGCGCGGCCTGCTCGAGGAATCCCGAACCGATGCCTCACCGATCGATCGATCAACTCGTGGACACCACCGACCCCGGAATGGCCGTGGTCAAGGAGTGGATCAGCAGCGCGAGTAACAAGGTCGAGCTGCTCGCGGTCGATCCCGCCGCCGGTCGACGCGCGCTGCTCGCGCTCCAGGTGACCAGTCGATCGCCGATGGGCGCGCTCGCGCTCGAGTCGGGAGGCATGCTGATCGACGACGGTTGGGTGCGCGTGCTCGGCGGCGGGCACGAGCGCCTGCCGCGAACGCTGGACACGTGGAATCGACTCGGAGACCCGCCGCACCGCTTGCCGGGAGCCATTCTGGTCGGTGACGACGTGCTCGGCGCGTTCTTCGCGCTCAATGGCGGCGGCATCCCCGGTCCGCCGGGTCACGTCTTCTATTACGCGCCGGACAGCCTCGAATGGGAGGAGGTGGCCGCTTCCTACTCCGATTGGATTCAGGGCCTGCTGCAGGGCGATCTCGAGCAGTTCTACGGCGACCAGCGCTGGAATGACTGGCGCGACGAGGTCCGCCAGTTGCCGGGAGATCGAGCATTCTCGATCTACCCGCCCCTGTTCGCAGAGGGACCGCCGATCGGCGAGCGTGCGCGGCGCCCCGTTCCGCTCTTGGAGCTGTGGGGACTCCACGTGGGCGAGGTACCCAAGCAGCTCGGACGGTGAGCGCAGGCCCTTCGAGCGGCTGCGGCTCGAACTGCCAGGGCGTCACGAAGGTCAGCGCCAGGCCGTTGCTGGCGCTGAGGCCCAAGGGTGGCAGCGCGCAACTGGTCCAGGCCCACAGCACTTGAACGTAGAGCGTCTGGCCGATCAGGTTGGTGTCGTTGGGAATCGTGGCCTGTGCCAGCGCGTTGCCCAGCGCATCGCTGCTGAAGGGCAGGGTCAGCGGCGCAGCGGAGAGGGGATCGATGTGCAGCAGGATGCCGAGGCCGAACGGATCGGAGCCGAGCAGGTCTTGGCCGGCGGCGAGCACGCCGAAGCCGGCGCTCAGGGGCGGGGCGTTGGTGCAGGTCATCGCGAAGCTCGGCGAGCCGATCATCGGTGCGTGGTTGACGCCCATGAGCTGGGGGCCGTTGCAGCCGGGCGTGCCGGTGCCGTAGGTGGTCACGCCCAGGCCCAGGCCCAGGTCGAACAGATAGGCGGCGCCGGACGGCAGGCTGTTGTTGAGTTGATTGCCGTTGACGCCTGCGGCGTTGCTGGCCTCGAAGACTGCCGTGCTGACCACCAGCTCGCCCGAGGCGCCGACCGCCCAGCCGAACTGGTCGAAGCTCTCGGCATTGGAGGCCTTCAGGTAGGCGATCTGGCTCCAAACCCCGCCGCTGCGGCGCAGCACGTACGTCGCCCCGGATTCATTGGACAGGTTGTTGGCCTGGTTGCCATCCACGCCGGTGGCATTGCTGTCCTCGGCCCGAGCGCCGACCGCGAGGATCTCGCCGGACAGGGCCAGGTTGCGGCCGAAGGAGTCGTTGCTGCCCGAGTTCGAGGCCTTGATGTAGGCCTCCTGGGACCAGGTGCCCGCGTTGCGCCGGAACGCGTAGACCGCGCCCGACCCGCTGGCGAGGTTGTTGTTCTGGACGCCGTTGATGCCGGTGCCATTGCTGTCCTCGCTGTACGCTCCGACCACCAGCGCGTCACCGGACACGGCCACCGCCCAGCCGAAGTAATCGTCGTTGCCGGTGTTCGAAGCCTTCACGTAGGCCTGCTGGCTCCAGACCCCGGCGTTGCGCACGAACACATAGACGGCTCCGGCATCGACCGCCGTGTTGTTGTTCTGGTCGCCGTTGATGCCGGTGGCGTTGCTGTCCTCGCTCCACGCGCCAACCGCGATCGTGTTGGTGGAGATCGAAACGGCATGGCCGAAGTTGTCGCCAGAGACCGTGCCGCCCGGGTTGGAAGCCTTCAGATACGCCTGCTGGCTCCACACCCCTGCGTTGCGCGTGAACACGTAGGCGGCCCCGGAGTTCTGGCCGGACTCGTTGTTCTGGTTGCCGTTGACGCCCGGCGAGTTGCTGTCCTCGAACGGCGCTCCCACCACCAGCGTGTCGCCGGAGAGGGCCAGCGCCAAGCCGAACTGGTCGCCGGCGCCTGTGTTGGAGGCTTTCAGGTAGGCCTGCTGGCTCCAGACCCCGCCACTGCGCACGAAGATGTACACGGCACCCGCGTCGGCGGCGCTGTTGTTCGCTTGATTGCCATTGATGCCGGTGGCGTTGCTGTCCTCCCAGAATGCCCCGACGGCGATCGTGTCCCCCGAGATGGCGAGCGACTGGCCGAAGATGTCGCTGCCTTGGGTATTGGAGGCCTTGAGGTAGGCCTGCTGCACCCAGGTGCCGCCCTGCTTCGCGAAGACATAGGCTGCACCGGCGCCGCCGGCGCTGTTGTCCGCCTGGTTTCCATTCACTCCCGTGGCATTGCTGGCCTCGAAGCGCGAGCTGACCACGACCGTGTTGCCGGAAATCGCCACCGCGCCGCCGAACTCGTCGTCCAGGCCGGGGTTGGATGCCTTGAGGTAGGCCTGCTGCGCAACGGGATCGATGGTCAGCGGATAGACGGCGCCCGCGTCCTCGACGCACAGGCTCAGCTGGGCGCCGCGGAGTTCGAAGCGAGCCGGCAGATGCCGTCCGGTCGCGTCGAAGGCGAGCAGGCCGTCGTAGCGAAGCAGCTCGCTCTCGCCGGGCCGCCCGAAGGTCAAGCCGCGCGCGTCCGGCCCGAGGCGCGGCTCGAGCCCGCCACGCACGGACAACTCGAGGGTCAGCGGCTGTGCAGCTCCCGCCGGCCGCGATGCGAGGCGAAAGCCGTGTTCCAGCCCGCGCCCGTCGTTCTTGAACCACTCGGTCAGACACTCGTCCCAGCGGTATTCGAGGCCGCTCCCGTCCGCGTCGGCCGCGGCGGACGCATCCAGGTGCAGCCGCTCGCCGCCCCAGCCGTAGCCGGCCAACTCGAGGCCCCAGGTCCAGGCGCCGCCATCGGGCTCCACGGCGAAACCCAGCCCGTCGAAGCGCAGCGTCCAGGCTTGTCCCGGGTTGCGGCCGACGAAGCCCGAGTCCCCAGCCACGATCGCGTGCCGGCCGCGCTCGTAGGCGGCGCGGATCTGGGCCCAATCGGACCCCTCGAGCGCCTCCGCGGCACCGGCTTGGGCCGGGCCCGCTTGCGCGGCCGAGGACAGGCCGAAGAGCAGGCTGGCGGCGAAGAGTTGCGACAGGAACGACGGACCGCTGAGGAGTCGGGACGTGGAGTTGGATGCAGGGTGGGGGAACTGGGGGTCGCCACGTACACCCGCTCGCTCCCGGTCTCGTTAGGGACTTCTGCCCGGCGCGCAATGGCGACCCACGCAGCTCGAGCAGCGCAGTTCGAAGCCGCCCTGGTTTCGCCTGTGCGGTGCGTCGCCTTCCCGAAAATCGACGCGCCGCATGCCCACGACGGTCGCAGGCACACCACGCGTTGGTCGTCCCGGCCCGGCCGGCCCTGCAGCCCGAATTCGCGATCCCTGCGGTGCCGCTGACCCCGCAGCGCGATTCATTCGCGCATGCTTGCTGCACTGCGAATACACTCGAACTCACCGCGGGCCGCCCTGGTTCGCGGCCGCGACCACCGCCCCCCTCCATCCACGCTTGCAGGGACCCTGCACCATCAGATGCGCATTTCCCCACACTTCGCCTTGCTCATTGCATCGCCCTGCCTGTTGATTCTCATCGCGTCCGCGGCTTTCGCCCAGGTTCGCGCGCCCGGTGTTCCCGCGAGCATGCGCAGCCTGCTGCCCGATGCGATCCCGACCGCCGTGCTGCCGGCTCCCGACGTGGCCGCGCTGCGCGCGGAGGATCAGCGCAACGGAGACTTCCCGCTGCGCTACGGAGTCCAGGTGCCCGCGGCGCTGACGACGGCTGCCGGCCGATGGGACGTGACCGAGGACGGCACGGCCGTGTGGCGGCTCGGGATCCGAGCCTCCGGCGCGCAGTCGCTGGGGCTCGAGTTCTCTCGCCTCGAGCTGCCGCCTGGGGCCGAGTTGTTCGTGCTCGAGCGGCGTGGTCCGCGTTTCCTCGGAGCCTACACGAGCGCGAACCAGCAGCAGGACGGCCGCTTCGCGATCGAGCCGTTCGCCGGCGACGAGTTGATCGTCGAGCTCGACGTTCGTCCTGACACGGCGGCTCCGCCGAGCCTGGAGATCGGCTCGGTGGTCTACGACTACCGCGACGTGCTGCGCCTGCTCGAACTGCAGCCCACGAGCGGGGACGGCGGTGTCGCGGGCAGTTGCCTGATCGACGTCAACTGCCCGCTCGGAGCTCCGTGGCAGGTCCAGAAGCGCGCGGTGCTGCGCACGCTCTACGCGGGCACGCTGTGCTCGGCGGCCTTGATCAACGACGCGATCAACAGCGGCACGAGCTACGTGTTGACCGCGAACCACTGCGGGCAGGGCAGCACGGCGATCTTCCACTTCAACTACGAATTGTCCGGCTGCGGCAGCGGGTCGTCCTCCACCGCCCAGACCGTCAGCGGTTGCTCGGCGTTGGCCAATCACAGCACCTACGACTGTCGGCTGCTGCTCTTGTCGAACCCGATCCCGTCGAGCTTCAAGCCGGTGTACGCCGGTTGGACGCGCTCGACCGCGAATCCGACCTACTCGTTCGCGATCACGCATCCGGGCGGCAGCCCGAAGAAGATCTCGGTCGACGACAGCGGCGCCGTGATGTCGGGCGCGATGTGGGAGCACGACTGGACGCAGGGTCAGATCCAGGGCGGCAGCTCGGGCGGCCCAGCCTTCGACCAGGACGGGTTCCTGCGTGGACCCGCTTGCTGCGTCGACACGTTCGACTGCAACCAGACGGCCTTCTTCGGCCGCTTCCAGCAGTTCTACGCGGTCAGCGGCCTGGCGACCTGGCTCGACCCGCAGGGCACGAACCCCGCTTCGGTCTACGCGTTCGATCCGTACGGCGGCACCAGCGCGCCGCAGATCAGCGGCACGAATCCAGCGACGCTGAAGGCCGTCGGTCCGGACGGCAACAAGCTGCTGTTGCAGGGCAGCGGCTTCAGCGGCGTCCACAGCGTGAAGATCAATGGCACGCCGCTTCCGCAGGGTGCGTTCTCGGTGCTGAGCGACACTGCGCTGCGCGTCGAATTCCCGCTGCAGTCCGCGCTCGGCAACGCGAACGTCGAGGTCGCCAATGCGCTCGGCAAGACGGCGGTGCAGGTTCCGGTCGTGGTCTGCGACCCGCCGGTCCTCGACCTCTCGAATTCGGACCCGGCGACGCTGCTGAACCAGGATGGGCTCGAGCTGACGATCGGATCGGAGCCCCTGGACAAGGTGTTCCTGCTGATCTCCACCGATGCGACGCCTTCGAGCTTGCCCGGGATCGTCTCGCTCGGCATCGGAGCCGGGTTCACGACACTGGCCCAGGTTGCGGTGGTCGGGATCGATGCGGACGGATGGACGAAATTCGTCACGATTCCGCTCTCGCTGCCGCCCGGGTTCAAGCTGTACGTGCAAGCAGCAGCGATCCCTGGCGAAGGTACGGATCTCGCCGAGACCAGCAACGTGCAGAGCGGGACGATCTTGCAGTAGCGGCGGCGGCAGCAAGCGCGCCGGTGCCGTGCTCTGTGGTCGTGCCCCCGAGTCGCGCCGTCAGCGTCGCAACCGCGCACGCAGCGCGAACTCGGCCTGCGTGCGCCAGCGCGGCAATCCCAGCACGAGCGTCGAGCAGGGCACTTCGACGCCGCCCCAGTCGCGCTTGTGCGGTGCGTCGCCTTCCTGGAAGTCGACGCGCCGCATGCCCTCGCCGCACAGCTCGCGCATCGCCCACGCGCGCAGCGCGGTCGCCGGGCGCCACTCGGACTCGCGCGGATCGTAGCCCTCCTGGAGCTGCGTGTAGGTGGGCACGCCGCCGGGCGTCGCGATCCCCACCTGCGCGGCGAGCGCGCTGCCGTCGCGCTCGAGCAGCGCCAGCCGCAGCCGCCCGGCGGAGAGCGCGGCCGAGGTCCAGCGCGCGTAGAACGCGCGGCGCGCGGGATCGGCGAAACTCCCGACGCGACCATCGGCCTGCCAGCGCGCCTGATGCAACTCGTACAGCGCGTCGAGCGCGCGCGGCAGCTCGGCGGCCTGCATGATCCAGCGCGCCCCTGCCCGTCGTTCGTCGATCGAGCGCAGCGCCTGACGCACCTTCGTGCGCATGCGGCTCTTCAGCGCCGCGAGCGTGGCTTCGAAATCGGGCTCCAGCGGCGCGACCAGGTACGTGCGGGGTTCCTCGCGCAGCGGCCAACCTCGCGCGCGCGCCGCGTCGAGCAGCGCGCGCAGGGCCGGCACTTGCGGCGACGCGCAGAACAGCACCAGCGCATGCAGCCCGCGCTCGGCGCCCAACGCGTCGAGCAGCGCCTCGGCGAATTCCGCTTCGCGCCCGGCGGCGCACAGCGGCGCGAGCATCTCCGAATCGAAGCTGCCGTCGCTCAGGTGCCGCGCTCGCTTCAGCGCCCACCACGCGCGCGCCGGCTCCCGCGCCAGCGTCAGCAGGCCGACCAGCGCGCCGCGCTCGTCGCGCGCGGCCAGCGCGAAGCAGTCCGCTTCGGCATGCCGGTCCTGCGCGTAGGAGAGCGTCCACAGCGGCTCGTTGCACGGTGGCACGGCGTTCACGCACAGGGCCTGCCAAGCGGCCTGCTCGCGCCGCAGCGGCTCCAGGCCGGTCCAACGTTCGATGCGGAGCGCCGTGCTCATGCGCTTCCGGCGCGCGAGCGGATCGGCGGCTCGACACGCTCGGCGGTCGCGGCCAGCTCGCGCTCGTGCGCGCTCGGCGCGAGCCCGGCCGCGCCGTCGAGCAGCGGGCCGAGTCGCTCCGCCGCTTCGCCCAGCGTCGCCGCCTCGGCGCCGAATTCCGCACGCGCGAAGCGGAACAAGCCGCGCAGCCGCTCGGCGCAGCGTTCGACGTCGGCGCCGCTCTGGACATAGGGCGAATTGCCCGGCACGAGCTCCGACGAGTGCAGGAACACGTGCAGCAGCGGGTTGCCGGATTCGACCAGCGCGCGCGCGACGCGCTGCATCAGCGGCAGGTCGAAGCGCGCCGGATACAGCCACGCGAAGTCGACCAGTCTCAGGTAGTCGTGCGACAGCAATCCGCGCAGCCGCATCCGGCGCGGCAGCCGCACGTACAGTTGTTCCAGCGCGCGCGGCAACCGGCGGGACAGCGCGATCGACAGCGGGATCTCGACCAGCGGCATGTCGCCGCTCGCGCACAGGTCGGCGCGCGACGGCCGGTAGGGGCGCTGCGGCGCCGAACGGAAATCGGGTCCGCCGTCCTCGTCGTGGTGCACGAGCGGAGTGACCGAGCTGTCGACGCGATAGCCGAACTCGGGCAGCACGGCCAGCGTGCGTTCGTCGATGCCGAAGCGGCCGGCGCGAAACGTCGTCGGGGCACGACCCGCACAGCCGGTGATCGCTTCGTGCAGGCAGGCGAGCTTCCTGCGGAACTCTTCGGGGCCGAGGTCGCGCAGGTAGTACGCGTGCTCGCGTTCGCCGCTGCGTCCGCCCGCTGGACCGTCGAAGGGCGGCGTGTTCCACGGATGCAGGTGCGTTCCGATCTCCCCGTCACCGCGCCGCGCGATCTGGGCCAGGATCGCGCGCGCGCGGCGCTCGGTCGCCATCGGATACGTGCACAGCCAGGATGGGCGCACGCCCTCGGTCGCGCACAGATCGGCCAGCGCGGGCAGCCGTTCAGCATTGCCGGTCGAGATCGGACTCTGGACGCGCCAGTTGGGCATGTCCTCCTCGACGTCGATCGAGAAGCACAACAGCGGTCGCATCACAGGTAGCCCAGCGCCTTCATGTTGGCGCGGATCTCCGGCGAGAGGAGCAGCGTGGGCACGTCGCGCAGCCCGTGCTCCTGCAGGAACTGCGCGTGGGTCTGCAGCGCCTGCACGAGCTTCTCGATGCGCGCGCGAACCAGCGGGTCGTGCATCAGGTCGTGCCGCTCCAGCGGATCGGTCGCCAGGTCGTACAGCTCCTGGCGCCCGCCCGCGCCCACCGGCCGGTACGCATCGCGCTCGGTCAGCACCAGCTTGAGCGAACCGTCGCGGATGCCGCTGAACACGAACGAGCGGATGTCGTGCTCGTCCTGGCCGAACTCGCTCTCCAGGAAGAACGGCCCCGCGGGGGGCGCCGTCGGCGACGCGCGCAGCGCGCCCGCGAAGGACTTGCCGTCGCCGAGCTCGGTGATCCCCAGGCCGACGAGGTCGAGCAGCGTGGCCGGCAGGTCGCGCGTCGCGATCGTCTCGCTGAGCACGCGTCCGGCCGCCACTCCCGGCCCGCGCAGGATCAGCGGCACGTGCACGACTTCCTGATAGAGGTTGAAGCCGTGTCCGAGCGTGCCGTGCTCGAAGAACTCCTCGCCGTGGTCGCTGGTCAGCACGATCAGCGTGTTCTCGTACAGGCCGAGCGAGCGCAGGTGCTCGAACAACCGCGCCAAGCCGTCGTCGCTGTAGCGCACCTCCGCGTCGTACAGGTCGCGGCCCACCAGGCGCTTGCGCTCGTTGAAGAGCGGGAAGCCGTGCGCCTGGCGGAAGCGCGCTTCGTACTCGGCCGGAGGTGCGTACGGCTCGTGCGGATCGATGTAGTGCAGGTACAGGAAGAAGCGCCGCTCGCGATTGGCGTCCAGCCAAGGCAGGATGCGCGCGTTGAGCGAATCGATGTCGTTCGCGTACTTCCAGTTGAACTGGTAGCGCGTGAACTCGTGCACGATGCGTCCGAACCATGAATCGCGCAGCGCCGACAAGGTCAGCGTGTCCTCGGCCACCGCGTCGTACCAGCGGTCGAAGCCGCGATTGAAGTCGAAGATCGCCTTGATGTTCGGGTTGGTCACGAAGCCGGCGGTCACGTAGCCGGCGCGTTGGAAAACCTCTGCCAGCGTCGAGCCGTCCTTGGGCGTGTGCAGCCGGCTGCCGTGGTAGAGCGCGCCGTGGCGCGACGGGTACAGGCCCGTCAGCAGCGTGCCGGTCGCGGGCTTGGTCCAGGCCGCGGCCGACAGCGCATCGGCACAGCGCGTGCCCTCGGCGGCCAGCGCATCGATGCACGGCGAGGTCGGGCGCCCGTAGCCGTGGCAGGACAGCACGTCGGCGCGCAGCGTGTCGACCGTGATGAACAGCACGTTCGGTGCCTGCGCGGGCACGCCGGCCAGCACGGCCGCGCGCGGCGGCAGCACCTCGGCGGCGACCTCCGCGGGCGTCGGTGCCGGACGCGCGTTGGAGCCGAGGTCGAAGCGCGCGAGCGTGAGCGCCGCGCACACGAGCAGCAAACCGAGCAGCGCGCCGCGCAGCAGGCGCGGGACACGTGGCGCGCGCTCCCACCATTCCAGCAACGGTGGCAGGCCCGCGCCGAGGCGGCCCATGCCGATGCGCGCGACCACCAGCGCGGCCGGCGCGCAGAGCAGCGCGATCGACCACTGCAACGCGCCGCGCTCGCCGACCGAGACGCTGCGCCAGGCCACGTGCAGGAACAGCGACAGCGCCAGCGCCGCGGCCAGCGCGCGCGCCAGCGGATCCTCGCAGGCGCGCCCGGGCAGCCGCCGCGCCAGCGCTTCGAACAGCGCGTACAGCAGCCAGCCGCCCGCCAGCGCGAGCGCGTCGAAGGCCAGCACCTGTTGCAGCGGCAGGAACGGCAGCGCCTCACGCGCGAGCCAGGCGCCGAAGGCGATCAACAGTCCGAAAGCGGCGGTCATGCGCACGCAGCTCGCGGCCAGCGCGCGTCCCGGGTCCGGCCGCGCGCCGCGCGGGCCGATCCAGCGCTCCAGCGGCAGCAGGCAGACCGCCAGCACGGCGATCAGGAAGGCGAGCGCGCCGATGCCGACGGCCTCGACCGTCGCGCGCTGTGCGATCGCCAGTCCGCGCTCCGACCACGGCGCCGGATCACCGGCCTGGAACTCGCGCACGTGATCGCGCCACGCGTACTCGAGCACGCCGCGCAGGCCGCCGACCACGAAGGCGAGCAGCGCGACCCGGTACGCGCAGCGCGCAGGCATTCGCCACACGCTCATGCCGGTTCTCCGGCCGCAAGAACGCCGGGGTTCCCGTCCAGTGCGCGGCTGCGCGCGACCGCGCGCGGGAACAGCGCGGCCAGCTCGCGCGAGACGCGACAGGTCGAGCCCAGCGGCGTCTTGAGGCGCCAGAAGCGCCCGCGAGGCGCGAAACCCAGCGCGGCCAGACCGCGGCGGGACACGTCCTTCTTCACGTGCGCGTAGCCGATCAGCTCGCGCCCGCCGCGCGCGGCGAGGTCCGCCAACACGAAGCGCATCCCGGCCTCGTAGAGCTTGCGCCCGCGATGCTCGGGGCTGGTGTAGGCCTTGTAGATGAAGACCTGATCGGGCTGCAGCGCGCGCTTGACGTGCCCGGGCACGTTCAGGTGGCGCGGGTTCACCCACATGCTGAACACCGCCGTATCGCGCTCCTGCGGACCGCGCTGGAAGCCGATCACGACGCGGTGACCCAGGTCGAGCCGCGCGCTGCCGAGCGCGCGCTCGCGCGCATCGAGCTCGGTGTGGTGCTCGTCGCAGCCCGCCACGTCCTGCGCAGTGCCCCAGGCGAAGCGGTAACCGGCCGGCGCCTGGAAATCGCGGTGCGCGGGCTCGACCCCGCGCGCGAACACATCGTACGTGTCGAGCTCGACGCAGCGCCGGACATGCCCGAGCGCGCGCCGCAGCGGCAACCACCAGGGCTCGCCGCGAGAATCCTGCTCGTTCGTCGTCACGCCCTCCATCATCTCGCGCTCAAGGGCCGAGATACAACTGCGCGGTGGCGCCGACGGTCGCGATCCCGTTCGGCGCGCCGGCATCGAACGCGACCCAGCAGAGGTCCAGCCAGCCATCGATCGAAAGCAGCGTCGCGCTGTTCGGCAGCAGCAGCGCGGTGCCCGGCACCGAGCGGCCAAGCCCGTCGAGCACGCCGACGAAGCCGGGCATCAACGCCGGCTTGCCCACGAAGTTCGCGAGCAGGTCGAGGTTGAGCGGCAACATGCGCGCATCGGTCGGATCGCCGAGCCAGGCCAGCGGCAGGCCGGGCAGCTTGCCCGACAAGGTCGGCAGGATCACGTAGACCTTGCCGGCGTCCGGCGCATGCTGGACCGCGACGGAGATCGTCGCCGCGGGAGCGGCGGCGCCCTGCACGACGAGGTCGGCATCCGGCGCGGCCGAACCCGCCACGAGCGGAGCCGCCAGGCCGTCGATGCCGTGTTCGTAGACGGCCCAGCGATCGAGCACGTACAGGCTGCTGCCCTGCGCGCCCGCGAGGCCGGGCGTGCCGGTCGCGAGCGCGACGCCGCGCGGTGCGTCGTAGTTTCCGGCGCTGAGCGCGCGCGGGCCGCCGTCGCGGCGCAGCCGCCACACGCGGCCGCTGCCGGACTCGCTCGCGTACACGTCGCCGGTCGCGTCGAAGGCCAAGCCGCCGTCGAACTCGCCGTGAACGAGCGTGCCGTACGCCTGCTGTCGCAGGTGTCCGGCGCGCGCCGGCGCGACCGATGCGTCGACGCGCAGCAACTCGCCCGTGTTCGCCCAGGGCCCGGACGCGAGCGCGCCCTGCTCGCTGATCCACAGCTCGCCCGTCAGCGGGTCCAGTGCCGGACGCAGTCCGCGCGCCGCGTGCACGAGGAATTGCGCGGCGCCGCCCTCGATCCGGTACAGCCGGGACGCGCCGCTCGCGGGACGTTCGAGCAGGACGGGGCGGCCCAGCGCGTCGACGCACGCGCCGCGTAGGTCGCCGAGTTGGTTGCCCGCATCGTCGTGGACCAGTGAGACGGCATGGCTCGGCGCTGCCTCGAGCTGCCACAGCCGGCCGTCGCGCGCGGCGACCAGCAGCGTTCCGTCAGGGCGCGGCGCGAGTGCGACGAGTTCGCCCTGCAGGCCCTGCGCCGGGCCGGCGACCTCGCTGACGGCGCGCGTGAGCGGCTCGATGCGCAGCACGCGCGACAGCGCTGTTCCGATGTACAGCGCACTGCCATCCGCGGCCGCGCACAGCGACAGCGGCTCGCCCGCGGCGGGGGACACGAACCCCGCGCAGCGCCCGGCCGGCGGCGCAAGCGGATCGACGAGCCGCGGCGCGGGCGCCGGCACGCCGCCGAGTTCCCACAGGAAGTTCCACTCGGCCACGTACAGGCTCCAGCCGGTCGCGCTCGGCGTCTGACCGCTGCTCGCCGCGATGGCCAGGCCGGCCGGGTGGTTCAGGTAGCCGGAGCCGACGCGCACGAGCTTGCCGCTGTCGCGCTCCCAGCGCTGCACGCTCCAGTCGTCCTCGCTGCACGTGTACACGTTGCCGTACGCATCGGCGACCGCGTCGCCGTCGGCCCAACTCGACGCGTTCGAGTAGTTCATGCCGGCGAAGCCGGCCAGCGGCGTGAGCGCAGGGGGCGCGAGCCCCAGCGCGTCGACGCTCCCGACGAAGGCCACGCCGTTCCACTGCGTGACGAGCGCGCGCGCACCGAACGGATCCGCGGCGATCCCGCGCGATTCGCTGGTCAGCACGAGCGAGCTGAGCGTCGTCGATCCCGGCGCGAGCTCGTAGACCCGGCCGGTCCCGAAGCCGGCGCGCTCGGCGATCCAAGCGGCGCCGCCGCGCGAGATCAGCAGATCCTTGGCCACCTGCAGTGTGTTCGCGGCATCGTCGTAGAGCGTCGTGACCGCCACGGGCCCCTCGTCGACGCGCTGCAGCACGCCTGAGCTCGACTGCACGTGGATGCGACCCTGCGCGTCGAGCGCGATGCCCTCGATGCGATCGCTCAGGCCCTGTGCGGCGCTCGCGATCACGCTGGCCGCGAAGCCCGGCAAGCTCAGCCGCCGCAACTGCGGGTTCGCGCCCCACAGGTCGCCGCCGACCAGCAGGTTGCCCGCGGCGTCGGTCGCCAGTTCGAACATGTTCATGCTGCCGGTGAACCAGACCTGCTTGCCGCGGCCGGGCACCGCGCCGAGCGGGGGCGCGAGCGGGCTCGCCGGCGCGAGCGCGTCGCCGAGCTCGCGGATCGCGGTGGGATCGGCGCCCTGCGCGAAGTACAGGCTCCAACCGCTCGCGCTCGCGACATTGCCGCTGGAGGCCGCCACGCACAGTCCGCGCACCGCTGCTCCAGCATCGTGCAGCAGCACCGAGGTCGCGTTGGCGCGCACGTGCCGCCACAGCCGTGTGCCGGCCGCATAGTAGATGTCGCCGTTGGCGGCCGCGGCGACGTCGCCGTCGAGCGCAGCAACCGAGAAGCCGGGATTGGTCAGGCTCTCCAGCAGCGCTGCGCCGTGCGCGGGATCGCTGGTGTCGACGCGCCGCAGCGCGCCGCTGCCGGACGCATCGGTGAAGACCACGCCGGCACCCAGCGGATCGGCGCACAGCGCGAGCGGCTGGTCGGCGACGCGGTAGTAGGCCCACTGCGCGCCGTTCGCGCTGATCCAGTTCAGCGCGCGCACGCCGCTCGAAGGCGTGCGGCTCGCGACCAGATACGTGCCGGCGGAGTCGACCGCGAGGTCGGTCGCGTCCTGGATCATGTACAGGTCCGCGTAGATCGTCACCGGGCTGCCGCCGTCGACACGCAACAGGTATCCGTGCTGGTCGAGTGCCGCGATGTTCGCGTCGGGGAGCGAGACCAGCGCGCGCAGCTGATGGCCGGGCTGCCCGACGACGCCGCTGGCGAGCGGCGTGAGGCCGCCCGGGAGGCTGATGCGGCCGACATCCCCCGTGCGCGTCCCAACCAGGAACGATGCCTGCGTGCCGACCTCGGCCGCCAGGTCGACGACCTCACCGGGCACCTCCAGCAACGTGCCCAGGCCCTGCGCTCGCAGCGGGGCTGCCAGACATGCGATGGAGCTTGCCAGCGCGGCGCAGCGGAGGCTGGTGGACATGCGAGGACGGAGACCCAGGTATGACTCTAACATCGATCGGCAGGCGCGGGCGCCGCGCGCCGCCCGCCACGAGCCCCTCGGCCGGCCGGCGCGCGGCAGGTATTTTGTTCATCCGGTTTCCGCGTGCAACGCCACATCCTCCCGATCGCCATCGCTGGACTCGCGCTCCATGCGCGAGGCGCGGCGTGCTGAGCTGGCTGCGTCCTGGCGCACGCGATGCGTCGCGACCCGACCTCGCGCAGGCCGGCGCGTTGGCCTTGCACGCGCTGCTCGGTTTGCTTCCGTGCGCGTTCGAAGTCGGGCGCTCCGATCCGCACGTGCTGCCGGTGTGGTGGGCGCTGGTCGCGCTGCCGCTGGGCGTGCATGCCGGCGCGCGCGGCGCGGGGGGCTGGCCCTACGGACTGCTGCCTCCGATCGCTTGGATGCTCGGTTACGGCTTCTGCTCGCTCGCGCTGCTCGAACCAGCGCCGAGCCCGGCCTGGTGCGGGCTTGCCGCGTGCGGGCTGTGGTCGTTCGGGCTCGCGCTGGGCGCCTGGGTCGCGCCGCGCGCGCGCGGTGTCTGCGCCGCCGCCTTGTTCGCCTGCGCAATCTGCTGCGCGTTGCCGATCCGCGCCGGCCGCGCCGAGCACACCTGGGCGGAGCGCTCGCCGCGCGCGGCGGCGCTGCTGCTCGACCTGTCGCCGGCCACGCTGCTCGTGGAGTCCGCGGGCCTGGACTGGATGCGCCATCGCGCGATCTACCACCCGGCCGGCACCGACTGGTTCTCCGACCGCCGCGCGCCCTATCGCGGCGCGCTTGCCAGCCCCCTCGTGTTTGTGTTGGGATGGGCGCTCGCTCTGCTGGCACGTCGTCGCGCGCGCGCGGCGCATTGACCGGGAGCGCCACGGCCATGCCCCTGCGCAAGTACTTCTGCACGTTTCCGCAGCACCTGATCAAGGAACCGATCATCTCCTATACGCTGGGTCACGAGTTCGGAGTCGTGCCCAACATCCGCGCCGCGAGCATCACGGACCAGATCGCGCTGGTCGCCGTCGACATCGAGGGCAGCAGCGATGCGATCGATCGCTCGGTCGTGTACCTGAAGGAGCGCGGCGTGACGGTCGAGGAGATCAGCGAGGGCGAGGAATCGTCCTCACGACTGTGAAGACGCGCTCGCGGCCGGGCACGCGGCTGCCAGCCGGACCGCCGCGTGGATTCGCCTGGCTGGTGCTCGGGCTGTTGGTGTGCGCCTGCCGCGCCGCGCCCGGCGCCTTCGCTCGCGGACCGCGCTGGCCGACGCCGAAGCAGGGGATGGTCGTGTGCCAGGAGCCGCGCGCCGCCGAGGTCGGTGCGCGCATGCTCGAGCAGGGCGGCAATGCCGCCGATGGGGCCGTCGCCGCGGCGCTCGTGCTGGCCGTCACGCACCCGCAGGCGGGCAATCTCGGCGGCGGTGGCTTCGCGCTGTGGGTGCCTCACGATCCGCGCTCGGCGGCGCGCTTCCTCGACTTCCGCGAGACCGCGCCGCTGGCGGTGCAGGCGGAGGACTACCTCGACGACAGCGGCAAGCTCGACCCGCAGTTGGCCCGGCGCAGCGTGCAGGCGGCCGGCGTGCCGGGCTCGCCCGCGGGACTGCACCTGTTGCAACGCGAGCTGGGACGGTTGAGCTTCGCGCGCGTGGCCGCGCCGGCGATCGCGCTGGCCCGCGACGGTTTCGACGTGGGCCCCGATCTG
>VGZE01000063.1 GCA_016872755.1 Planctomycetota bacterium
GGACGCGGCGGCGGCCGGGAGCGCAGCACGCGAGGCGACGTGGTTCGACGTGTTCACGAATGCCGCCTTCGATGCGCTGCGCGCGGCCGGGCTCGAGTGGGCGGCGATCGAGGTCGGTATCGGCGGCCGGCTGGATTCGACCAACGTAGTTCCGGGAGCGGTGTGCGTGATCACGAACGTGAGCCTGGAGCACACGCAGATGCTCGGCGCGACGCGCGCGGCGATCGCGCGCGAGAAGACGGGAATCCTGAAGCCGGGCTGCAGCGTGGTGACGGCGCTGCCGGCGGAGGACGAGGCCGGCGCGGTCGTCGCGGAGCGTGCGCGCGAACTCGGCGTGCCCGTGCGGAGGCCGGCGCCAGGCACGCTGTCCGGCCTCGACCATGCCGCGATCGACGCGTGCATCGCAGGGTTGGCGCTCGATGCGCTCGGCGAACGCGGCGTGCGCGGCCGCGATGGTCGCGCCATCGGCGCGCACCTGCTCGACGCGCCCGTCCGCGAGCGAGCGCGCCTGCCGGCGCGCGCCGAGCGCTTCGTCGTCGAAGGCCGCACCCTCGTGATCGACGGCGCGCACGTACCGGCAAGCCTTTCCAGTCTGCTCGACGATCTGAGGCGCAGCGGCCTTGTCGCGCCACCGAGTGTCGTTCTCGGGATGGGGCGGGACAAGGACGCCGGCGGGATGCTCAAGGCCCTCGCCGGCCGGGTCGATAGGGTCCTGTGCACCTCCGTCGGTGAGGGGCCGTATCTGCCCGCCGCGATCCTCGCCAGCCTGGCGCGGGAGCACGGTCTGTCGGCGCAGCCGGTCGCTACGCCGCAGGAGGCGCTGGAGCGCGCGTTGCTGAGCGTGTCGCGCGATGGGTGGGTGCTCGTCACGGGCTCGCTGCACCTCGCCGGCGCGGTCAGACCGCTCGTCACGCGAACATGCTCACCACGATCGTCTCCGACCTCCTGCTGACCGATTGCTTCCTGATCAAGGGACGCATCGAGAACAAGTACATGCGCCTGTCGCAGATGCTGGACGAGCATCGCAAGTACTTCCTCAAGGTGCGTGACGCGACGCTGGTCGACCTGGGCACGCGCGATCGGATCCAGACGCCGCTCCTGCACGTGAACATCGAGGAAGTGCTGCTGGCCCACGAGCTGGTCGACGGGGCCGGCGATCCGATACGCTCGCGGCTCGCGCAGGACGGCGAGAAGTGGCAGAAGGTGCGCGTGTTCTACACCGGAGGCCTGAACGTCGAGCTGGCGGGCGAGATTCGGCCCGGCAGCTACGAGGTGACCGATCGTTCCGCGCGGCGCTACTTCGTGATGACCAATCCCAAGCTGCGCGGGATGGACTTCAGCGGAGACGCGGACCTGGAACTGCTCGGCAAGATGCCTTACGCGATCCTGAACAAGGCGCGCGTGTCGTACGTGTACGACTTCAACTGACACGCAACTCAGTTGAGCGTTTCGCGCGTCAATCGCGCCGGCGTTCCATTGCACGCGATCGAATCGGCATCGACGCGCACCTTCCAGCGGTTCTGGCGAACGAGCGCAGCGCCAAGCGCTCGCACGAGCACCTGCTCCACTTCGACGAGCTCGACGCGCGCTTTCTTCGGCCAGCGGAACGCACGCATCTTCTCGAGCCACGGCTTCGACGGCGCGCTCGTCACGACGACCAGGCGGTCGGCTCCCGACAGCGCCCGGCGCAGACGGTCGGGATCGGGTTCGCCGAACTCGAGCCACAGCGCCCAGCGGCCGTGATCGTCGCGGCGACCGAGCGGCGGCTCGCCGTCCTCGCGGCACAACGGGGGCCCGAACACCAGCCCCGGGCCGTGCTCGATGCACGCGGCCAGCGCACGCAGCACGAAGCGCTCGTCGGTTTCGGACGGGTGTGACATCAGCGAGTGCTCGAGCGTCGCGCGCGCGCCGGTCGGCGCGTGCTCCAGCTCGATCGCGAAACGGTGCAGCGTGCCGCGGCCGCTCATCGCAGTCGCCGATCCCCTTCGAGCGTGTCGAGCGAAGCGCGTAGCACCTGCCAACCATCCTCGTCGTCCACGGACAGCTCCAGCGCGGCGCGCGCGCGCCACAGCAGCGTCTCCTGCCCGCCCTTGCGGCGGAACATGGCGAAATCGCCGGCGGCTCGAGCCGAGGCCGGCGAGTCGCCATCCGGCTCGGCGACTTCCACGGTCCAGGCGTCGAAGTCGCTCTCCACGCGCAGCGCGAAGGACTTCGTGGTCGCGTCGATCTCGCTGAAGTAGACCGAGATCAGGGCCTGCTCGACCAGGTCGAGATCCGCGCCGCTCTGCTCCTCCCGGAACATCGGGTGCAGACGGTCGACGACCGGCGCGAGCTTGGTGTCGTTGAAGCCGTCGCGCATCTCCTCGAGCGCCCAACGGATCTTCGTTTCGTCCGAGGCGAACAGGCGCACCAGCGCTCGGGCGACGAAAGCGATCAACAGGAGTGCGACGACGGCCAGCAGCAGGCGTTTCATGCAACCGGCAGCGTAGCGCCGGCGCGCGCGGTTATCGTCAGGGCGTGAGCGGTTCCGGACTCCTGTGGATCGAGGGCGTGCGCGCCGGGCGCACGCGCCTGCACTGGCTCGTGCTGGCGGTAGGGCCGGTCGGTTGGAGCATGCTGCTCGTCGGGCGCTTCCTGCTCACCGCGGATCCGCGCGGCCACGGCACGCACGAGCAGCTCGGGCTCGCGCCGTGTCTGCCGATGCAGCGCTGGGGAATCCCCTGTCCGGCGTGCGGCCTGACCACCTCCGTCACGCACTTCGCTCATGGCGAGTGGTGGGACTCGATCCTCGGGCAGCCGCTGGGCTTCGCGCTCGGTCTGGCCGCGCTGATCCTGCCGTTCGCCACATTGGCGGCGCACCTTCGCGGCGTCGATCTCGGCCGGGCGCTGCTGCACCCGCGCACGCCGCGCGCGATCGGCGCGGGGCTCGCCTTCGCGGGCCTGTGCTGGGTCTACAGGCTGTTCGTCGCGAGCTGAGGCTCGCGGCCGCCGCGATACGAACAAATTTCCACGCGCGTACCGCGTGGCACTTGGCAACCGTCTTGCTCCAGGTCGGAGCGTGAGCAAGGGAATCCACAGCGCCGCGTCCGCCATGCAGGTGCATGCCCGGCGCGTCGAGATCATCGCCGACAACTTGGCGAACCTCTCGACGACCGCCTTCAAGCGCCGCACGACCTCGGTCGGAGCCTTCGAACACAAGCTCGACCCTCACAAGGACCACGCGCTGCGCACGACGGCACGCCAGGACTTCGATCAGGGGGTCATCGTGACGAACGGCGAGCCCTACAACCTCGCGTTGGACGGAAAAGGATTCTTCGCCGTGGAAGGGAAGGACGGCGAGCTCTACACGCGCAACGGCAACTTCCGTCTCGACGAAGCCGGCGAGATTCGCACCGCGGAGAACCTGCTGGTGGCCTGGGAGTCGAAGTCCGGCTCCATCGACCCGGCCGGCGCGGCGGTCTCGATCGGACGCGACGGTTCCGTGAAGCAGGGCAGCGAACCGCTCGGCCGCTTGCGCGTGGTCGACTTCGACGAACCCCAGCGCCTGCACATGGTCGAGGGCGGCTACTTCCGGGCTCCCGAGGAACTGGTGCCCGGGCCGGCACTGGCCGAGGTCAAGCAGAGCGCGCTGGAGAGCTCCAACTCCAATGCCGTGCGCGAAGTGATCGAACTCGTCGAGGCGCAGCGCGCTTTCGAACTCGCGTCGAGCGTGCTCTCGCAGCACGACCAGAGCTACCGGCGTCTGACACGCCAGATCTAGAACCCAAGTCGAGACCACAGGAACCAGCGCATGATTCGAGCGATGAGAACGGCTGCCACCGGGATGCTGACCCAGCAGCTCAACGTCGATGCGATCGCGAACAACATCGCGAACGTGAATACGACCGGGTTCAAGAAGGACCGCATGAACATCCGCGCGCTGTTCTACAGCACGCTGAAGGAGCCGGGCGCTCCGAGCGCCGGCAATCAGATGATCCCGACGGGCCTGCAGGTAGGCTCGGGATCGGAAGTGTCGAGCTCGGTGAAGCTCTTCGCGCAGGGTGACCTCGAGCCGACCGGCGGCCCCCTCGACATCGCGATCAGCGGCGAGGGCTTCTTCAAGATCAACATGGGCACGGGCGAGTTCCGCTACACGCGGGACGGGTCGTTCCGCCAGGACGGCAACGGCGATCTCGTCACGGTGGACGGGTACAAGCTGGAACCGGCGATCAACGTTCCGCCCGACGCGACGGAAGTCATCGTCGGCCAGGACGGCAAGGTGCTCGTCACCAAGCCCGGCAACTCGACGCCGCAGCAGGTCGGGCAGATCCGGATCTCGCGTTTCGCGAACTCGTCCGGCCTGAAGGCGCAGGGCGACAACCTGTTCTCCCCGACGGCGAGCTCCGGCGCTCCGACCGACCTGACGCCCACCCAGTCCGGCGCGGGCCTGCTCAAGCAGAAGTTCCGCGAGCGCTCGAACGTGCTCGTCGTCGACGAACTGATCGAGCTGATCCAAGCGCAGCGCAACTACGAGGTCAACTCGCGCACGATTCGAGTGGCCGACGAGATGCTGCAGCAAATCTCCAACCTGGTGCGCTGAGCGATGATCCAGATCCTCCTCTTGTGCACGGCCCTCCTCGGGGCGCCTGCCGACACGCAGACGAACCGTCCGCGCGTCGCCGTCGTGCTCGGCTCCGAGGCCAAGATCACCGGAACCGAAGTCAAGCTGGCCGACATCGCCAAACTGGAAGGCACCGACGCGGCCGCGGTGGCGCATGTCGGGGCCGTCGGCTTGGGCTGGTCTCCCGCGCCGGGGCACTCGCGCGTGATCGACGGTGCGCGCATCATCGAGGCGACGACGGCGAACGCCGCGGGCGTCGAGATCGTCCTGCAGGGCTCGCGGGCCTGTCGCGTCTTCGTGCACGAGGAGCGCATCGCGCCCGACGTGCTGGCCGCGGCGGCGCGCCGCGAACTCGAGCGCGGCCTGGCCGGGCGCGACTGCGAGATCGAGCTGCACGAGCTGCCGCGTGAGCTCGTCGTTCCCAAGGGGCGCGAGGCCTCGCAGGTCAAGGCCACGATCGAGCGCTTGCCCGATTCGAGCGGTTCGCTGACCGTGCCCGTGCGCGTGACGGTGGACGGCCAACCGTTCCGCACCGTGCAGACGACCTGGAACGTGCGGCTGTACCAGACCACCGCGGTGCTGGCGCGCGCGGTTCGGGCGGGCGAGCCGCTGGACGCCTCGCTGCTCGCGCAGCGCCGAGTCGAGCTGCGCGATTACGGCATGGGCGCTCCGCTCGCGCCGCAGATGCTCTACGGCGGCGTGGCCGCGCGCGATCTCGCGATGGGCGCGGCCGTCTACTCGGTCGACGTGCATCGGCCGGTCGTGATTCGCAGCGGCGACCTGATCACGCTGCAAGTGAACAAGGGCAGCATTCGCGCCCAGACGCGCGCGATCGCGCGTTCGGCCGCCGCCGTCGGCGAGACCATCACGGTCACGGCGGAGACGGGGCGCGACGTCAGCGCGCTCGTCGTGGCCCCCGGAATCGTCGAGCTCGTGCTAGGCAAGCAACGCTAGCGGAGCGAGGAACCAAGACCATGAAGCTTCACACACTCGCGCGGATCGGCATTCCGCTGCTGTTCGTCTCCGCGCTCGCTTCCGGGCCGCTCGGAGGCCAGGGCCGTCCCGGCAGCATCTATGACCCGTCGCGCGGGCCGATCGGCTCGATCGGTGACAAGACCGCGCGTCGGCCCGGCGACCTGATCACGGTGCTCATCTCCGAGAACCAGAACATCGCCAACGAAGAGTCGACCGATCTGCTGAAGTCGAGCGCGCTCGATTACCGCCTGACCGCCTTCGACATCAAGCCCAACGCCTTCAGCGTACTGCCCAGCCTGGCCAGCACGTCGTCGGACCAGCTCAAGGGCAACGCGATCTACAAGAAGAAGGACGCCTTCAGCGCTCGCCTGACGGCGATCGTCGTCGACAGCCTGCCCAACGGGAACCTCGTGATCAGCGGCCGCCGCGAGATCGTGATCGACGACGAAACGCGCCTGATCGAGTTCATGGGCGTGATCCGTCGCTTCGACATCGAGGCCGACAACACGATCGAGTCCGAGCTCGTGGCCGACGCGCGCGTTTCCTACACGGGCTGCGGAGTGATGACCGACTCGACCAATCGCCGCGGCCTCAACAAGGTCGTGCACGACCTCATCGGCTGGCTGTGGCCGTTCTAGACCTTTCCATGAGACAACCGCTCCTTTCGTTCGCCGCGCTGCTCGCGACCACGCTGCCGTCGGCCCAGGCCCCGGCTTCGGCTCCTGTTGGCGCAACTCGGCCGCCGGCTCCCGCGAGCCCGAGCGCCTCGCCCCCGGCCGAGACCGCCGAGCTCGATCTCGGCCTTTTCGGCGGCGTGCAGGCGCCCAGGCAACCGGCCGGACAGTCCACCTCGACCGTGCGGCACGTGCCGGGGCGTCCGGGCCTCGTCACGGGCAGCGACAGCCGCGTCAGCGTCCGCGTGCGCGATCTGATGGCCGTGCGGGGACAGGAAGACAACGTCGTGCAGGGCGTCGGGTTGGTCACCGGCCTGATGGGCACGGGGGACACGAGTCAGGCCGCGAAGCAGGCCATCGTCAACCTGATGCTGACCCAGGGGATCAAGCTCGACGTCCAGAGCGTGAGCTCCGCGAACATCGCCGTCGTATGGGTCGAGGCAACGCTGCCTCCGGGCATCAAGCCGGGGCGCCAGATCGACTGTCGCGTCTCGTCGCTCTACGACAGCAAGAGCCTCGTCGGCGGCACGCTCGTGCGCTGCGAGCTCACCGAGGCCGAGGGCCTGCACGTCTATGGCACGGCCTCCGGTCCGATCACCACGGGCGCGTTCAGCGTCGAGGGCGAGTCGGCCAGCGCCGTGCGCAACTCGACCACCGTCGGCACGGTCCCGCTGGGTTGCAAGGTCGAGCGCGACGTGCCGACTTCGCTGGTGACGGAGAACGGCTATCTGTATCTCGACGCGCGGGCGCTCAAGGGCTCCTTCGGCAACAGCGTTCGCGTCGGCGAGGTGCTCAACACGCTCTACCCGGGCTGCGCGGTCGCGCTGGACGCGATGACGGTGCGCGTGCAGGTGCCGATCGACCTGGGTGTCGGCGATCACGTCCCGTTCGTCGCCTCGCTGCTCGATCGCGAGCTCGTACCGGAGACGACCGCGCGCGTCGTGATCAACGAGCGCACGGGCGTGATCGTGCTCGGCGAAGGCGTGCGCATCACGCGCGGCGCCGTCACCAAGGGCAACCTGACCGTGACGGTCGCCGAGACACCCGAGGCGAGCCAGCCCGGCCCGCTCTCGGGCGGGACCACGACCACGCTGCCGCGCACGTCGCTGCTGGTCGAGGAGGAAGCATCGGCACTGTCGATCGTGAAGGGCGCCGCCGACCTGCAGGAGGTCGTGGAGGTGCTGAACGTTCTCGGCGTTACGCCGCGCGACATGATCCAGATCCTGCATTCGATGTCGCAGTCGGGAATGTTGCATGCGGAGATCGTGACCCTATGAACGACTTTCGAGTGAACGACGTTTCGATCGCCTCGCGTGGAACGCTCGAGGTGGCGTTGGCCCGGGCGGAGAGCGCGCAGCGTCCAGGAGCGCGTGTCGGCAAGCAGTTCGAAGCGCTGCTGTCGAGCCTGCTCGTCAAGGAGGTTCGCAGCACGCTCGAGAACGGCTTCTTCGGCGAGAGCACCGGCGCGGACACGTTCAACGGCTGGATCGACGACCACGTGGGCCGGATGATCGCCGAGCGCGGCGACCTCGGGCTGGCGCGCGTCGTGGACGGCGAGATCGCGCGGCGCGTGGGAGCCGAAGTTCCGGTAGACGCGGCCGCGGCCGCGCAGGCCGGCGTAGTGGGGGGTCAGTCGTGAAGACCGCCCACTTGCACCAGCTCGGCGCCTGGGCTCAGGAAGAGTTGCACGCGCAGCGCGAGCTCGCCCGCGCGCTCGAAACCTACGAGCAGTCCATCGTGCGCGGCGATCTCGCCGCCCTTGCCGTCGGAGCCGCCGAGCTGGAAGCACAGCTCGCGCGCAATGCGGCTCGCGAGCAACGGCGCAGCGCCTTGATCGAGGCGATCGCCCAGGATCTGCGCGTGAGTCCCCGGGTCCTCACGCTGCGCAGCCTGTGCGCGCGCGCGGGCGATGCCGCAAGCGCGCTGGCCGAGGCCCGCGCGGAACTGGAAGTTGCCGCGCGTCGCACGCGAGGCCTCGCGCGTCGAATCGCGATCCTCGCGCGATCGCAGCAAATCGTGCTCGGAGAAGCGCTGGACGCAGCGTTCGGGCCGGATCAAGCCGCCACCGAGACCCAGGGACGCCTGGTCGACGCGATGGGCTAGGACCATGGCTGGCATCGGCATGACCACCGGGTTGCGCGCCCTGCTGACCGCGCGCTTCGGCCTCGACACGGTCGGGCACAACATCAGCAATGCCACGACGCCCGGCTACTCGCGCCAGCGCGTCGCCCTGGCGGCAACGCACCCGCTGATGTCTCAGGGGATGTTCGTCGGCACGGGCGTGGAGGCACTCGCGGTGCATCGCAACGTCGATGCGCTGCTCCATCGCCGCATCCTCGGCCAGACGGCGTCGGTCGGCAGCCTCGCCGCGCGCTGGACCGGCATGTCCGAGATGGAAGGCCTGTTCAGCGAACCCGAGAACGGGCTGGGCGGCCTGATGGACGACTGGTACGCGAAGGTCTCAGACCTCTCGGCCGGCCCGGAGGACGACATTCTCCGCACCGGACTCGTCGCGTCCGGCGAGGACCTTGGTTCGCGCTTCCGCCAGTTGCACGGCCAGATCGGCGAGCTGCGCGACAGCTTCGCGAGCCAGCTCGAGATCCGCATCGGCGAGGTCAACGAGCTCGCGCGCGCCATCTCGAACTTCAACCGCGAGATCGGCAAGACGGAGGTAGGCGGCGCGACGGCCAACGACCTGCGCGACGGACGCGACGAAGCGCTGCGTCGCTTGTCGGAGCTGGTCGACGTGAAGGCGATCGAGGACGCACAGGGCGTCATGCGCGTGATCGTTTCCGGCAGCCTGATCGTGGACTCCGGCAAGGCGCACGAGATGTCGCTCTTCAAGGGCCAAGACGGCTCGCTGGCCCTGGAGGTCGACGGCGTGACCGGCGCCGTGCCGATCAAGGGCGGCCAGCTCGGCGGGCTGTACGAGCTGTACCAGGAGCAGGCACCGACGCACCTGAAGTCGCTCGATGCGATCGCGCACGAGCTGATCCGCGGCGTGAACCGCGCGCACGCGATCGGCGTGCCCAAGTCCGGTCCCTTCGAGTCGTTGACCGGTAGCAACCGGCTCAAGGACATGGACGGGGACGGTCAGCTCACGGACGAGCTGCTCTCGAAGGCCGGACTGCCGTTCGAGATCTCCAGCGGCACGCTGTACGTGAGCGTCACGGCGGACGACGGCAACGTGACGCGCCATGCGCTCCCGATCAGCGCAACGCACACGACTGTCGGGGGGTTCCTGCAGCAGCTCGATGCGGTGCCGCACCTGTCGGCCGAGGTCGACGCGCTGGGTCGGTTGCGGATCGAGGCGGAGGCCGGCTACGGCTTCGACTTCAGCCGGCGCCTCGATCCGCACCCCGACGACGACGGCACCTTCGGCGGCGGCGCCGCGTCGCTCGGCAGCGCGACCGGTCCCTTCGCCCTCTCCGACGGCGACACGCTCTCGATCGACGTCGGCGCCACCAACATCGCGGTGACCTTCGCGCAGTCCGACTTCGCGGCGATCAGCGCGGCGACAGCGAGCGAGCTGGCGGACGTCATCAACAACACGCCCGGCGCGACGAGCGCGGGCCTGGTCGCGGTCGTCGTCGGCGACGCGCTGTACCTGCAAACCGCGGGAACCGGTGCGAGCGAGAGCCTGACCGTTCAAGGCGGCAGCGCGGCCGCGGCGCTCGGGCTGGCGGGTCAGATCGGAACGCCGGTCAGCGGCTCCAATGCAAGCGTCGCCGTCACCGTCTCGGGCGGCTACACCGGGGACGTCAACGACGAGTGGATCTTCCGCCCGAACGGCGACGGTGTGATCGGAACGACGCCGGGCCTGAAAGTCGACGTGTTCGACGGGAGCGGCGCCAAGATCGCCACGCTGGACGTCGGCGACGATTACCAGCCGGGGCAACTCCTGACCGTCGGCGCCGGCGTCTCTGTCTCGTTCGGGACCGGCACGCTGTCGGCGTCGCACAACGACGCGTTCGGACTCGACGTCATCGCGCACCCGGACACGACCGACACACTCGTCGCGCTGGGGCTGAACAGCTTCTTCGTCGGCAGCGACGCTTCCGACATCGGCGTGCGCGAGGAGCTGCGCGACGACCCGGACCTGATCGCGGCCTCCTCGACCGGCGCCATCGGCGACGCGGGGATCCTGCTCGACCTCCTCGATGTGCAGGACACGGCGGTGGCCGCGCTCGACGGCGACACGGTCCAGGGGCGCTATAGCGACCTGGTCGGCAGCGTCGGCTTCGAGGCCGGCGTGGCCATCACGGCCCTCGAGGCGAACCAGGCGCTGCTCGACGGCCTCGAGCTGCGCCGCGAGGAGATCAGCGGTGTCAACGTCGACGAGGAAATGGTGCGGATGATGCAGCTCGAGCAGTCGTACACCGCGGCCGTGCAGTACATCCAGACGCTGAACCAACTGCAGGACGACCTGCTCAACCTGCTGTGATGTCCGTCCCCGAGAGCCCGTCCAGGAGCCGCAGATCATGAGCCCCCGCGTGAGCACGAATACCGGCTTCCGGCAGGTGCTGAACGGCATCACCTTCAACCAGTTGCGCCTGGTGCGCACCCAGAATCAGGCCTCGACCGGCAAGCGCGTGCTGCAGCCTTCCGACGATCCGGCTGCGATGTCGCGCACGATCCAGCTCATGCAGCGTTCGGCGCAGGCCCAGCGCGCCATGTCGGGCATCGTGCTCGGCCTGTCCGACTCCAACCTCGGCGCGAGCACGCTGGAAGACGCGTCCGGGATGATCGCGGACGCGCGCGTGCTGGTCCTGCAGGGCCTCAACGGGACGCTGTCCGACGAGGATCGCGAGGCCATCGCCTCGCAGATCGAACTGATCCGCGAGCAGCTGCTCGACGCCGCCAATTTCCAGATCGACGGCCGCCACCTGTTTTCAGGCACCGCAACGGACAAGCAGGCATTCGAGGAACTCTCGATCGGCGGCCACCTGCGCGCCGTCTATCGCGGCAACCACGACACGAAGTACCTGCGCATCGGTTCGGAAGGTGAGGTCTCGACCAATGTGCCCGGCTCGCGCGTCTTCGCTCACGCGAACCCGAGCGGGGCGAGCCTGTCTTCGAAGACCGGACTGGAGCTCGGCAGCAGCGCGCACTCGGGCAGCGGCTTCGAGCACCTGGTGCTGCGCCACGATTCGACGAGCGCGCCGGGCCTGGCGGCCGCGGGCATCGCGCTCGCCGCAGGCGGCGCAGACGACACGTTCCTCGGCGACCAGGCGCTGGTCGTCGACCCGGTGGCGGGAACGATCACGCTCGGAGACGGCGACCCGGTTGCGATTCCCGGTCCCGGATCCGCGGCGCTCGTCGATCTGCAGGTCGCCAACGGCTCTGGAGGCACGATCCACCTCGATCTGTCGGGCTGGAGCAGCGCTGCCTTCAACGGCACCGTCAGCGGGGCGGGTTCGATCTCGATCGACGGCTCGACCTTCGAGCCGATCGATTTCGCCTCCGCCGATCAGCAAATCGTGCACGCGGCCACGGGCGCGATCGTGAACCTCGATATGACGGGCGTCGAGAGCGCCGGCGAGGCGCTGCTCTCCTTCGACGGGGCCGTGAACGTCTTCGATGCGCTGCAGATCATCGCGGAGACGCTCAAGGACCCGAACGCGAATGAGGACGGCCTGCTGGCCGAGCGCCTGAACCGGATGCTCGACGAGCTCGATCGCGGCCACAGCGACGTGCTCGAGGGCATGGGCAAGCTCGGCGCGCAGAGCTCGCGCATGAACAATGCGAACAGCAATCTCGGCGACCTCGACGTGCGGATCAAAGGCCTGGTCTCCGACCGCATGGATGCCGACTACAGCGAAATCGCGATCGATCTCGCCAAGGGCCAATTGTCGCTGCAAGCGGTGATGGCCGTCGGCTCGCGCATTCTCGAAACCAGCTTCGTTCGATTCCTGAGCTAAACGATGAACCCTGAATCCATTCGACCCGACGCCCTGACCTCGCGCGTTCAGCGCACCGGCAGCGCCGCCATCCGACCGGGCGAGAGCACCGGCCGCACGACCGGCGATGTTTCGTTTCGCGCCCTGCTCGACGGGCTGACCCAGCGCGCGCGGGACCTGGAAGCCGGCGCGAACAGCGTCGAGACGCCACGTGAGCTGAGCGGCGCCGTCGAGCGCTCGCGCGAGGCGACGCGCGAGGCCGCCGAGATCGCCGACGGCCTGATCGAGCTCTGGCGGCAGTCTCGACAGTTGGAGGAACGCGGCGACGCGCGTCCGCGCCGGGCATGAGCGGTCTTCGAACAGCAGCGCGTGAAGCGCTCGGCCTGATCGGCGAGGTGCACAACCTGCCGAACGCGGGAGAGCCCGATTCGCCGCTCGTGTTGGCGGCCGCCGACGACCGCAACCTGCTGTCGATCGAAGAAGAGGGGGTGGTGAAGTCCGCCTGCGCCGTGCTGGAGCGCACCTTCATCTGCTCGGACGAGCGCCTGCGTGTCGGACTGATCGGCACCGTCAGCACGGCACCCGGGGAGCGTGGTCGCGGCCGCGCGAGCCGCTTGCTCGAGCGCGCCGAGCTGGAATTGCGCTCGCGCGGCTGTGCGATCGCGCTGCTGTGGGCCGAAGATCCGCGCTTCTACCACGCGCGCGGCTGGCGCCCGATCGGGGCGGAGGACGATTATCTGTTGCCGCCGACGCTCGCGAGTCGCCTGCCGCGGATGGACGTGCGCACGGCCACGGCGGCGGATGCGCCGCGCCTGCACGAGCTCGCCAATGCGCATCCGACGCGCGTCGAGCGCTCGGTGGACGAGATGCGCGCGCTGCTGGCCTGTCGCGGCATGCAAACGCGGGTTGCGCTCGAAGGCGAGCGGATCGTCGGCTACACCTGCTGCGGCCGAGCGCTCGACCTGCAAGGCGTCGTGCATGAGTGGGGGGGCGAGCCGCACGCGGTGCTGGCCCTGCTCGGCGAGGAGCTGCGTGGGATCAGTGATCAGCGGCCCGGCCTGCTCGTGATCGCGCCGGCGGACGCGAGCAGCCTGCGCGAGGCGCTCGGCGGATTCGATGTGCAGCCGCTGCGGGGCATCCTGGGTCTGGGCAAGGTGCTCGACCGAAGGCTGCTGGCGGAACTGCTGCAGCGCCGCGTCGGGACGTCGGCGCGAGTCGAGTGCGATGCCGCTGCGAGCACGGTCGTCCTGCATGGCGCGATCGGCGGCGGCGACCTGTCGGACGACTCGCTGCTCACGCTGCTGTTCTCCGAGCGCGGGATCCGCGACGACATCGAGACGCTGGGCCTCGCCTTCGGATTCGACGCGAGCCGCCTGCCGCTGTCACCCTTCGCGTTCGGTCTCGACGGGATCTGAGCGGGGCGCGGACCCGTGGTTCAGGCGTAGTTGCCCGGGAACATCAGCCGCTCGACGGCCTCGATCGTGATGTGGATGACCTTGATGTGGACCTCCTGGATCCGATCGGAGGTCGTCGCGAGCGGCACCACGATCGGGACGTCGACCATCGAGAGCATCTTGCCGCCGCCGCGTCCGAGCAGGCCCACCGTCGTCACGCCCTTGCGCTTGGCGACCTCGAGCGCGCGGATCGTGTTCGGCGAATTGCCGCTCGTCGAGATGGTCAGCAGCAGATCTCCCGGCTTGCCGTAGGCCTCGACGGAACGCGCGAAGACCTCGTCGAAGCCGAAGTCGTTGGCCATGCAGGTCAGTTGGCTCGGATCGCTGAACGCGACCGCCGGCAACGCGCTGCGATCCTTGCGGAAGCGGCCGGTCCACTCCTCGGCGAAGTGCATCGCGTCGCACATGCTGCCGCCGTTGCCGCAGGACATCAGCAGACCGCCGCGCTTCAACGTGGCCGCGGCGGCCTGTGCGAAGCGCTCGACGCCGGCGAGGCAGGCGGGGTCGCGAAGGAAGGCGGCGAGCGTGGCGGCGGCCTCTTGGAACGAGGCCTGGATCGGGGATTCCTTGGACATGCGCAGCATCGTATCCGGACGCGCGGCCGGCTACCCTCGGGTACATGCACGCACGGACCTGGCTGGCCCTCGGCGCGCTGCTCTGCGCGCTCGGCGTCGCTCTCGGGGCCTTCGGCGCTCACGGTCTGAAAGGCGTGTTGCAGGAGGGCGGCCATGTGGCGACCTGGGAGACGGCGTCGCGCTATCACCTGTTGCACGGGCTCGCGCTCCTCGCGACGGGCCTCGCCGCGCGCGAGCTGAGCCACAACGTCTGCCGCGCGGTCGGCGTGCTGTTCACGCTCGGCACGCTGCTGTTCTCGGGCTCGTTGTACTGGCTCGCGCTGGGCGGCCCGGCGTGGCTCGGGCCGGTCACTCCGCTGGGGGGGACCTGTCTGATCGCGGGTTGGATCGTGTTCGCGGTCGGAGCGCTGCGCGGAGCGCGGCAGGCCTGAGGGATCGCGCCCGGATCAGGCGTCCGCGGCGAGCGCGAGCATCGCGTCGGCGATGACGTCGAGTTCGCTGTCGCTCGTGCAAGCCGGCGGCATCGCGTAGACGACGCTGCCGAGCGGGCGCAACAGCGCTCCGCGCTCGACCGCGCGCCTCCGCAGCTCGAGCGCGCGCGCGCTGAGATAGCCGGGGTCCACGGTCGGGAGGTCGAAGGCGACGATGCCGCCGCAGCGGCGCAAGGCGAGCTCGCTCGCCCGCCCCGCGAGGTGCTGCGAGAGCCGGCCCTCCAAGCGCTCGCCGAGCAGCGCGAGTCGGCGCGGCGTGTCGCGCTCATCGATCAGCGCCAGCGATTCCAATGCGACCGCGCACGCGATCGGATTGGCCGTGAACGAATGCCCGTGGAAGAAGGCCTTGGAGCGATCCGTGTGCAGGAAGGACTCGAACAAGGGCTCGCGGCACAGCGTCGCGGCCAGCGGCAACATGCCGCCGGTCAGGCCCTTGGCCAGGCACAAGAGATCCGGTTCGACGCCCGCCTTCGTGCAGGCGAACAGCTCTCCGGTGCGACCGAAGCCGGTCATCACCTCGTCGGCGATCAAGGGCAGGCCATACTCGTCGCACAGCTTGCGTGCCGCGCGGAGGTAGGCGTTCGAGTGCATGCGCATGCCGCCCGCGCCCTGCACCAGCGGCTCGACGATCACGCCGGCGCAGCGCGCGCCGAGACGCGCGATCTGATCCGCCAGCGCGGTCGCATCGACGGGGACACGGGCGACCTCGAACAAGAGCGGCTGCCAGGCGCGGAAGAACGGATCGGGATCTCCGACCGCCATCGCGCCGAACGTGTCGCCGTGATAGCCGCCCTCGAGCGCAACGAACACGCGGCGCGCGTCCTCGCCGCGCTGCACCCACTGCTGGCGGACGAGCTTGAGCGCCACTTCCACGGCGGTCGAGCCGTCGTCGGAATAGAAGACGCGCGTCAGGCCGTGCGGCGCCCGTCGCACCAGCTCCTCGGCCAGGCGGACCGCCGGCTCGTGGGTAGCCCCGGCGAACAGCACGTGGTCGAGCCGCGCGGCCTGCGCGCGCAGCGCCTCGACCAGGCGCGGCTCGCCGTGGCCGTGCAGGCAGGTCCACCACGACGAGATCGCATCGACGAGCTCGCGGCCGTCGGCCAGCCGCAACAGCGCCCCGCGAGCGGAGTCGATTGCCAGCGGCGCGTGCTCCAGCCGATGCTGGGTGTACGGGTGCCAAACGCAGCGCGCGTCGCGCGCGACGAGTTCCGCGGCCGCGGCCGGGTCGAGCCGGCGGTCGGTCACGGCAAGTACTCCGCGAGCGGATGTTCGCGCGTCCAGGTCGCGACGGCGCGGGCGTCCAGCGGCTCGAACGGCGGCACCTCGACGATCGCGGGCACCTGCGCGCGCTCGCGCAGCGCGCGGGGATTCGAAGCGTGCCTTGGGCCGACCAGGAACAGTGCGCGCGGTTCCAGCGAGCGCGCGCGCAACGCCTCGAGCGTCAACAGCGTGTGATTGAGCGTGCCCAACCCGCTACGAGCGACCAGCACGAGCTCGGCGCCGGCGCGCGCGAGCAGGTCAGCCTGCGTCGTCCGCTCGTCCAGCGGGACGAGCAGGCCGCCGGCCAGCTCGACGAGCAGCGTTCCGCGCGTCGGGTCGTCGCGCAGCTCGAACAGGCGCTCGAGCAGGCGTTGCGGATCGATGCGCGCGCCCGCCGCTTCCGCGGCGGCGTGCGGCGAGGCAGGCAGCGGGAACCGGTAGAGCGGCGCGACCTGCTCGCCCGATCCGAGCTCCGCCAGCGTCGCGACGGTGAGCGTGTCATCGTCATCGCCCGTCTGCACCGGCTTCCAATAGCGCAGCGGCCCGGCCGCGCGCAGCGCGCGCGCGAGCAGCGCGCTGATCACCGTCTTGCCGACGCCGGTGTCCGTGCCGACGACGACGAGCACGCGTGCGCGCGCGGCGCGCCGCGCCTGCGGCGCCCGCGGCCGCGCGGGGAGGCA
>VGZE01000064.1 GCA_016872755.1 Planctomycetota bacterium
CGAGCGCCCAGGCCGGCGAGGTCCGCTACTTCGACCGCTGCCAGCGCTGCGGCAGCGAGCGTGAGGCCGGTACACCGGCGGCCGAGCGGCGCGCGCCGGCCGGCTGAAACCGACCCTGGTCTGGTTGACTGCGCGTCGGCTCCCCAAGCACTACCGCTGGGGGTCGAACCGACCGATCGACCACCTCTTGCAGTGGACGCGCAGCGAACCAGACCAAGGTCAGCTGCGCTCCACGCGAATTGCGACTAGGATGGAGGGCGTGGTGCTCGCGCTCTTCCTGGCCGCCAAGGACACCTCTTCCGGCTTCCCGACCTGGGTCAAGCTGCTGATCCTGCTCGTGCTGATGCCATTCTGGTGGCCGATGGTGAAGGCCATCTACCACGACCTCAATACGGCCATGTGGCGCGAAGGCGGGCTGTTCGGGAGGCCTCCGGCGGGCGCGGAATTGGATCGTCTGACGCGCCATCCGCCCAAGCAGACCAAGACACTGGTTTCGGAGTTGCGCGCCGGCCCGCTCGTCCGCACCCGACGCAGCGCACGGCGCGGTTACTGAGCGCGGCCATGGGGCGCGGCTGCGCCGGGCTCAAGTGCGCGGCCCGCCGCGGACGATGGCCGATGCATGCCGACCGCGCTGGAACTGCCGTTCGTGAGTGCCGCCATCAAGCTGTTCTTGATCGCGCTCTTCGCGCCTCTGTGGTGGCCGATCCTGGTCGAGGTCCGCGCCGAGATCATGAGTTCCTCCGCTCCCGTTCGAAAGGGAGACCCCGCGCCGCCCAAGCCTCAGGGTTTCGTGGCACGTCTGCACGGCCAGGCCGAGCCGAGCACGGGTTCCGCCGCGCCGCGATTCACGCGCCGCCGGCAGACGGAAACGCCGCGCCGCGAGGGGCGAGCCGGCGCGCGCGGTTTCCGCGCCGCTCGCTAGGCATTCCCCGCGCGGCCGCGCGGAGGCCGCGGGTGGGGTGAGTGACGGGACTCGAACCCGCGACCCCCAGAACCACAATCTGGTGCTCTAACCGACTGAGCTACACTCACCGTACTCGGGGAATCCCACTCATGCATCCAGACCATGTGCGCACGGCCGAAGGAGCGCCGGCGGCATGTCCCGGATGCAAGGGGCGAAGAGCATCGATCGTCGCGACGCGACTGTCAAGACCTCGGAACGGAGGCCCGTCGCGATGACCGATCCGCTGCCGGGGCCGGAGCCCAGTCCACCCGAGGAGGGGCCGCAACGACGGCAGGCCCCGCGCAAGGCCGGCTACTCGCAGGAGGCCAGCTGGGGTCCGATCAGCGAGCGGCACTGGACGCGCTCGCGCGCGGGGGCCAACGAGGAGGCGCTGGCCTACTATCGCCAGCGTTCGCAGGCTCCCGGCGTGCGCGAGGGCGGCGACGTGCGCAACTTCTACTGCATGGAATGCGACGGCGTGATTCCCTACACGAGCGGAGCCACCAAGTGCCCGCACTGCGGGGCTGCGGTGGAGGCCGGGGTGCGCCGCTACTTCAACTGGGTCGAGATGGAGATGCCGCCGCCTTCGAACCGGCGCTTCCTGACCGGGGTCGCGTTGGCCTTGTTGGCCCTGCTGACGTGCATTGGCGGCCTGTTGTGGATCTTGTTCTCGTGAGCCAGACGCCCGAGGCATTTCCGGCGCACGACTGGTCGCGGCGCTTCGACCGACAGACGCGCTTCGCGCCGTTGGGACGCGCCGGGCAACTGCGCCTGCAGCAGGCCGACGTGCTCGTCGTCGGCTGCGGCGCGTTGGGCGGAGCGGCCGCCCACGCGCTGGCGCGCTGCGGCATCGGACGCCTGCGCCTGGCCGATCGCGACGTGGTCGAGGAATCGAACCTGCCGCGCCAGGTGCTGTTCCAGCCGTCGCAGATCGGACAACCGAAGGTCGAGGCCGCCGCCGCGACGCTGACGGCGCTCGGCGGACCGACGCGCGTCGACGCGCATGCGTTGCACGTCGACGCGCGCGCGCTCGAGGAACTCGGCGCGGACGTCGATCTCGTGCTCGACGGCACCGACAATCTCGCCACGCGCTACCTGCTCAACGACTGGGCCGTTGCGCGCGACAAGCGCTGGATCTACGCCGGCGTGGTCGGCGCGAGCGGGCTGGTGCTGGGCGTGCGCCCGCGCCGCGGTCCGTGCCTGCGCTGTCTGTTTCCGTCACCCGCTCCGGCGGGCAGTCTCGAGACCTGCGACAGCGCGGGCGTGATCCTGCCGGCGGTCGAGATGGTCGCCTCGTTGCAGGTCGCGCTGGCGCTGCGCTGGTTGTCCGCCGACGCGCCCGACACGAGCGCCACTGAACGCCTGCAGCGCATCGATGCCTGGCGCGGCGAATGCGTGAGCCTCGAGCTGGCGCGCGATCCGGACTGTCCGAGCTGCGGGCATGGGCGTTTCGAATTCCTCGAGGCGGCCGCGGACCGCGCGCCGATCGTGCTGTGCGGCCGCAACACCGTGCAGATCCAAGGCCGTGCCGCCGGGCTCGACGCGGGTGCCCTCGCGGCGCGCTTGAGGACGGCCGGCGTGCACGTCGAACAGGCCGGTCGCATGCTGCGCTTCGAGTCCGACGGCGTGCGCTTCACGGTCTTTCCCGACGCTCGCGCACTGCTGGAAGGCACCGACGACCCCGTGCGTGCACGCTCGCTCTACGATCGCTGGATCGGGCGATGAACCTGCTGGCGCTGGTCACGGCGGCCGGGGCTTCGACGCGCATGGGCACGTGCAAGGCGCTGCTCGAATTCGACGGCCTGCGCGCCTTCGAATCGATCGAACGCGCACTGCGCGCGGCCGAACCGGCCGCGCGCGTCGTGCTGATCACGGGCGCCGACGATGCCCGCATCCGCGCCGCTCTGGTCGGCTCGGACGCGCGGGTCGAGTGCCTGCACAATCCGGACTGGGCGCGCGGGCGTTCGGGTGGGCTGGCCCTGGCGGCGCGAGCCTTCCCCGGCCGCCACGCGCTCATCTGGCCGATCGATTGCCCGCGCGTGCTGCCCGCGACGGTGCAGGCGCTGTGCGCGCGCTGGAGCGCGCTGGGAGAGCCGGCGCGCGGTTGGCTGGCGCCGGCCGTGCGCGCGGACGTGCGTTTGCGCCACGGGCACCCGGTCTGGGTCGGAGCGGAACTTCTTTCCAGGTTGGAGGCGAACGGGCCCGATCAGCCGCTGCGCGCGTTGCGCGCATTGGCCCAGCCGCTGGCCGAAGTGGTGGTGGACGACCCCCGCATCCTCGAGGATTTCGACGCGCCCGAGCAGTTGCCCGGCGCTTAGTCGCGCCGCGTGTTCCCAGGAGCGGGGCGGGAATCCGAGTCTTCGTTCAAGGGTGCCCCGGAGCGGCGGTCGATACGACGGGTGCATCGTATCGAGCGCGGTTCCGTGCCAGGCCGGCCATACCGGCCGGCCTCGCACGGATCGCTTCGTCGTGGGCCCCACTTAGCATGAGTTTCCAGGGAGACGTCGCGGGCATCGGTCTATCCGAGGTGCTGCAGAGCCTCTCGCGCAGCGAGCGCGAGGGCATTCTGTTGCTCGAAGCGCCCGGATTGGCCGTGCGGCTGGGCATGCTCGACAGCCAGATCTTCCTGTTGCCCGGCCCCTCCGAGGACAGCGATGACCTGCAGCGGCGCGTGCAGAACGCGTGGGTGGCGGAACTGCCGCTGGCCGTTCGCGAACGGCGCATGCAGGAAGTCGCACGTGCGGAGCGCATGGAATCGCTGTACGCGATGCTCGACGCGCCGCAGATGCACTTCCGCTTCAGCCCGGGGCCGATCGCCGGCCTGCTCGGCCTGGTGGCGACGGGCACGAGTCCCGATGTGCCGACGTTGTTCGGTCCCGGCTACACGGCGGAATTCGTGCTGCTCGAACACGCCCGCCTCAAGGACGAGAGCGAAGGCAAGCTGCACCTCGACGCGACCTGCGTCCCGGTCGTGCAGGTCGAGATCACCGAGGATTCTCGCCGTCAGTGGCTGGCGCAATGCAACGGCGGCGCGACGCTGGGCGAACTCGCCGATCGCATGGGCTGGCCGCTCTGCCAGGCCCGCGCGGCCGTTCGCGAAGCGCTCGAGCGGGGCGAACTCGCGCTGTTCAGCGAGCATCAGTTGTTCCAGTGCGCGATCGGCGAGCTGCAACTGTATCGGGTCTCGCGTGCCGCGATGCGCTTGACGGCCTGGATGCTGGCGCGCTCGGGAGGAGCGCTGCAACAAGGCGAGATCTCGCTGCTGCTCGGAGAGTGGGATGCGGGCAGGCTGGCGCCCGCCCTGCGGGCGATGCCCGTGCGCTACGCACGCGGACTGCTGCGCACGCTGGATCGATCGATCGACGACCGGCGCGGCGCGCTGGCGCGCTGGGAGTCGCTGCGCGAGCAGTTCCGCGGCGATGCCGCCTGCGTGCTGCGCTGCATGGCCTGGCGCTGCAGTCAGGGTGGTGCGCTCGGCGAAGGCGCGCTCGGTGAATTGATGCGCATCGCGGCGCTGTTCCGCGACCGCCAGCAGATGTTGCGCGCGCGGCTGGCGCTGCGCCTGGCCGCCACCCAACAGCCCAGTCAATCCTCGGCGCGCCTCGAGCTTGGTCTCTCGCTGTGCGAGGTGGGCCTGGTCCAGGAGGGCTCGGCCTGGGTGACCGCGGCGGCGAACGAGCTGATCGACGCCGGCGAGTACGAACGCGCGCTCGCGGCGCTCCGCGCACTGTTGCGCCGCGACTCGGACAACAAGGACGCCCAGTCCCTGCTCTTCCAGACCTCCTCGCTCGAGCGCCGCCGCAAGCGCCGACGAACCCAGGGGACCGTGGCCCTGGCGATCTTCCTGGTCGCCGCGCTCGCCGCCGTGGTCAAGGTCCAACTCCACAGCAGTCTCGAGGAACACCTCGCGAGCATCGCCGCGTTCAGCCCCGACGGCAGGGTCTGCCTGGTGGAGTTGGAGCGCGAATACGCCGGCGACGTCCGACCGGAAGTCGTGGCCCTGCGCGCGGCCTTGCAGCGCCGCATCGTGGAGTCCGAGAAGCAGCGGCGCACCGACTGGCTCACAGACTACGAGGCCGTGCAGCAGGAGTGCCAGACCGGCGATCCGCTGGTCGGGCTCGAGCGGGCGCTGACCCTGCCCGCCCCTCCCAAGCTCTCGATCGACGTTCCCGAGTGGCCGACGCGCGAGGGCCTGCTCTCGTTGTTGGCCCGCCGCATCGAGGATCGCGCGGCGGCGACGCGCACCAACGTGGCTCCGACCGAGGTCGCGATCATGGACGAGGAGCGCGAGCTGGAAATGCTGCGCGCGCTGGTCGAGCGCTGCGAGGGCGAGCCGAAGGCCGCCGACGTCAACGACTTCCGCTCCCACCTGATGCGCGTCAGCGCCGCGGCCGTCGCGGCGCGCTCGGAGCGCGCGCAGGCCCAGCGGCTGGAGACGGCGCGCGAGACGCTGAAGGAGCAGGATCGCATGCTCGAGACGGCGCGCACCCAGGCGCGAGCACTCGATTTCGAGCGCTCCTTGGCCACCTATGCCGAGCTGATCTCCGCCGTGGCTCCGTCCTTCCTGCCGTCGCTCGAAGCCGAGCGGGACAAGGTGCGCCGGCACTTCGAAGCGCTCGAGCAGGCCCGCGGGCTGGCCGAAGAGGGCCGCCACAGCGAGGCGCGCGCGACCCTTGCCGCGGGTTGCAATGATCTCGGCGAGCATGCGCTGCCCTGGCGAATCGTCACCGAGCCGGCCGGCGCTCGCGTGCGCTTCGAGGACGGCAGCACGCGGGTGACGCCTTTCGTGTTGCATTCCGCCTTCGGGGAATCGGTGCAGTTCGAGATCGAAGCCCCCGGATACATCACGCGTCGCCATGAGATGCGCGACCCCGCCAATGTCTCGTTGGTGCTCTATCGCATTCCCGAGCGCGCTTGGGACACCGACGGCGACGTCGAGGCCCTGCCGGTTTCCGTCGGCGAGGACCATGTGCTGGCCAATCGGAGCGGCGAGTTGCGCAAGCAGGGCCGATTCGGCCTGCGCTGGGAGCGCAAGCTGCCCACGCTCGGCGGCATCGCTCGCACGCCGATGTTCCTGCCCCAGCGTCCGGGCTGGCTGCTCGTGTTGTGCGAGGACGGCGTGTGCTTCCTGGTCGAGGCCGCCACCGGCGAGATCGAAGGACCGCACGCGCTGGGGTCACCGCCCGCGGAAGGAACGCTCGCAACGCGCGGCACCTTGTGCGCAAAGCTCGTCGACGGCCGACTCGCGCAGTGGAACTCCAGTGTCGTTCCGACGCTGCACCCGGTCGATCGCCCGTATATCGAGCCGCCGACGCCGGCGGAGATCGAACGCGCGCAGGGGGCGTTCGTGCGCCTGCAACGCTCGGCCGCGGCGGAGACGCGACTCGTCTCCCCGTGGACGAAATTGAGCGTCGAGGTGCTTGCAGACCAGTTCAAGTACGCACCGGAGCAAGGTGCGGGCCGACAGGGCCACCTCGAGCGTCAGGGTCAGTGGAACTACGTGGCCTGGGAAGCACCCAACGCGTCGATTCCGCAAGGCCGACTGTGGGTCTCGGACGAGCGCGGCCTGCGCTGTTTCCTGCCCTAGGGTCCGTCTCGCCCGCGCGATCGGGGTCGCGCGCTGCGCACCGGCGGCCGCAGCGACCCGGATTCGACCGGACCGCTGCGGCGCCGACACGACTCCGCCGATTCTGCGCGCGAACGGAACGCCTAGAGCCGAATCCGCGCGGGAGCTCCAAGGCGCAGCGGCTGCAGCTCGAGGGCTTGGAAGCTCCACCCGCTTTCTCCAGCGAATCCGCTGCCCCCCATCAGGCCGGGCGGCAACTGGAAAGTGACACTCAACCCGCCGGCGGCGTCGAGCTTGCCCAGGCTCGCCCCGGGTCCGCTCAGCGTGGCCAGCATCCACGGGTCGGCCGGATCGAGCAGCAGGCTGCCGAAGCCGGGCAGGGCCGTCAGATCCAACGAACCGGCATTGCCCGCGCAGAGGACCAATACCGGAGCGAGCGGAGTACCTCCTTGGATCTGTCCCTTGACCGTGCCACCGGGGACCGAAGCGGCGAAATCGAAGGACAGCACCGCAGGTTCGGTTTGTGCGGGCACGAGCGCCAGCGCATCGAACTCCGCACCTCCGATTCCGAAATCGGCTTCGGCGGCCAGCAGGTACGGCGTCGGTCCGAGCACGAGCACACTGCCATCGACCGAGCTGGGCCCGATCGTGGTGACCCACAGGTCCCCCTGGACCCACTCCAGCGCCGTCACGTCGAGGATGGCCGAAGTCAGTCCGGTGGCGGTCGTCAGCGCGATCTGCACATCCTCCTCGGTCCAGACCCGCGTCATCGCCCCCGCGGCATCCATGCGCAGAATGTCGCCATCCTTCAGCGGCCCGAGCACGGCGGTGTTGAGATCGCTCTCGAGCGAGTAGTACAGGTTGCCCACCGCATCGAAGGCGAGGCCATCGACATCGATGTTCGCGCCGGGGGCTCCCAGTGCCAGCACGAACGCACTCTCGGGAACGAGCACCTGCAGCTTGCCATTCGCTCCGAAGGTCACGATGTCGCCGTCGAGCACACCGAGTTCGCCGATGGTCAACGAGAAGGCCAACCCGTCGTAACGATCGAAGGGCAGGCCCGGCCGGAAGGCCAGCGCATCGATGTCCTGCGGCGCGACTCCGAGGGCTGCCTGCCAGTGCCCGGTGCCGATCATCGCGCGCGGGCTCGCACCGATCTGGACGCGCAGCACATTGGCATCGTCCTGGGCCGGCAGGCCTCCAATCGGTGCCAGGTCGAGATCGGTCGAGACCCACAGCGCTCCTGGGAAGGGAGCCTGGGCCCGCACGGGCGCAGCGCTCGCGGCGAGACCGAAGGCCGCGAGCAGCGCCAGACCGCGCGCTGCCGCGTTGACGCTATCGAGGCCGCGGGACGGGGATCGGACGGGTAGAAACGATTCGATGGATCGAGAATGCATGGATACCTCCGCTCCCCTGGATGCAGTCGCACGCTCGCGGTAGCGGGTCACGTGGAAATTTCCCGTCCCTCGACGCAGGATGTCCGCATGCGCGTGCTCCTCGGTTGCCTTCTGCTGCTGCTCGGTTGCCAGGCACCGGCGGACCGCTACGCGGTCGCTGGCGCCGCGCGCGTGCAGGCCGAGCACCTGGCCCAGTGGGATCGCATCGAACCGCGTGCGTTCATCGACCTGGCGCTGCAGACCTTTCCCGACTCGGCCGCGCCGCGCGCGCTCGAGCCTGCGCTGCTGACCGAGCTCAGCGACGCGCTGGCCGGCGCGGATCAACGCGCCGTCCGCGCGGCCGTGCTGCTGGGACGCAGTCGCGCGCCGGAGGCGCTGGAGCGACTGCTCCTGCGGCTGGAGCAGCGCGTGCTCGGCCCGCAGGTCGGCTCCGATGCCGTCGATGTCACGGCGGCGCAGGCCTTCGCGCGCCTCGCTCCCACCGCCTCGGCCGCCGATCTGGAGCGCCTGCTCGCGCTCGCGATGGGCAACACCGCGCACCCCGACCTCGAGGTGCGCGTCGAGTGTGCGCGCTCGTGCGTGCTGCACGGCCGCGACGATCCGCTGCCGTTCCTGTTGCAGGTGCTGCGCATCGACACATGGATCGGCGCCACGGACGAGCGCGATTTCCAGGTCTCGCAGCAGACGGCCTGGGCGCGGCACCGCGCGGCCGAGGCGCTCTCCGCGCGCGCAGGGCTGCCGAAGACCTTCCACCCCGACGGCTCCGTCGAACGCCGGCAGATCGAGATCCTCAAGCTCGAGCAAGCGCTGCGCGCCGCGGGCGCGTTGCGCTGACGCGCGGCGCGATCGCAGCGGGGCACCTGCGCGCCTGGTTCGGGGGCGCGCGCGATCTCGACGCCGCGGAATAGCGCGCCACGTGTAGTCATCAGAGCAGGCGGAGGTACGGATCTCCGATGAAGCGGACGAGGCCACGCACGGGGAAATGGCCGTGGATCGCAGGTTGCCTGTCGGTCGCGCCGATCCTCGCGGCGCTCGGGTTGGGTTCGGAATACATCGACCGCGGCACCTGGAACTGCGAGGTCTGCGGCCTGCGCAAACAGCGCACCGAAGTCTGCGGCGTTCCGTGCTGGAGGGAGACGCATCCGACCCACTCGGCGGGCTACGAACGCTGGTGGAAGGAGCACATCCAGATCGAGCACGAACATTCCTGGACGCCGGTCGGATGTCACCGACGCGGGACGACGATCAGCTGTTCGATGCGCGTTGCACCGGTGCTGGCCACGTTCGAGGAGGCCGTGGCACCCGATGGCGCGTTCCGCGCAGCCGCGATCGCACTCGCGCAGTCCAGCGGCGCCGAGCGCAGCACGTTGATCGAAGAACTCTTCGAAGCCAGGTTTCGCAGTTCGTCGGAAGGGCAAGAGCGCGCCACCAACATCGCCGCGCTGCGCGCATGCTCCCCCGCCTGGGACCGAGTCATCGCCGCGGACGAGGCCGACGCAGCGGGCCGGTGACGGGTGTCCGGCGCGGTCGGCGGAGTCGACGCGCTCCGGATCGCGCTGCCAGCGCATTGAACCCACCCGGCGCGCCGGGAACGGCTCGCTACAATCGAAGCGTTCGCCTCGCCTGCGGCATCGGCCTGCCCGCGCGGCCGCGAGCTGGAGGATCCACCGGATGAACGGTCTTGCCACGCTGCTCCTGCTCGTTCCCCTCGCACCCGCGCTCGACGCGCAAATCGGATCGACGGTCGGCCCGCCGGTGGCGCCGCTCGGCTGTCCGATCGCGATTGCGATGTCGAACGACGGGCTGGTGGACACGTCGCTTGCCGATGCGTGCCCGTTCGAGGTGCACACGGCGGCCGGCGTCGTCGTGTTCGACCTGTCCTGTCCGACCCTCGTGCCGATTCCGCTCGGCGTCGGTGACACCGTCGTTTCGCACTGGGATCTCACCGACAACTTCGGCCAGCCCGTGCTGCCGGGTGACTACCTCGTCAGTGTCGAGGTGCCGATCGGGCCGCCGCAGGTGCACAAGGTCAAGCTCGGCGGTCCGGCGGCCGCGCTCGCGCAACTCGGCGTCACGCACATCGGCACGGCGCGCCACTTCGAGCTGTGCGCACCGCAGGATCCGGGTCTTCCCTACCTCCTCGCGGCCGCCTTCAGCAGCACGCCGCCGATCCAGACCTGCGCCGGGCAGCTGCCGCTCGCGGCTGATGCCTTGTTCTTCCTGTCGCTGCAGCCGAGTGCAGTGTTCGTCGGATTCAGCGGCACGCTCGATGCGCAGGGCAGGAGCACGGTTCCGGCACTGGCGGTGCCGAACGATCCGGGCCTGGTCGGCATCTCGTTCGTGCTCGGCTACGTCGTGATCGACTTGGCGCAGACCTGTCCGATCCGCACGATTTCGGCGCCGCTGCCGATCAAGATCCACTGAGCGCTGCGCGACCTGAGTCCACTCGCTCACAGCCCTTTCCGCCGTGCTTCGGCGGGACTTCTGTTACCTCGTTCTGGTAGTCGTCTCTCGCGCGCACTCTCGCTGCACCCATTCCATGAGGAGAACATGACTCGCTCCCTGCTTGCTCGCACAAGTTTCGTGTCCGCGTTCTTGGCACTCTCCGCCACTGCTGCAGCGCAGTGTCCGAAAGAAGCGATCGTCGGTACGCTCGGCCAGCCGGCCGAGTCCTTCGGCAGCGCCCTGGCCGTCAATGACGAGCTGCTCGTCGTGGGCGCCCCAGGACATCAGGCGCCGCTGTACGAACAGGGCGCGGCGCACATCTACTTCTGGAACGGCGGCGCTCCGTCTCCGGCAGCGACGATCCTGCCGTCCGATCCCACGCAGAACGGCCACTTCGGTTCGGCTGTTGCGCTCGCCGGCGAGAGCGTGGCCGTGGGCGCGCTCGGTTCGAAGTTCTACGTACCAGGGGCCGTTTTTCTCTTCGAACGCACCGACCAGGGCTGGCAGCAGTTGGAAAAGCTGGCGATCTCGAGCGCTCCCAACGCGGCTGAGTTCGGATTCGCGCTCGCCCTCGACGGCGAGCAACTCTTCGTAGGTGCGCCCGGGCTCTCGAGCTCGGGGCCGGGCCGCGGCGCCGTATACGTCTACCGTCGTCAGGGATCCGACTGGATTCTGGACACGCTGCTCGAACCGACCTCGACGGCGAATTTTCAGCGTTTCGGACACGCGCTCGCACTCGACGGCGACTTGCTGGCGGTCGGAGCGCCGGGCTCGTCACCGAACGGAATCACGGCGCCCTGGACCGACGGGAGCGTCAGCCTGTTCCGGCGCATGGCCGGAAGCTGGTCGCTCGTCACCGTATTGCCCGATTCCGATCCAGGAGCGCCGAATTTCCACTCCGAATTCGGCGCACGGGTTGCGCTCGACGCAGGTCGGCTGCTGGTCGGCGCACCCGCCGAGTACGAGGCCACCGGTTTCGTCGGCAAGATTCGCGAGTATCGAAACCTGGGCGCGGGCTGGACGGAGACTCAGGTCATTTCCGATCCCGACCCGACGAGCGATAGCACGACCGCCTTCGGCCACGTATTCGCGATCGACGGCGAGCACCTGATCGCGGGCGCGCCCTACGCCGACAAGCTCGGCGATTACAAGGGCCTCGGCTACCTGTTCCGCGATGACGGCAGCGGCTGGACGATGCAGACGCAGGTCGCACCCAGCCCGATCGACGGCGGCTTCGCCTTTGCGAGCCGTGCGGCGATATCGAACACTCACGTGTTCGTCGCGCGGAATGGGATGCCCCCGCCGAGCCCGTACGGCGGTATCGTGCAGTACTTCCCGCGTGACGCTTCCGGCTGCGCGCCGCTGCTCCCGTCGAAGGTCGTTGTCAGTGTGCTGGGACCGGACTCGGTCGGCTTCGCGCTCGACGCAGGCACTTCGTTGGCGGGCAAGCCGTACTTGCTGCTGGCCTCCTTCGCGGGCAACTACCCCGGAATCCCCGTCGGAAATCTCACACTCCCGCTGAACCCGGACGGTCTGCTGATCTACACGCTGCAGAATCCCAACAGCGCCCTCTACCCGGGGTCGTTCGGACTGCTCGATCCGACGGGCAAGGGAACCGCTGCGCTGCAACTGCCGGGTGGCATCGTCAGCTTGGCGGGGCTCGTCGCCCAGCACGCGTACGTCGTGCTCGACCCGGCCCAGGGCTTCGCCGTCGTCGGTATCAGCGACGCGGTCGCCATTCTGCTGGCTATCTGAGAGCCCGAAGTGCGTTGGCGGCGCACGCCCAGTCGGGCGCGCCACCAGCGGCACCGGCGCCCCTCAAGCCAACACGAACGGCGTCGAGCTGTGCAATTCCGTCGCGCCGGTCGCGGCAGCGAGCGCGCGCGCGTGATCGGCGCGCACGCCGCCGCCCGGCAGCACGCCGATGCGGCCGCGAGCGCGCTCGACGAGCGCCGCCAGCCGCGCGCGTCCCTCCCACGCGGTCGGAGCGCCGCCGCTCGTCAGCACGCGCGAGACACCGAGCTCGATCAACTGCTCGAGCCCGCCCTCGAAGTCGCACACGCGGTCGAAGGCGCGGTGGAAGGTCACCTGCGCGGGCCGGGCGGCTGCGACGAGTTCGCGCGTGCGCGGCAGGTCGATGCGCTCCTCGTGATCGAGCAGTCCGAGGACCAGGCCCGGCGCGCGCCGCGCGAGCTGCTCGCATTCGCGCAGCATGCGGCCGAATTCGGGCGACGCGGGTCGGAACGGGCCGGGCGCCGGCCGCACCATCACGTGCAGCGGCACGCGGCAGGTCGCGAGCGCATGCTCGAGCAGCTCGGGTTCCGGCGACAGTCCGTCGAGATCGAGGCGCGCGCACAGCTCGATGCGTCGCGCGCCGCCCGCCAGCGCGGCCGAGAGGCGCTCGCGCGAGTCGACGCACACCTCGAGCAGGAGCGGGACGGCGGGCATCGCGGCTGCGCGGCGCGCCTCAGGGCGTCAGCCGGTAGATCGTGCGCGGGAACGGAATCGCTTCGCGCACGTGCTCGATGCCGCAGATCCACGCGACCGTGCGCTCGAGCCCGAGCCCGAAGCCGCCGTGCGGCACCGAGCCGTAGCGGCGCAGGTCGAGGTACCACTGGAACGGCTCGGGCGGCAGTCCGTGTTCGGCGATCCGCTGCTCGAGCGCGGCGAGATCGTCCTCGCGCTGGCTGCCCCCGATGATCTCCCCCACGCCCTCCGGCCCGAGCACGTCGACGCACAACGCCTTCGAGGGGTCGGCCGGATCGCGCTTCATGTAGAAGGCCTTCACCTGGTGCGGATAACGGTGCACCAGCACCGGTCGGTCGAAGGAGTTGGAGATGATCGTCTCGTCCGGCGCGCCGAAATCGTCGCCGTGCTTGAAGGTCGACTCGGGGTGCTTGGCGAGGATCGCGGCGGCCTCGTCGTAGCTGATGCGCGGGAACGGCGCCTGGATGCGCTCGAGCTTGGCGAGGTCGCGCTCGAGCACCTCGAGCTCGGTGCGCCGCCGCCGCAGCACCTCGCGCACGACGTGGCACAACAGGCCCTCGGCGAGTTCCATCACGTCGTCGAGCGTCGCGTAGGCGACCTCGGGCTCGATCATCCAGAACTCGGTCAGGTGCCGGCGCGTCTTCGATTTCTCGGCGCGGAAGGTCGGCCCGAAGCTGTAGACCTTGCCCAGCGCCATCGCCGCGGCCTCGGCGTAGAGTTGGCCCGACTGCGTGAGGAACGCCTTCTGCTCGAAATAGTCGACCTCGAACAGCGTGCTCGTCCCCTCGCAGGCGTTGGGCGTGAAGATCGGCGGGTCGACGCACACGAAGTCGCGCGCGTCGAAGAAGCCGCGGATGGCCGTGATCACCGCATCGCGCACGCGCATCACCGCCCATTGGCGGCGCGAGCGCAGCCACAGGTGCCGGTGGTCCATCAGGAACTCGATGCCGTGCTCCTTGGGCGTGATCGGATAGCCCTCGACGCGCTGCAGCACGCGGCCGCCCTCGACTTGGATCTCGTAGCCGCCCGGCGCGCGCGGCTCGGCCACGCACTTGCCCCACAGCTCGAGGCTGGACTCCTGCCCGGCGTGCCCGACGGCCTCGAACAGCTCGGGCGGCACGCCCTTCTGGAACAACACGCACTGCACGATGCCGGAGCCGTCGCGCAGCTTCGCGAAGTGCAGCTTGCCCTTCGAGGAGAGGTCGTACAGCCAGCCGCGCAGGTGCACCTGTTGGCCGGCGTGCTCGGACAGACGGGCAATCGTGGTCGGAGTCGGCATGCGGAGCGGGAGGGGGGCGGGAACTCAGGGGAACACGGCGAACGGGGGCTGGATCTCGACCGCGTGGATGCGGCCGCCGCGCACGAGCACGCGGCCCTTGTGCGCGACGCCGCTCTTGCGCGCTTCGACCAGCACGTCGCCGTCGGCGCTCTCGAGCCGCGCGAGCTCGTCGGCCGCGGCCGCGATCTGCACGCGCTCGTAGCCCAGCGCGAGCAGGCGATTGGTGATCGCGTCCGAGAGGCCGGGCGCGGCCGGTGCGGCGCCCGCGGCCGAGCCGCGCTCGATCGCGCGCAGCAGCGCGTCCTCGAGCCCGCGCTGCGCGTTGCGCAGGTCGACCAGCACGTGTTCGATCCGCCGCAGATCGAGGTCGCCGCGCGCGTCGGACAGTCCGCGCACGGAGGTTTCGATCCCCGCCAGGCGCTCCAGCGCCGCCAGCTTGCCGCCGAGTTCGGCGAGCAGCTCCTGCTGCCGCCAGAACAACCACGCCGAGAACGCCGAGAGCACGCACAAGGCCCCCACCAGCCACAGGAGCGCCGGGCCGAGCCAGTCGGCGGCCGCTTGAGTGGTCGGCGTTTCCATGCGCGGCGCAGGATAGCGGATGGACGCCCTCAACCCCAGCGAAGGGCCATCCAGTTCGGGTGCCGCACGGCCCGAAAAAGGCTACCTTCCGCCCCTTGGACGCCGCTCTGAACGATCGCGACCGCACTCCGTTGTTGCGCAAGGTGCTCTACGGAGCGCTGTTCGGCGTCCTCGTCTACATCGGAATCGTGATCTTCGTCGGCTGGCGCGAGTTCGTCGACGCGCTGCGAACCTTTCCGCTGTGGGCGTTGCCGGTCGCGCTCGCGCTGTCGTGCGGGAACTACCTGATCCGCTTCCTGAAGTGGGAGCGCTATCGGAAGTTGCTCGGGATCCAGCTCGAGCGCGGGACCTCGTTCACGATCTACATGGCCGGGTACTCGATGGGGATCACGCCCGGCAAGATGGGCGAGGTCCTCAAGAGCTGGTTGATCCGGCGCGTCACCGGCACGCCCATCCACGTCAGCGCGCCGATCGTCGTGGCCGAGCGCGTGACCGATCTGCTCGGCTACCTGATCCTGATCGCGATCGGCGGGATCGCGAGCTTTCCGGAGTACCAGTGGGTGTTCTGGGGCGGGCTGGGAATGTCGCTCGCCGCCAGCGCCCTGATCAGTTCGAATCGCTTCGCGCGCCTGGTCGTCGCGCAACTCAAGCGCACGCCGTACTTCTGGCGCTATGCGGGCAAGGCCGACGGCTCCTTCGAAAGCGCGCGCGTGCTGTTCCGGCCGCGCGAACTGCTGCTGCCCACGCTGCAATCGGTGCTTTCCTGGGGCTGCGAGTGCACGGCCTTCTGGGTCGTCGCGAGCCAATTCTGCGCAGCACCGCTGCCGTTCCTCTACGCGGTCTGCGCCTACGCGATCTCGGCCGTCGCCGGCGCGGTCGCGATCATCGTGCCCGGCGGGCTGGGCGTCACCGAGCTCGGCCTGGGCCGCTTGCTGCGCGTCAAGTTCGAGCAACTCGACGGGCTGCCGGGCGAGATCGCGCGCGCCAAGGCCGGCGGAGCGACGCTGATCACGCGCCTGTGCACGCTGTGGTTCGCCGTGCTGATCGGCCTGTACTTCCTGGCGCGCTTCGAGCGGCGCTATGGGCGCGTTGATCCGAACGCCGCGGGCGATCCGCCCGACGCCGAGCAGGATCCGCTGGCCGGCCGTGATGCGGCGCGCGACGCACTGGTCGAGCCGATGTACGGCGCGCTGGAGCAGCGTCCTCCCCGCGATCCCAGCTAGCGCGGACGCCGCGGGTAGGCGAGCGCCGCGCACAAGGCGAGCAGGGCCGCCGCGCTCGCCAGCGCGGAAGTCCACTCGGTCCCAGCGCCACGATCCTCGTCCGAGCGCGCTCGCGCCGGCGCGCCCATGGCGCGAACTCCCTGCTCGAGTCGCGCGGCCAGCGCGACTCCGTCGGTGTCCCAGGCGGCCTCGAAGCGGCGCGACCACGAGGTCGCGAAGGCCGCCGGGTCCCCCTGCGGGACGCCCAGGTCTTGCGAGGCGACCTCGATCACTCCGTCCCGGCTGCGCACGGCGCAGCAGGGCGAGCCGTCCTCGGCCTGCCAGTTCCAGGCGAGCCACCCGTCGTCCTGCGCGTTCTCGAAAACCTGAGCCGGAGCCAGGGTCCAGCCGTCGCAGCCGGCGCGCACGGAGAACGCGCGTCGCGGCACGGCCGGATCGGCGCAGCGCAAGCGGCGCGCGGAGGATCCCTGCGGCGCTTGCGCGCGCGCGGCGAATCCGCGCGTCTCGGCCCACAGCAGCGCGAGCGCGCGCAACGGCTCGGGCGCGCGCTCGTCCAACACCAACTCCCGCTGCGGCTCGGGATCGTCTTCGATCCGCACGCGCGCGCCGTCGTACCACCAGCGCACGCGGCGGCCTGCCTG
>VGZE01000065.1 GCA_016872755.1 Planctomycetota bacterium
CGGGCATGTTGTCACTACATCGACTTTTCAGCTCTTTCCGCGGCCGAACGGGCCCTCTGGACCCTCCCAACGGGACCTGCCGTCGGAAACTACCTCGCGCTTTTCTCCAACTGCGGAACTTGGGCTAGCGTCCGACCGCGAGCAGGCAGATGGCTTGCACCGCCACTCCGGCACCGCCGGCGAGCGCGCCCAGCCCCTCGACGCTCTTGCCCTTCACGTTGACCGCCGCCGGCTCGATCCCGAGCAGCCCGGCGATGCTCTCCCGCAACGCCGCGCGGTGCTTCGCGATCCGCGGTCCCTCCGTGGCGATCACGATGTCGCAGTTGACGATCGCCGCTCCGCGCGCCCGCACGCGACCCACGACTTCGCGCGTCAACGCGCGGCTATCAGCGCCCTTCCAGCGCGGGTCGCTGTCGGGGAACAGTGTGCCGAGGTCGTCGAGGCCGGCGGCGCCCAGCAGTGCGTCACACAGTGCATGCAGCACGGCGTCGCCGTCGGAGTGACCGAGTGGCCCGGTCGGATGCTCGAGCACGACTCCTCCCAACACGCACGGTCGCCCCGGCACCAGCCGGTGCACGTCGAATCCGAGGCCGACGCGGAGTTGCGACTGGGGTTCCTTGCTCATGCGTCGTGGCTCCGGCCGGGAGGGGGGGCCAGCGGATCGGGGCGGCCCGCGCGCCGTTCGCACAGCGCCTGCGCGAGCTCGATATCCTCCGGCGAGGTGAGCTTGAAGAACAGGCTGGAGCCCTGCACGAGCGCGACCGGGCCGACGTAGCGCTCCCAGACGCCCGCCTCGTCGGTCGAATCGCAGCCTTCGCCGGCGGCTCGCTCGAGCATCGCGCGCAGGCGCCGCTGCTCGAATACCTGCGGGGTCTGCGCGGCCCACACGCCCGCGCGCTCGAGCGTCGATTCGGCATGCGCGCCGTCGCTGGAGCGCTTGAGCGTGTCCCGCGCCGGGATCGCGAGCAGCGCCGCGCCCTCGCGCGCGGCGGTCGCGACGCAGGCGTCGATCGCTGCGCCGGACACGAAGGGTCGTGCCGCGTCGTGCACGGCGATCAGCGGCAGCCCGAAGTGGCACCAGCGCACGCCGCGCCGCACGGATTCCGCGCGCGTCGCGCCGCCGGGCACGACCGCGCGCACCTTGGCGAAGGCCGGGCGCTCAGCGGACCAGCGCTCGAGCAGCTCGACGTCCTCGGCGCGCGCGACGAGCACGATCTCGGCGATCGAATTCGCGGCGCAGAAGGCCGCGCAAGCGTGCTCGATCACGCTGGTGCCGCCCAACTCGATGAACGGCTTGCGCAGCGCGCCCCCGATCCGGGTGGACGCACCGGCCGCGACGATCACCGCGGCCGCGCGCGCGGTCGCGGCCGGATCGAGCGCGGGGTCGGGAGTGGGCGCGGCCATGCTTCCTCGGCAGGGCTGGAGAGCGTAGGGTGCCCGTATGGCCGGCTCCAAGCGCAAAGCCACGCCCGCGCCGCGGGTCGCGCCCGCGGAGGCCGCGCGGTCCAGCGGCGCTCCCGACGAGCGCTGCCTGGTGCCTCCCGACTGCACGTGGCCGGTGATCCTGGGCGTCGATCCGGGCACGCGTTCGATGGGCTACGGCGCGATCGTCATCGCTCCGGACGGGCCGCGCTTGTTGCTCGCCGGCGTGATTGCGCCGCGCGCCGGCACTGCGCTCGCCGAGCGGTTGGCCGAAATCTCCGTCGAGCTGCCGCGCGTGCTCGCGCGCTGCCGACCGAGCTGGCTGGTCGTCGAGCGCGCGTTCAGCGCGCTCAACGTGCAGTCGGCCTTCCGCATCGGCGAGAGCCGCGGCGTCGTGCTCGCCTGCGCCGCGCGGGCCGCCGTGCCGATCGCCGAGTACTCCCCGGCGCAGGCCAAGAAGGCCGTGCTCGGACACGGCTCGGCGAGCAAGGAGCAAGTGGCCGCGATGCTGCCGCGACTGCTGCGCGGATCGGTCCAGGGGCTGCCCGACGACGCGACCGATGCGTTGGCGCTGGCACTGACGCACGCGCGCAAGCTGGCCTTCGAGCGACGCATGCCCGTTCCGCGTTCAGAGCGCGCCCTTGCCGTCCCGGGACGAGCCCGTTCCAATAACGCAGTGGCGCGCGTCGGCCGACCGCGCGCGTCTCAAAGCGCATGAGCCGTACTCGCCGCAGCGACGATTCGCCCGCGCCCGCCGACGATTCGTCGTGGAACGACTTGGAGCGCGTGCTCGTCGATGCATTGCCCGGATTCGAGCCGCTAGCGCACGACCTCGAGCTGTCGAGTTCCGAACGAGCCGATTGCGTCGGAGTCGACGGCAACGGCCGGCTCACGCTCGTGCTCGATGCCGGCGGCGAGGGCGAGGAACCGGTGCTGCGCGCGCTCGACGCGCTGGCCTTCGCGCGGCGCAACGGCGAGGCCATCGCGCGGCACCTCGATTGCCCACGCCTGCGCAGCGAGCTCTCGGCCCGCGTGGTGCTCGTGGCCGAGGGTTTCAGTCGCAAGCTGATCGAGCGGATGGTCCCGCTGGCCGGATGCGGCGTCGACCTGTACGAACTGCGCGAGCTGCGCACACGCGAGCGCGTCAGCGCATGGCTGGCGCCGGCGCAGACGCTGGAGGGCGCGGCCGGCGCGGCCGGTGCGACGGAGGAGTCGTTCCTCGGCGGGCTCGATGCGCGCACGCGCGAACTGGCCCAGACCCTGCTGGCGAAGGTGCGCCGACTCGATCCCGACGTCGAGGTGTTGCCCAGCCGTCGCAGCGTCGCGTGGCGTCACGCCGGCGCGATGCTCGGTCGAATCGAAAGCTACGACGGGCGCCTGTACGCGGCGGTCGCGCCACGCCACGACTCGCGTGCGCTGGAGAGCGCTTCCGATCTGGAGCGCTTCCTCGAGCAGTTGCTCGGACGCTTCGTCGAATTGCTCGGTCCCGCGGGCAACCCGCCGCGCGCGGCGTCGCCGGATGCGGCGATCGCCGAGTCGGCCCCGACGGCCAGGAACCCAGCTGCGTCCGCGCCGCCGGAGACTCGCCTCGGCGCGATCCCGTTGCTGACGCAGGACGAGTACGACGCGTTCCACAAGCTGCCCTGAGGCGGCGGCGCCGGCAGGCGGCGCGGCGCCGCCGCCGGAGGTTCCGATTTTCGGGACCGGCGGCCGGAAGTAGCGGGAAATCGGTCCGAAGCGGACCTCGACCGGCCGATCCCCTCCAAGGAGGCCTGTTCCCGGCTGCCAGCTACCCGCACCGGACATGGCCCACCATGTACTGGGCACGCGCCAGGTCCCTGATCGGACTCCCACACCCTGTGGACAGCGCGGCGAGCGGGGCCGAGCCTCGGCTCGCGGCGCGCTCGGTCTGCGTTGCCAGCGGCAAGGGCGGCACTGGCAAGAGCGTGATCTGTGCGTCGCTCGCCGCGCAGCTTTCCATGCGCGGCCGCGTGCTTCTCGTGGATGCCGACCTCGGTGCTGGCAACGCGCACATCCTGCAAAACGCCAGCCCCGAGCGCAGCCTGGTCGATCTCGTGAAGGGGACGAGTGAGATCGACGACGTGCGCACGGCCTGCGGGCCGCAGCTCGACCTGCTTGCGGCCGGTTGCGGCGTTCCGCACATGGCCGGGCTCGATCCGCGCGAGCTCGCGACCATCGCCGACGGACTGCGCGCGATCGAGCGCGACTACCAGTGGTGCCTGGTCGATTCGGCCGCGGGCCTGTCGGAACAAACGCTCGCCTTCGCGCGCGCGAGCGACCTCGTCGCGATCGTCACGACGCCTGACTTGACGGCGATGACCGATGCGTATGCGTTCTTCAAGGTGCTGCTGGCGCTCGGGGCGGACCAGGAAGTCGGGCTGATCGTCAATCGCGCCGGCAGCGAGGCGGAGGCCGCCGGCGTCGTGCGGCGGGTCGAGGAGGTCTCGCGGCGCTTCCTCGGACGGGCGCCGGAATTCCTGGGCTGGCTGCCGGAGGACGCGACCGTGCGCCACGCGGTGAACAATCGACGCCCCGTCGTGCGGGAGGATCCGCACACGCCATTCGCCGGCCGCCTGCTGGCGCTGGCCGAGCGGCTCGAGCTGCGGCCGGCGCGCCCGCGCGGTCTGGGCAGCGCGATGCTGGAGCACGTGCCGCCACCGCTGAGCGCGCCGAGCATCTAGGGGAGTCGTGGAATCGGACGCTCCCGAGCGGCTGGAGTGGCCCGTTTGGGGCTTCGTCGGCGCCCTCGGAGCCGGCCTGCTGCTCCAACGGCTCGAGCCCGCGCGGCCGCCGATACCGGAGGCCGCGCGCGCCTTCGTCGAGTCGCGCTGCGCCGGGCCGCGCAGCCTCCTCTGTGATTCGGCCTTCGAATTGGAAGCGTTGCCCGGCGTGGGCGAGGTGCGCGCCTTGGCGATTGCGCAAGCGCGTTGGGAAGCAGGCGTGGCAGGGCGTCCGCTCGTGCTCGAGGACGTTCCCGGCATCGGCCCGGAGACCGCGCGTGCGATCCGCGCCGAGTACGCGCGACTCGCGCGCGGCCACGAGTGAATTCACGGCGCCCGAGCGGACAGGAGACTGCCTAGGGCTCCGGCGCGGGATCCTCGGTCGCCGGCACCGGTTCTGACGGATTGGCGTGAATCATCCACAGATTGCGTACGTAGACGAGCCAGCCGAAGCCTTGACCGAGCACCCCGACGACGTCCTTCCGCCACAGGAAATAGCTGAGCAGCATCGTCGCGCCGGCCAGGCTCATCCACCAGAACGCGGGGGGCACGACCGAGCGACCCGAGCGTTCGCTCGCCAACCACTGCACGACCAGCCGCCCGGTGAACAACACCTGGCCGGCCAGCCCGAGCGCCACCCACAGCAGACCCTGCGCCGAGCTGACGTTGAACAGCACCTGCAAGCTGCCACGCGACGACTGATCCTCGTACACCAGACGCGCGAACTCGTCGGGGCTCAGCGCGCGCTGTGCGCCTTCGAACGGCGTCACGACGAAGCGGAACGCCCCCTGCTCGTCGCGGTACAGAAACGCCTTGTCGTGGGCGTCGCTCAGCTGGATCTTGAAGTCCACGCTGGCCTCCGGCCGGGGGATGTCGTCGATCAGGCGTATTCCGAGCCAGGCGCACAGCGCCGTGAAGAGCACGATCTCGAGCAACCAGACCCAGCGGCGGCGGGGACCTACGGCCATTCCTTACACGTTGCACGCCGCATCGCGCATAATCCACCCTGCATGTCGCGACCCGCTCCGATCGACGGCGGAACCGTGCGCGGGAGGAGCGCGCGCAGGGGGCCGCCCTCCGCGCTGCCCGTGGCGTGGATCGACGAGCTCGTCGACGCGGCCCTGCGCGAGGACCTGGGTGCCGCGTCCGGCCGCGCCTTCGATCCGCGCGGCGATGTGACGACGGCCGCTTGCGTGCCGGAGGCTTGTCGCGCCCGCGGAACGCTGCTCGCCAAGCAGGCGGGTCGGCTGGCCGGCATCGACGTGTTCTGCCGCGTGTTCGAGCGGATCACCCCGGACGTCGAGATCGAGCGCGCGGCTCGCGACGGCGATGTGCTGTGCGTCGGGCAGCGTGTCGCCAACGTGAGCGGACAGGCTTGGGCGCTGCTGGCCGGCGAGCGGACCGCGCTGAACTTCGTGCAACGCATGAGCGGCATCGCGACGCGGGCGGCGGCCTGGGTCGAGCTGGCCGGCGGGCGCGCGCGCATCCTCGACACGCGCAAGACGACGCCGGGCCTGCGCGCGCTCGAGAAATACGCGGTGCGCTGCGGCGGCGCGGAGAATCACCGTTTCGCGCTGTACGACGAAGTGCTGGTGAAGGACAACCACGTCGATCTGGCCGGCCGTCCGATCGGTGAGCTGGTATCGCAAGTTCGCGCGCGTGTCGGGGACCAGATGCGCATCGTGTGCGAGGCGCGCACCGAGGAGGAGGCCCGTGCGGCGATCGACGGCGGAGCCGACGTGGTGCTGCTCGACAATTTTCCCGCCGACCGCCTGCGCGCGCTGGTGCCGCGCCTGTCCGCGCACGCGCGCGCGCGCGGCCGCGGAGTCGAGTTCGAGGCTTCCGGCGGAATCGACGAGGGCAACTTGCGCGCGTACGCCGAGAGCGGTGTCGAGCGCATTTCGATCGGCGCGCTGACCCACTCGGCGCCGGCGCTCGATCTGTCCTTCAAGCTGGAGCGGCAAGCATGAGCGAGGTCGACGCGCCGCATGGGTTCGACGAGGGCGCCGCCGCGGCTCCCGGCCCGTACGGCCGCGGCTTCACGACCGCGCGCGACCTGCGCCTGCGCCTGCCGAGCACGCACGACGCGGTGCGCCTGGCGCGCTCGATGCTGCGTCACTTCGCGCGCCTGCAAGGCCTGCACGATCGGGAGGTCGAGCGCCTGATGCTGGTCTCCAGCGAGCTCCTGGCCAATGCCGTCGATCACGGCGGCGGCGGCGCGGCGCTCGACGACTCGCAGCTCCTGCACGGCGCGAGCATGGGGCTGCATCTGTTGTTCATCGGGCACGGCTGGCGGCTCGAAGTCTCGGATCAGGGCGGCGGCGACCCCGAGGCGATGCGCCGGCGCCTGCTGCCCAAGGACGCTCCCGACGAGCTCGACGAGCGCGGGCGAGGGATGTTCCTGATCGCCGAGCTGGTCGATCACGTGGAAGTGCATCGCACCAGCGACAATCGCGGGTTGGTCGTGAGCGTCGCGCGCGACGACGTGCGCAAGTGAGCGCACCCGGGCAGCCCCGCGCGCCCTCGCGCCCGAGCGGCTCGCGATGTTGACACGACTGGTCCGCGGCGCCGGCGAGCTGTGCTTGCGCGCACCACGCGGAGCGTGGGCCTGCGTCGCGCTCGCCTGGATGGCGGCGATCTGGTGGCTGTCCTCGCTGGAGGCAGGCCCGGGCGCGCGCGCCTTCTGGATGGTCTGGCTGCTCAACTGTGGACACGCCTTCGAGTTCGGCATGCTCGCGCTGTGGCTCGCGCTCGCCCTTCCGCGCCGCGCCGCGCCGCGTCCGTGGGCCGACCTGACGAGCGCGCGGATCGTCGCAGTGAGCGTGCTGGTGCTCGGCTGGGCCGTGCTCGACGAGTGGCACCAGTCGAACGTGCGCGGTCGCGATGCGACGCCGTTCGACCTCGTCACGGACGCCTGCGGCTGCCTGGGCGTGCTGCTCGTCGCGCGGCGCGCCGGTGAGAACGCGCGATTGGAGCGGCTGCTCGTCGTCGTGCTCATCATCTGCATGCTGGCCGGATTGGCCGCGACGCTACACTGAAACCGCGCGCGGGCTCCAGGCCACTCCGTGCCACGAGTCCGCGAGAGCCGAGACCCGTCCCCAAGCGAGGAAAGACCGCGATGCTGCGGAAGATCTTGATCGTGCTGTTCGTGCTCCTGTCGGCGCTCGTGCTGATCGGGATGATGCTGCCGAAGGAGGTAGCGATCCGCCGCGAGATCTCGATCGCCGCTCCACCGGCCAAGATCCACCAGTGGGTCGGCGATCTGAAGCGCTGGGACGAGTGGACGCCGTGGAAGAAGGACGACCCGACGGTCGTGGTCACGGTCGGCGACAAGACCAGTGGCGTCGGTGCGCATCAGAAGTGGACGAGCGAAGGCGGCGACGGCTGGCTCACCTTCACCAAGTCGGAGCCGGCGACGGGCATCAGCTATGACATGGCCTTCGTCAATGGCGGCCATGAGACTCCGTTCAAGAGCGCGCTCGAGTACCGCGTGGAAGGGTCGAATACGATCGTCGTTTGGACGATGAACGGCACCGGCATGGGTGCGGGGATGCTCCTCGACGGCTGGCTGCGCGTCTTCGTCTCGCCGATGATCGGGAAGATGTTCGATCAGGGGTTGGCGGACCTGAAAGTGGCCGTGGAGAAGGGCTGAGGCCGCATCGACCTTGCCACCCGCGCCGCGGCGTCGGCGCCGCTCGTGCTCGACGGGCCGGGACGGCGCGTGATGATCCCGGTCGATGATGTCGCACCGTCGAAGTAGGCGTCGCTAACGGATCGGCGCGAACCCGAGCGCGCGTAGCGCAAGGTCGGGGAACGCGGCAAGTCGAAGCGGGCCCGCGCTGCTCGCACCAGCGGAACCGAGCAGCTTGTCGCGCGCGATCGAGCTCACCAGCACCGGTCCGTCCTCGGCGCGCTCCGGGACGCGACCATGAGTGCCCTTTACTAGGCCGGCATCCAGCGGGATCACGTCCATCAGGTAGCGCATGCCGAGCATCTTCTGCGCGAGTCGCAGCGCAACGCGCAGCTTCGGCGCCGCGAGCCGCGGATCGACGAACAGCTCGCACGGGTCGTAGCCGGGTTTGCGGTGGATGTCGACCGTGCGCGCGAAATCCGGCGCGCGAGCGTCGTCGAGCCAGTGGTAATAGGTGAACCAGGCACCCTTGCGCGCGACCGCGACGAGCTCGCCGGCCCGCTCGTGCGCGATGCCCGCGGCGCGCTTGCCGGCCTCGTCGAGCACGGCGCCCACACCGTCGAGGCGCTCGAGCAGCGCGCGAACTTTCGGGATCTCGTTCGTGCGCTTCACATAGACGTGCGCGATCTGGTGATCGGCGACCGCGAAGGCGCGCGAGGCGAACGGATCGAGCACCTCGCCGACCGGAGTGTCGCGCACCTCGAGCAGCCCCGCTTCGCGCAGCGCGCGATTCACGTGCACCGGCGTGTCGGCGTCCTCGATGCCGTACTCGCTGACGACCAGGGTCTCGGCACCAGCGTCATCCGCCGCGGCAACCAGCTCGCCGACGAGCGCGTCGAGCTCGGACAGCGCGTCGAGCGAGCGCGGCGCGCGCGGCCCGTGGCGTTGATGGTCGTAGTCGAGATGGGGCAGGTAAGCGAGCGTCAGCGTCGGACGGTGCTCGCGCATCGCGAGCTTGGTCGCATCGGCGATCCAGCGGCTCGATGCGAGCCCCGAGCGCGGCCCCCAGAAGTCGAAGAAGGGGAAGGGGCCGAGCTCGCGCAGCACGTGCGCCTCGAACTCGCGTGGCGTGGCCTGGATCGCGGGGATCTTGCGACCATCGGCCGGATAGAAGGGCCGCGGCGTGATCGACCAGTCGACCGCGGCGCCCAGGTTCCACCACCAGAAGAGCTTCGCGCAGGTGAACGCCAGATCGAGGCGCCGCGCGCGTTCGTACAGCTTCTCGCCGCGCACGATCGCATTCGGCTGCCGCCACAGCCAGGCCTCACCGAGCTCGCGCCAGTACCAGCCGTTGCCGACCGCGCCGTGCTCGGTCGGCGGGAGCCCGGTGAGCAGCGTCGCCTGCGCCGACAGAGTGACCGCGGGCAGGATCGCGGTGAGCGGGGCCGCGAAGCCGCGCGCGGCGAGCTTCGACAGATGCGGCGTGCGCGCGCCGAGCTGCTCGGCCGTCAGGCCCACGGCATCGATCACGAGCAGCGGTCTCATCCCGCGCGAGGATAGCGTTGTCCGACCGCGACGGCCCGCGTAGCATCGGCGGGATGCTCGGCAAAATCGGGGACCTGTTCCGTGGCAAGCCGGTCGTGGTCAAGGGCACGCGCAAGCTCGCCGACGGCATGGCGCGCAAGGTCACCTTCGGCGACCTGCTCGCCGGCACCGGCAAGGAGATCCTGCTGTGTCGCGTCGATGGCGAGTTGCACGCACTCGACGTGCGCTGCCCGCACGAAGGCGGTCGGCTGGCCGAGGGACCGCTGGCCGAGGGCAAGCACGCCGTCTGTCCGCTGCACAACTACCAGTTCGAACCGCGCAGCGGGCGCTGCGTGAACGCGGCCTGCAAGGGGGCCAAGCGCTACCGGCTGCGCGAGGTCGGCGAGGATTGCGAGCTGTGGCTCTGAGAGCGGGCGGGCCGCTCGATTCGATGTTTTGGCTCGATTGCCTTGCTCGAGTTGCCGATATTGGCCGATTAGTTTAGACTTCCAGACTATGAAGGCCCGCATCCTGGGCGGCTATGCCGCCGTTCTGCTGCTCGTGACGCTCGCCCACATCTGGCTGAACATCGGGTTCCAGCCGTTCATGGAGGGCATGCGCGACCTGTTCAGCTCCGAGCGGCGCCAGCTGACGGTCGGCTTCCTGCCGGTGACATGACACATCGCTTGTCCAGTCGTGGACTGGACCACCAGCCACTCCAGTAGCGGCGCGATGTTCGACAGCAAGCGCTACTCCGAGTTCGCCACGATGTCGGAAGACCTTGGATCGGGCACGCTCTCGGCCGCGTTCATCAACGCTCCACTGGCGATGTCGCTGCACGCCAAGGGTGTGCCCATCAAGATCGTGTACCTGGGCCACCGCGACGGCACGACGCTGATGGTGGGGGCGAACTCGGGAATCACGAGCTTCGCGCAGCTGAAGGGCAAGAAGATCCTGATCCCGTCGGCGTTCTCGAACCAGAAGCTGTGGATCGCGCGCCTGTGCAAGCAGTACGGCATTGCGCTCTCCGATCTCGATCTGCGCGTCGCACCTCCTCCCGAGATGCCTTCGCTGCTCGAGACGGGTAGCTGCGACGCCTACGCAGTCGGCGAACCGCACGCCGCGCGCGCCGAGATGGCCGGCACCGGACGCGTGCTGCTGCACGTCAAGGACTCCTGGCCGAACTTCATCTCCTGCGTGCTCGTCGTGCGCGAGGACTTGATGGCTCAGAGTTCCTCGATCGTGCAGGAACTCGTCGATGGGATCGCGGGTTCGGGTCTGTGGCTTGAGCAGAGCGTCGAGAATCGGCTCTCCGCCGCGCAGGTCGCGGGCAAGTACTACTACAACCAGAAGCCCGAGCTCGTGCAGTTCGTGATGCAAAAGCCCGTCGACCGCGTCCGTTACGAGAACCTCGCGCCCGCGAAGGCCGATTTCGAGGAGATCATGGATCTCGCGCTCGAGACCGGCATGTTCACGCAACGCATGCGGTTCGAGGAGTATTGCGATACGCGCTTCTCCGAGTCGTTCGGAGGCGAGATGCTGCCCATGCCCCCGGACGATGGCCTGGGCAAGGTGGGGGGCGTGAAGGTGGTGCCTCCGAAGCCTGCAGCCTCGCAGCCGGCGTCCGCGCCCGCTGCGCCCGCGGGCGGAGGGAACAAGTGAGCTCGCGTTGGAAGAAGGTGATCGCGCCCGTGGCGGTCGCGGCGGTTCTCGTCGCACTTTGGCATCTGTTGACCTACGGAGCCGCCAACGAGCCCGCGATCGCGAAGACGCGCTTTCCGACACCCTGGGAGGTCGTGCTGGGGTTCAAGCACCTGCTGACGACGCGGCCAGGGGAGAAGGCCCCGCAACTCGTCTCCAGCACCGTGGCCAGCGTGTTCCGCGTGATGGCCGGGTTCAACCTGGCGATGTTGCTCGGCATCCCGCTCGGACTGCTGATGGGTTGGTATGCGGGGACCTATCGCGCCCTGAACCCGCTCGTGCAGCTGCTCCGGCCGATCTCGCCGATCGCTTGGATCCCGATCGCGATCCTGATGTTCAAGAACGACGAGCCGCGCTCGATCTTCCTGATCTTCGTGTCGACGATCTTCCCGATCACCACAGCCGCGGCTGCGGCCGTGCAGAACATCCCGCAGGTCTACATCCGCTCGGCGGCGAACTTCGGATGCGACGGCTGGAGCCTGTTCAAGAAGGTCGTTCTGCCGGCCTCGCTGCCGCAGATCCTGACCGGGCTGCGGCTCGCGCTCGGCGTCGGCTGGATCGTGATCGTCGCGGCCGAGATGATCGCGGTGCGCAGCGGTCTGGGCCGCCTGATCCAGGACGCGCGTGACGCGACCGGCCGGCTCGACTTGATCGTCGCGACGATGATCACGATCGGGGCGATCGGCATCGGGCTCGACGCGCTCGTGCGCCGACTCGAGAACGTCGACCAGATCAAGTGGGGGTATGCGAAGCGTGGCTGAGAACTCGACTCCGCGGATCAAGGTCTCCATGCGCGGGGCCCAGAAGACCTTCAGCGAGCCGGGCAAGCCGGCGATCGAGGTGCTCTCGGGGGTCGATCTCGATGTCGCCGAGCACGAGTTCGTGTGCCTGCTCGGGCCGTCGGGCTGCGGGAAATCCACGCTGCTCAACATGTGCGCCGGCTTCGAGTCGATCGACGGCGGCACGATCGCGATCGACGGCGAGCCGGTCATGGGGCCCGACCCGCGGCGCGTGTTCGTGTTCCAGGAGTACGCGATCTTCCCGTGGATGAGCGTGTGGGACAACATCGCGTTCGGGCTGCAGGGGCGCAGCGACGCGCAGCGCCACGAGATCGCCCGGCACTACATCGAGCTGGTCGGCCTCGAGGGCTTCGAGCGCGCCTATCCACGCGAGCTGTCCGGCGGCATGAAGCAGCGCGTCGGCGTCGCGCGCGCGCTCGCCGTGAACCCGGACATCCTGTACATGGACGAGCCGTTCGGCGCGCTCGATTCGCTGACGCGCCTGAACCTGCGCTCGCAGTTGATCCAGATCTGGCGACGCGAGAAGAAGACGATCCTCTTCGTCACGCACGACATCGACGAGGCGACCCAGCTCGGCCAGCGCGTGGTCGTGATGAGCGCGCGCCCAGCGCGCATCAAGACGATCGTCGATCTGTCCGGGCTCGCCTACCCGCGCGACATCGACAGCGCGGAGTACATCCAGGCGCGTGATCGGCTGTTCGAAGAGATGGGCGTTTCGACGCGCGTGTAGTACTACTGCAAAGTCGTGCGCAGTCCCTGCGACAGCGAGATCGACTCGCTCGCGCCGATATCGAGGCCGAACACCTGGCTGTACAACTGCAGGCCGACGAGCGAACCGTCGTTGGGTATCGGTGCCAGCACCGCGATCGCGCCGCTGCCGCCGACGCCGGGCGTTCCGCCGGTCGCGCGCGCGGCGAACAGCACCTGCGGCGGCCCCGTGTGCACGATGCCGCCGAAGAGCGGCAGCCCAAGATCGCTGAGCCCGACGTAGAGCCACGCGGTCGAGCCTCCGACCAGGCGATCCGCCGAAAACCGGAACACGCCATTCCCGACCTCCGGCAGCCCGTTCGATCCGAAATGGCGCGGCACGAAGCCGCCGCTGCCCGCCTTGCCCAGCCCGAGCCACACGTACGGCGACGCGCCCGGCTGCTCCCAGGCCGAGCCCGAGCTCGTGCCGATCACCAGCGCGCCGTCGGCGGAGTCGAGCGCGAGCGCGGTGCAAGGACCGCCCGCCGACGCCGTGAACAGCGTTTCGAAGCTCGCGCCGCGATTCGCGCTGCGCAACACCGCGCCACTGCCGTCGCTGAGCCACAACAGGCCCGGCGCCTCGCTCGCGAGCAGGATGCGCGAGCGCAGCGCCGCGCTCGCCGCGAGCGGCGTCCATGAGCCTCCTGCATCGTCCGAGCGCGTCCAGCCGCTGCCGCTGTCGGCGCGGTAGTACACGCCGCTCAGCCACGGATCGAACGCGAAGGTGACCGCCTGCGCGGTGCCCGGCCAGGCGGCGTGCAGCGTCCAGTTCGCGCCGCCATCGAAGGTGTCGGCCCACTGTCCGTTGCCGAACAACGCGATCGCATGGCCTTGCAGGTGCGGATCGAAGGCGACTGCGCGGCACGACCAGCCAGGCGTGCCCGGCACGTCGCTGAAGCTCGCGCCGCCATTCGTGCTCGCGATCAGGCCCGCGCTGCCGAAGCCGGCCGGGTACACGCCGCCGAGGTAGTGGTTCGCATCGAACGGGTCGCGTGCCAGTGTCCAGACCGTGCCGCCGCCGAAGTGCTCGTAGGCCAGCGACACGTTCGCTCCGCCGTTGGTCAGCACGCGCACGACCGCGTTGTCGATGAATGCGCCGACACCGGCCGAGAGCCAGCGGTCGGGGTTCGACGGATCGACGAGCAGCGCATCGGTGCGCGCGCCGAAATCGAAGAAGAATGCGCTCGCCTCCAGCGTCTGGCCGGCGGCGCCGTCGTACACGCCCTTCTCGGCGCCGACGAGGCGCGCACCGCCCGGGCTCGTGATCGCCGCCGCGTACACGCCGACCTCGGAGAACGCGCTCTGTTCCCACTGCGGCGTGCCGGTCGCGGAGCGGAAGAAGCCGCCCTCGCTCGCGAGCAGCCGCGTGCCGTCCGCGTCGAACGCGAGGTCGCTCGGGATCGGCGGACCGGGCGGCAGGCCGGCGTTCGTGGCCGTCCACGTCACGCCATGGTCGGGCGAATTCCACAGGCCACTGAGCGCGCCGACCCACAGCGTGCCCGTGCTCGGCGCGCCCTCCCAGGTCATGAACTGCACCGACAGGTTCGGCGCCGCGCTGATCTTCGTGAACGTCTCGGCGGCGTTCGTCGACAGCCACACGCCGCTCGTCGTGCCCGCGTAGACGCGCGTTGCGTCTTGCGGATCGGCCATCACCCACTTGGTCCAGCTCTTCAGGCCGTTGGTCGGGATCGCGAAGCTCGCGCCGCCATTGGTCGAGCGTGCGACGCCGTTGAACGATGACAGGTAGCACAGCGCCGGGGCGCTCGGCGCGATCGAGACATTGCCGAGGATCGTGCCCGAATAGACGGGATTCCAGATGCCCCCGGCGTTCGTCGAGCGCAGCACCTGCGAGCCCGTCCACTGCAGCACGGTCTGGCCGTCCGGCGAAAACGCGAGCGAGTCGACGCTCGCGCTCGCGGCGCTCGACCACAGCGTCCAGTTCGCGCCGAAGTCGAGCGAGCGGTAGATCGCGCTGCCGACCGGCGCGTGCAGCGTGGTCGGCGCGAGCGGGCTCGGCACGAGGTCGCTCGGGATGCCGGGCAGGCCGCTGCCCCACGGGGCGAACGCGAAACCGCCGTCGGTCGAGCGCTCGAGGCCGTTGGGAAAGCGTGCTACGAGCAGCTCGCCGCTCGTCGACGGATGGGCGAGTACGACGTTGGCCGAGCCGCCGTACGGGCCGATCGAGAGCGGCGGCAACTGCGCGGCGGGGGCCGCGGCGAGCAGGCAGGTGATGAGCGAGAGCAGGTGCGGCGAGATGGGCATCCACCCATCATGCCACGCGGACGCGAGCTTGCCGGGCGCAGGTATGCTGGTGTCGTCAATGCCGACCGCCCAGACCTCGCCGCCGCTGCAGAAGAGTGAGGTATGGCGCCTGTGCACGCGGCGCGTGCTGCGCAAGTGTTGCCCGCAGTGCGGAGTCGGCAAGCTGTTCGCGCGGCGTTTCCGGCTCGCCGAGCGTTGCGGGCACTGCGGACTCGTCTATCGGCGCGCGCCCGGCGCTCAGACGGGATCCATGTACATGTGCGCGGCGGTGACGGAGATCTTCGCGGCGCTGTTGATCCTGTTGGTGTTCGTGTTCACGGATTGGACGCCGGCCTTCGCGATGGCGGTCGGGATTCCGATCGTGCTCGTCTTCAGCTACGCGTTCCTGCCGTACTCGATGGCGCTGTGGGTCGGTGCGGACTACCTGACCGACGTCGGCAATCGCGAGTGGTGGGCCCAGGTGCGCGTCGATCCTCGCAGCCCCCGGTCGCGCTGAACGAGCGGCGCGAGCGTCTCGACATGCCCGAGCTCCCCGAGGTCGAGACCGTCGTCCGGCTGATCCGCCCCGGACTCGAGGGGCGCACGATCCGCGGTGCGCAGGTGCTGTGGAAGCGCACTCTCGGCGGTCTCGCGCCGTCGCGCTTCGCCGAGCGCGTGATCGGAGCGCGCGTCGTGCGCGTGTGGCGGCGCGCGAAGTTCGTTGTCGCCGATCTCGAGCGAGATGGAGGGCGGGCCGGCGCGTTGCTCGGTCACCTGCGCATGACCGGCCGCATGCACGTCGAGCCCGCCGGCTGGGACGCGGGCCCCTACGAGCGACTGCGGCTCGAGCTCGACAACCGCCGCTGCTTCCACTTCATCGACGTGCGCAAATTCGGCCGACTCACCTGGGTCGCCGACGCCGAGCGCGCGCTCGCCGGCCTCGGGCCGGAGCCGCTCGGCGATGCCTTCAGCGCCGCGTGGCTCGCCGGCGCGTTGCGCGCGCGGCGCGGCCGACTGAAGCCGCTCCTGCTCGACCAGACCTTCGTGGCCGGGCTGGGCAACATCTACGTCGACGAGGCGCTGCACAGGAGCGGACTGCACCCGCTGCGCGCGGCGCGCTCGGTGAGGAGCGCCGAGGCGGAGCGCCTGCACGAAGAGATCCGCGCGACGTTGACGGCGGCGATCGCGCGCAACGGTTCGAGCTTCGACACGTTCTACCGGACGCCGGAGGGGCAGCCCGGCGAGTATCAGGCCGAGTTCCGCGTGTATGCGCGCGATGGGCAGCCTTGCTCGACCTGCGCGACCGAGATCGAGCGCATCGTCGTCGGCCAGCGCGGCACGCACTACTGCCCGCGCTGCCAGCCGCGGCGGCCGGCCGCGCAGGCGCGCTCGCCCAGGCTCCCGCTCAGACGCCCGCGCGCTTCTTCCAAGCGCTCGTGATCGCCGTGCAGTCCGGCCAGTGCTGCGTGCACATCGCCAGGTACAGCGTCACGTCGTCCGGTGCGAAGCTGGTGTCGAGCTCGGCGATCGCGGCGCTGATCTTCCCGTCGTCCGGTCGCACCGCGTCGAGGTCTTCGATCATCCCGTCGTTGTGATCGACGCCGGTCTTGTCGAGGAAGCCGGTGACGAGTCCCTTCTGGTTGCGCAGCAGGTACGCGCCGAAGACCTCGTAGGTCATCTCGGCG
>VGZE01000066.1 GCA_016872755.1 Planctomycetota bacterium
CTCGCGGCGGCGCGCGCGCATGGCGCATCGGCCTGGCCTGGGGCATCGGGCATGCGCTGGGCGCATGCAGCGCCGCTGCGCTCGCGCTGCTCCTGTCCAAGGTCCTGCCCGGCGCCGCCGAGCACATCTCGCGCTGGAGCGAAGTGCTGGTGGGAGTCGTGCTGTGCACGGTCGGCGCGCTGGGACTGCGCGCACTGTCCCGCGGCGTGCACGTGCACAACGAGCGGCCGCAGCGCATGCGCCCGGCCCTGGGGCTGGGCTGGTTGCACGGAGCGGCCGGGCTGGCGCACCTGTACGCGGTGTTGCCGGCCCTGGCGCTTCCGCATCCCGGTTCGTACCTGGCCGGCTATGGCGTGGCCAGCACGCTGGCGATGAGCGCGCTGGCGGCGGGCCTCGGGCACGCCGGCGCCCACGTGCGCGTGCGCCGCTGGGTGCACGGTGCGACCAGCCTGGCCAGCTTGCTCGTCGGCGCGTTCTGGCTGGCGCAGGCGTAGCCGGGCCGGCTCAGCCGCCCTGCAGCGCGTCATCGAGCTGCCCCGCCTCGTCCGCATCGCAGGCCTCCGCCGGCGCGGTGTCGGCCAGCGGATCGTCGAGCCAGCCCTGCGGCAGCGCGACCGTCTGCACGCGGCCGCTCTTGGCGCGCTGGGCGCGCAGCGCCGCGCGCGGGAACGGCTCGCTCGGATCCAGGGCCGCGAAGAGCGCGCGCAGGTCGTCGAGCGTGTGCAGGCCGTTCAATCCGGCGCGCACGGCGTTTCCGCCGCGGAAGCCCTTCGTGTACCAGGCCGCCCACTTGCGCATCTGCAGCATGCCCATGCGCGGGCCGAAGAACTCGACCAGGCCCGCCGCGTGCTCGAGCGCGATCTCGGCCACCGCGCCGAAACAGGGCGGCGGCGCGGGCTCGCGGCCGGCGCACACATCGGCGAGCTCGCGGAACAACCACGGCCGGCCCAGACAGCCACGCCCGACGATCACGCCGTCGCAGCCGGTCCGGCGCAGCATCGCGAGCGCGTCCCAGCATTCCCAGATGTCGCCATTGCCGAGCACCGGGATCCGCAGCGCGCGCTTGAGCTGCGCGATGGCGTCCCAGTCGGCCTCGCCCGAATACAGTTGCGCGGCCGTGCGCGCGTGCAGGCCGATCGCGGCAGCGCCCTCGTCCTCGGCCACGCGACCGGCGTCGAGGTAGGACAAGTGCGCGTCGTCGGTGCCCTTGCGGACCTTGATCGTGACGGGCACGCCGCCCCCGCCGCGCACGGCCGCGCGCACGAGGCGCGCCAGCAGGCGCGGCCGCAGCGGAATCGCGCTGCCCCCGCCGCAACGCGTGACCTTGGGCACCGGACAACCGAAGTTCATGTCGATGTGCGACACGCCCTCGCCCGCCAGCGCGCGCGCGAATTCCTCGACGTCGGCCGGTTCCGAACCGTAGATCTGCACCGAGCGCGGCGCCTCGTCCTGACGCGAGCTGGCCAGCAACTGCGTCAGGCGGTTGCCGAGCAGGAAGCCGCGCGCGGTGATCATCTCCGACACGTACAGGCCCGCGCCGAAGCGCCGGCACAAGGCTCGGAACGGGTAATTCGTCACGCCCGCCATCGGCGCGAGCACGACCGGCGGCCAGACGGACAGCGGACCGACCGCAAGCGGCCGCACCTCGCCGGGCGCCGCGACCGGGGTGTCGCGGTGCAACTCGCTCGCGACGCGCGTCATCCGCCGCTCGGGGCGGGAGTCGCGGCGGCGGGTACGGCTGCCCGGTCGAGCGCGTGAGGCTCCGGCACACCCGCGGGCCGGCTCGCCGGCGCCGAGATCACGCGCGACTTGGAAGGCGGCAGTCCGCCTGCGTCGGCGCGCGACTCGAGGATGCGCGCCTCCAACACACTGGGGCCGCGCGCCTCGCGCCAGAGCGCGATCGAGCCGTCCGGAGCCTGTTGCACGCCCAGTCCGCCCTGCGGCGTCTGCGCGAGCAGGCCGCCGTTCTCGCGAAACTCCAGCAGCCACGGAACGAGCTCCGGCACCAGCGCATCGTGCAGGTACAGCACCGGCAGGCGCCCACCCTTCTCGCGCAGGCCAAGCACCAGCGGCGTGGTCGCGCTGCCGACATCGACGGCCGCGACGCGCTGCGGAATCGGCACGCCGCCGAGGAAGTTGCCGTTCAGGCGCCGGTCGATCGAGAAACGCCCGGCGATCCAGATGCCGCGCACGACCAGCTTGTCCGTTCCGTTGCGCAGCGCGACCTCGAACTCCTCCAACTCGCCGCGGCGCGTGCGCTGCAGCACGGTCATCTCGCGCGCGGCGACCTGACCGTCGGAGGGAATCACGATGCGGCTGACGAACGCGATCGCGCCGTCGTTCTCGCGCACGACCGCCCAACGCTCGCCCGACACGCGCGAGCCGAGGCCGATCGTCTCGAGGTGCCCGGACAACACCAGGGTCCCGTCCGGCAGGTCCGGCGGCGCGACCTCCAGCGGCTCGCGTTCGCGCGCGCGACGCGCGTCCAGCGCGGTGCGCAGGCGGTCGAGGCGCGCGCCGATTGCCGCTCGATCCAGCCAGCGGCCGCGCAGCACGACGGCGCGCGGCCGGCGCAACACGGCCAGGTCGGTACTCGGATCCGCATCGACGATCAGCAGGTCGGCGATGCGACCGGGTTCGATGCTGCCGCGCTCGGCGCCCAGACCCAGCGCGCGCGCCGCGCCGCGCGTCGCGTGCTCGAGCACCGCCGCGCGCGGGATGCCGGCCTCCACCCACAGCGCGAGCTCGTCGTGCAGCCCGCCTCCCGGCGCGATCCATGGGCTCGGCGCTCCGCTGCCCGGCACCAGCGCGACGCCGGCTTCGTGCAAGCGCAACAACAGCGCGCGCTGCTTCTTCGTCACGCGCTCGCCGAGCTTGAAGAAATCGGGACGCTCCATCAGCTCCTTGCGCAGCGCGCGATCGGCCTCCCACTGCGTCGCGTACATCGGAGCGAGCAGCTCGAGGATCGGCGCCCGCTCGCCGGGATCGCGCAGTCGCTGCACGAGGCCCATCAAGAGCGGCGAGCAGCGCGCCTGCGCGGCGCCCAGGGCCGCGACCGACTCGTCGAATGCGCCAGGCTGCACGCTCTCCCAGTCCGCGCCGGTGGGCAAAAGCGAGTCCATGTACAGGAACGCGCGTTGCCCGAGCGCGAGGCAGGCCGGAAGGGCCAGCTGACCACTTGCCTGCGCATTCGACGCCCCCGGCGCCCCATTCGACGCACCCGCCGCCGCGACCGCGCGCTGCGAGCTCCACACCGAGAGCCCGCGCTCCGTGCACAGCGCGAGAAGCTTCTCGAACACCGGCTGCGGCAGCGCGTCGGCGACATAGATCCAGTCGGGTTGCTCCTCGAACAGCACCGGCAGCAGCGACTCGGCCTTGGCCACGTCGACGAGTTGGATCGCGGCCGGCGAGGCCGGGCGATTGCCTTCGACGCGCACCAGGGACGACAGCACGGCCGGCCCCTGTGCGGCGTCGCGCGCGGCCGGATCGCGCAGTTTCTGGATGCGCTCGATCGCGTTTCCCCCGTCGCGCACGAGCGTGACGCCCGCGTCGAGGTACAGCGCGTCGTGGTCCGGATCGAAGCCGACCAGGGCGTCGATCAGGCCGGGCACCAGGTGCGCCCCGGCGAGATCGATCACGCGCGCTCCCGGCGGCGCGCTGAGCTCGATCTCGACTTGCCGGATGCGGCCGTCCTCGATCAGCACGTCGCGCACGGCCGGCGGCTGGCCGGCGGCGCCGATGTGCACCGTCGCATTGTCGAGCAACAGCACTTCGGGTGCCGGGAGGGCGACCGGATCGGCCGTGCTCGCCGGCGCGGCGGGCGGTTCCTGGCACAGGGACAACAGCAGGACGGCGAACATCGCGGCAGATCTTAGGCGTGCACGCGACCCGCGACTACGATGCGCTGATGACCCCGCGCGCGGATGACCTGCTGCCCTGCGTGAGACTCTGCGGCGACGAGCTGCCGCGCGGCCCCTGGGGCTATGCACGCAGCGTCGAAGGCCCGCGCGGGGGCGATGTCGAGCCCGGCGCGCTGGTCGAGGTCGAGGACGCCTCCGGCCGCTTCGTCGGCCACGCGCTGTACAACCACAACTCCGACATCGCGCTGCGCTGGCTGTCGCGCGGCAAGAAGAGCGCGCTGGCGCGACCGGGCCAGTTCCTGCTCGAGCGGATCGCGGCGGCCGACAGGCTGCGTCGCAAGACGCTGCGCCTGCAGGAAGTCACCGACAGCTGGCGCATCGTGCACGGCGAGGGCGATGACCTGCCGGGCCTGATCATCGACAAGCTCGGACCGGTGCTTTCGATCGAATACCACGCGTTGGGATTCTGGCGCCTGCGCCGCGAGGTCGAGGCCGCGCTGGGACAGCTCTATCCGGGTCACCCGATCCACGCGCGAGTGCCCGAAGCCGCCGCGCGCTCCGAGCGTATCGCGCCGCGCGAGCTGGACGAGTTGCGCGCGCTGCCGCCCGCTCCGGAGATCGACGTCGTCGAGCACGGGCTCGCGTTCCCGGTGCGCCCGGCTGCAGGCCACAAGACCGGCTGGTTCTGCGACCAGCGCGACAATCGCCAGCGCATCGCGGCGCTCGCGCGCGGTCGCGATGTGCTCGACCTGTGCTGCAATGCCGGCGGCTTCGCGCTGTTCGCGGCGCGCGCCGGCGCGCGCGCGGTGCGCGCGGTCGACCTCGACGAAGTGGCCCTCGAGCGCGCCGAGCGCGCCGGGCGCCGCGCCGGCCTGTCCGTGCGCTTCCAGCACGCCGATGCATTCGATGTGCTGCGCGCCATCGCGCCGAACGAGCGCCCCGACCTGATCGTGCTCGATCCGCACAAGCTGGTCGCCAATCGCGCCGAGCTCGAGTCCGGTCTGCACCGCTACGCCGACTTCAATGCGCTGGCCGTCGGAGCGCTGCGCCCCGGCGGGCTGCTGGCGACCTTCTCGTGCTCGGGCGCGGTCGACCTGTCCACCTTCGTAGGCGTGGTCTTCTCGAGCGCCCGGCGCGCCGAACGCGACCTGCGGCTGCTGTCGATCCTGGAGGCGGGCCCGGATCACCCGCAGCGGCCCGATTTCGCGCGCTCGCGCTACCTGAAGGGACTGCTGCTCGCGGTCGACTAGGTCGACATAGAGGTCGACTGGAGGTGGACTCGGGCCGGTCGGCGGGCCTACAATCTGCGGCCGCTTCGGCGCGAGAGCTCCCGGCCTACCGGGGGCTCTCGCGTCGTCTCACCGCACTTTTCGAATCCGCCCCTCCCCGCCCGTCGATCGCTCCAGATGACGCTCGTCCTGCATTTCCAACAAGAGAACTGGGAAGCCCTGGAAGTCCTCTGGACCGAGATGATTTCGGCGAAGGCACCCGCCGAGCCGGTGCTCGAACTGCTGCTGGTGGCCAGCGAGAAGCGCTTGATGAGCCGCTGCGTGCCGCTGGTCAAGGAGCACGCCAAGGCGCTCAGCGATGCGGGTGACGCCCGCGGCGCGGCCGAGATCCTCGGACTCGCCATCCTGGGCGGAGGTTCGCCGGGCGAGCTTTCGGTCGATCTGTTCCGCGCCGCGGAGAACGCCTACCGCGCCGAGCCCTGGTGGCCGGTCTATTCGGAGATGGCCGGGCTCAACGTGAACTCCCCCGACATGCGCAATGCATGGCGCGCCTTCCGCAAGCTGCTCGCGATGGTCGAGGGCGCGGTGGTGCTGCACGCGTCCGGCTGGGGCATGGGACGCGTGACGGCGCTCAACCGTGAGGGGCTCGAGGTCGAGGTGCACTTCGTCAAGGGCCGCCGCGACAAGCTGCCGCTCAAGAGCGCCGCCGACATCCTCGAGGTCCTCGAGGACGCCGATCTGCGCGCGCTGTTCGTGCGCGACGCCGCCGCGCTGAAGCAACTGATCAAGGACGATCCGATCGAGGTGCTGCGCCGACTCGTCAAGCGCTACGGCGGCCGCGCGTCGCTTGCGGTGCTGAAGAACGGCGCGCAGCAGTTCGGCCTGGAGGGGCCCGCCTTCAACGCGTGGTGGAAGCGCGCCCGCGCGGCCGCCGAGCACAGCCCGTGGATCGAGATCCAGGGTGAGGCCAGCAAGACGCAGGTCCGCCTGCTCGCGGCCGCCAGCGAGCCGACCGAAGGCCTGCGCAAGCAGCTGCGCATGGCGCGCAGCCTGGGCAAGGCCCTGGTGCGCGTGCGCGAACTGGTGTCGAGCCCCAACTCCGACCCGGCGCTGCGCGAAGCAGCCCTCGCGACGCTCGAGGAACTCGCAACCGACGAGTCCCAGCCGTTGGCGGAGCGCCTGTCGGCCTGGATGCTGCTGCGCGACCAGCGCAAGGCCACGCCGGCCGCGCTGGCCGACAAGCTGCACGACGCCGCCGACCTGCCCGCGCCCTCCGATCCGACCGAGCCCACGGGCCTGTGGCGCTTCTTCCAGCGCTTCCCGCTGGCGCGCGATCAGGAGCGCTGCCTCGAATTCCTGCAGGACCTGTTCGGAGACGCCTGGCTTGACAACGCGATCACGAACATCGTCCACGCGCCGCCGGGCATGGCCAAGCCGCTCGTGACCGCGTTGATCGAAGCCGGCCGCTCCGCCGACGTCGTGCGCAACTACGGCATCCTGCTCGCGCGCCCGACGCGCAACCCGCACGCGCTGATCGCGCTGGCCGAGGCCGTCGAGTCGGGCAAGGCCAAGGCCGACGACCTGGTCGGCCCCGTGCAACGCGCCCAGGCCCTGTTGCACCTGGCCGTCTACCTGCACCACGAAGCCCCCGGAGACGCGCTGCTCGGCCGCGCACGCGCCAAGCTCTCGACCCTGCTGGCCGGCGGCGAGACCAAGGCCGTCAAGAATCCGCTGCTCGGCCGGCTGCTCGCGAAGGCCGACCGCCAGACGCTGCGCGGCATCAAGGCGCTGACCGCGCGCGGCGTGGACGATGCGATCGAGAGCGTGATCACGGACGTGATCGTCGAGAACGCTCCGGAATTGTTCCGCGAGGGCGAGAAGCCGTTCTGGGACTCCGATGCGATCTGGACCTCGCGCGCCGGGCTGGCGCGGCGGGAAGCCGAATTGCGCGACCTCAAGGAGGTCAAGATCCCCGCCAACGCCGAAGCGATCGGCAAGGCCGCCAGCTACGGAGACCTGTCGGAGAACTCGGAGTGGGAGTCGGCGATCGAAGAGCAGCGCACGCTGACGAATCGAGCCATGGAGATGGAGCAGGAGGTGCGCAAGGCGCAGCTCTTCGAGAACGCCCCAATCTCCACCGTCACGGTCTGCCCGGGCACGCGCGTGGCGTTCAAGGAGCAGGGGGTCGCGCAAGAGCGCTCGATCGACATCCTCGGACCCTGGGACCTGGGCGGAGATCAGGTCGTCTCCTATCGCGCTCCCCTCGCCGCCGGCCTCCTCGGCCTCAAAGTCGGAGAAAAAGCCCGCGTCTCCCTTCCCTCGGGCGAGATCCAAGTCGAGGTCGTCTCGATCGAACGCCTGGCGATCAAGTAGAGCGAAGAAAAAGAACGCCGCGCGCGGAAGAAGAACACGCCGTTCGCGCGGACGCGTTTTTCGAGACGAAGAGGCATTACGGACGAACGCGTTTTTGGATCGAACGCGTTTTCAAGACGAACGCGCTTTCGGATCGAGCGCGCTTTCAGATCGAACGCGCTTTCAGATCGAACGCGTTTTCAGATCGAGCGCGCTTTCGGGACGAACGCCCTTTCCGGACGAACGCGCGCTTCGCAGGAGCACGCCGTTCGCCCCCGCCATCGAGTCCCAATATTAAACTCCGCAGACGCGAGGGCGCGCTTGCGCGCCCGAGCGCATGTGGAGTCAGGCGCGCGTCTGCGCGCGCCTAAGTCCGCGCGCGCAGCGCGCGGACTCGGCGGAGTGGCCGATGACGACCCTGACTGCGGTTCGATCCGACCTTCCACCATCGACCGAGTCGCGCGCTGCGCGCGCGACTTGCGTGCGCGAAGACGCGCCCGCGACTTCGCATTCGCGCGGGTCGCGCAGACGCGACCCGCGCGAATGCGAAGTTCATGACTTGGACTCGATGGAAGCGGCATGCCCGAAACAGAAAAACAGTCTCTCGTTCCAGTTCGTTACAAGCCCCCTCCTTCCACCGCCATCGAGTCACAATATTAAACTCCGCAGACGCGAGGGCGCGCTTGCGCGCCCGAGCGCATGCGGAGTCAGGCGCGCGTCTGCGCGCGCCTAAGTCCGCGCGCGCAGCGCGCGGACTCGGCGGATGGGATCTGAGTCACCGCGACTGCGGTTCGATCCGACCTTTCACCATCGACCGAGTCGCGCGCTGCGCGCGCGACTTGCGTGCGCGCAGACGCGCACGCGACTTCGCATTCGCGCGGGTCGCGCAGACGCGACCCGCGCGAATGCGAAGTTCATGACTTGGACTCGATGCGGAGTGCGGGCGAGGAATGGCATGCTCTACTCCGTAGCGTTGTCATGGTTTGTCTCTCGGTCGAGAGGGTCGTGTCAGCAGGAAGAAGGTGACTCCGGTGCCGACGGCGGCCATGGCGATCCGGCCCCAGGCGGGGAGTTCTTTGCTCAGGATCGGGTAGGCGAGCATCAGCCAGAGGAGGGTGAGGGCCCACACCTTCGCTTTGAGGCGAACGACCCCGTGGCGCTCCCAGTCCACGATTCCAGGCCCCAGGCGCGGATGCTGAATTAGCCACAGATGCAGCCTGGGTGACCCACGCGCGAAGCAGGCCGCCGCCAGCAATAGAAACGGCGTGGTCGGCAAGAGCGGCACGAAGGCCCCGATGACCCCCAGGGCCACGCAGAGCCAGCCGGCGCCCGTCCAGACCCATCGCATCCACCGAGGATGCCCTTCCGACCCCCACCGGGCCATCCTGGGCTTGCATTATCAGCTAGTCATGATATATTGTTGTTGGTGATTGCAACGGCCCCCCTCCTCTCGGCGCAGGCTTTGCCCGAGCGCCTGAAGCTGCTCGGCGATGCGACGCGCCTGCGCATGCTCGCGCTGCTCGAGCGCGACGAGCTCTCGGTCGGGGAGCTCGCGCGTGCGTTGGGCTTGGCCCAGTCTCGGGTCAGCAATCACCTGCGCTTGCTGCGCGAGGCCGGCGCGCTGACGGAGCGCCACCATGGCGCCGCCACGTTCCTGCGCAGCGCGCTGGTCGACGACGCCCACGGCGACGCGGCGTTGACGCGACTGTGGCTTGCGCTGCGCGCCGATTGCGCGGCGCTGCCCGAGCACGGCGCTGATCGCATGCGCCTGGAGCGCGTGTTGGCCGAGCGCGAGAGCGGACGCGATCCCTACGCCCACCTGGCGGAGAACTGGGACAAGCTGGCGGGCGCCTTCACCAGCGGCCAGGCCCGCGCGCGCGCCGCCGCGCGCTTGCTGCCGCGCACCGGCGTGTACGCCGATCTCGGCTGCGGTACCGGCTACATGGGTGCCGCGCTGGTCGGCTGTGTCGGCACGCTGGTTTCGGTCGATCGCTCGCCGGCCATGCTGGCCGAGGCTCGCGCGCGCCTGGCGCCGCTCGCTCAGCACACGCGCCTGGAGTTCGTCGAAGCCGCGCTCGATGCATTGCCATTTCCCGACGCGAGCCTCGACGGCGCGCTGGCCGGGCTGGTGCTGCACCACCTCGAGCAAGTCGAGCCGGCGCTGGTCGAGATGCGGCGCGTACTCAAGCCGGGCGCGGCCCTGTCGATCCTCGAACTCGCGCCGCACCGCGAGACGTGGATGCGCGAGGCCCTCGGCGATCGCCAGCTCGGTCTGCTGGCGACCGACCTCGTCGACGCGCTCGCGCGGGCCGGCTTCGTCGAGCCCGTGATCGAGCCGGTCGAAGACCGCTACTGCCCGCAACCTCCCGATGCCCAACGCCCGCGCGCCTCGCTCGAACTGTACGTGCTGCGCGCGCGCGCCTGATCCCCTTTTTTTCCAGAGACAATTCCGAAAACAACCGCCATGGCCGCTTCCAAGACTCAAACCAAGCAGGATTTCAAGGTGAAGGATCTCGCGCTCCACAAGTGGGGCCGCAAGGAGATCGAGCTGGCCGAGCACGAGATGCCCGGCCTGATGGCGCTGCGCGACGAGTATCGCGGCAAGCGGCCGCTGGCCGGCGCGCGCATCACCGGCTCGCTGCACATGACGATCCAGACCGCGGTGCTGATCGAGACGCTCGTCGATCTCGGCGCCAAGGTGCGCTGGGCCTCGTGCAACATCTTCTCGACGCAGGATCACGCCGCCGCCGCGATCGCGGTCGGCCGCAAGGGCACGCCCGAGAATCCCAAGGGCGTCGCGGTCTTCGCCTGGAAGGGCGAAACGCTGGACGAGTACTGGTGGTGCACCGAGCAGGCGCTCACCTGGCCGGACGGCGACGGCCCGAACATGCTGCTCGACGACGGCGGCGATGCGACGCTGCTCGTCCACAAGGGCGTCGAGTTCGAGAAGGCCGGCCGCGTGCCCGCGACCGCCAAGACGGACTCGGAGGAGTACTCGCTCATCCTCAAGCTGCTGCGCGAGAGCCTGAAGAACGACGGCCAGAAGTGGACGCGCATGGCGTCGAAGATCCGCGGCGTCTCCGAGGAGACGACGACCGGTGTGCATCGCCTGTACGAGATGCAGAAGGCGCACACGCTGCTCTTCCCCGCGATCAACGTGAACGACTCGGTGACGAAGTCGAAGTTCGACAACCTGTACGGCTGCCGGCACAGCCTGGTCGACGGCATCATGCGCGCCACGGACGTGATGCTGGCGGGCAAGGTCGCGGTGATCTGCGGCTACGGTGACGTCGGCAAGGGCTGCGCGCAGTCGCTCAAGGGCCAGGGCGCCCGCGTCGTGGTGACCGAGATCGACCCGATCTGCGCGCTGCAGGCGGCGATGGAGGGCTACCAGGTGCTGACGCTCGAGGACGTCCTCGAGTCGGCCGACATCTTCATCACGGCGACCGGCAACTACGGGATCATCACCGCAGCGCACATGGCGCAGATGAAGCACAACGCGATCGTCGGCAACATCGGGCACTTCGACAACGAGATCGACATGGCCGGCCTGGCCAAGACGAAGGGTGTCAAGCGCGTCGAGATCAAGCCGCAGGTCGACGAGTGGCAGTTCGCTGACGGTCACTCGGTGATCGTGCTCGCCGAAGGCCGCCTCCTGAACCTCGGCTGCGCGACCGGCCACCCGAGCTTCGTGATGTCGAACTCGTTCACGAACCAGGTGATGGCGCAGATCGAACTCTTCACCGCCGCCGAAAAGTACGACCGCTGCGTCTACACGCTGCCCAAGCACCTCGACGAGAAGGTCGCCCGCCTGCACCTCGAAAAGATCGGGGCCAAGCTGACCAAGCTCTCGAAGGAACAGGCCGACTACATCGGCGTGCCCATCGACGGCCCCTACAAGCCGGGGCACTACCGGTACTAGCGAGCTCGGCCGGTCGAACGATCGGCAATCGCCGGCATCAGCCTTCGCGCGGGTCGCGCAGACGCGACCCGCGCGAAGGCGTTCAAGAAAAAGAGGAACACGCCGTTCGAGTGGGGTCGCCTGACCGAGCCGTCGGCATCCAGCGCTCGACGCCCCAATCCCCGGCCATCGAGGAAGAATATTAAACTCCGCAGACGCGAGGGCGCGCTTGCGCGCCCGAGCGCATGCGGAGTCAGGCGCGCGTCTGCGCGCGCCTAAGTCCGCGCGCGGCGCGCGGACTCGGCGGATGGGGCGTGATCCACTGCGGAGGTGGCGCCGTGTTTCTGCTCGCGAAGGAGCAGGGGGCGCCCTCGGTCGGGATGAGTCATTGAATCAGGGTCACGGTCGACGCGGGGCCGCAATCAACGCGGCGTCAGCATCGATTGGGGAGCGCCATCGACCTGGGGGGCCGCCACTGATTGGGGACCGCCATCGAGTTGGGACCACCATGGAATTGGGACAGCCTTCGACTCGGGGCCGCCATGGACCGAGTCGCGCGCTGCGCGCGCGACTTGCGTGCGCGAAGACGCGCACGCGACTTCGCATTCGCGCGGGTCGCGCAGACGCGACCCGCGCGAATGCGAAGTTCATGACTTGGACTCAATGGGTGGGGCTTGGGCGGGACGGGTGGACATCCGCTCACCGTCACGATTCGGAAGCCCTCTGCCTCCCTCCCGCCATCGAGCCCCCATATTAAACTCCGCAGACGCGAGGGCGCGCTTGCGCGCCCGAGCGAATGCGGAGTCAGGCGCGCGTCTGCGCGCGCCTAAGTCCGCGCGCGCAGCGCGCGGACTCGGCAGACGAGAGACTCCGACTCCCCCGCTTCCGCGCTCACTGCCGCAAAGAGGAAGAGCATCGCGCACGAACTCCGGGCGCCTCTTTCGCATTGCCTCCGGTCCACGACCCCACTACAGTTCAGACCCGATCGCACGCTCTCGCGTCGATCCCCATCCCAGACCCTTTTCCGGACACATCCCCCAACATGGCCAATCGCACCACTCACCGTTCCTCGAAGGGCACCAAGCTCTACGCCGTCCGCGGCTCCGACGGCACCTTCAAGGACATCCAGACTTTCAAGCGCGCCCACGCGGCCGACCTTCGCTCCAAGTCGAAAGCCGAAGCCTCCGCACCCAAGACCAAGACCCGCAAGGCCGCTCCGAAGAAGGCTGCCAAGAAGAAGTAGTCCGATGACCGGCTCGCCGCGCGCGAGCCAACCCGCGCCCTTCGGCCGACTCGCGCCCTCTCCGACCGGCCCGCTCCACGTCGGCCACGCGCGTTCGTTCCTGTTGGCCTGGCTGCATGCGCGCTCGCGCGGCGGCCGCATCCAGCTCCGCATCGAGGACCTCGACCGCGAGCGCTGCAAGCCTGCCTACACCGAACTCGCGCTGGCCGATTTGCGCTGGCTCGGTCTGGATTGGGACGGTCCCGTCCATGTGCAGAGCGAGCACTTGGAGCCGCTGAACGCCGCGCTCGACGAACTCATCGAGCGCGGCCTCGTTTACCCGTGTGTCTGCACGCGCGCCGAGCTCGCGGCGACGCTGGCCCGCGCCGCATCCGCGCCGCACGTCGGCGACGAGCAGCCCTATCCGGGCACATGTCGCGGGCGCTTCCGCAGTCGCGCCGAGGCTCGCGCGGCCACCGGCCTCGAACCCGCGCTGCGCTTGCGCACGCCGCCGGGCGCAGTCGAGTTCGACGACGCACTGGCCGGCCCGCAGCGCTTCGAGCCGGCCGCCGAGGTCGGCGACTTCGCCGTCGCGCGGCGCGACGGCGTGATCGCGTACCAACTCGCGGTCGTGGTCGACGACGCTCGCGCAGGCGTCAACGAAGTCGTGCGCGGCCGCGATCTGTTGTCCAGCACCGCGCGCCAGATCCTTTTGCAGCGCGCGCTCGGCCTGCCGCAACCGCGTTGGTGGCACCTGCCGCTGGTCGTCGACGATGATGGAGCGCGCCTGTCCAAGCGCGGCGCCGGATTCGCCCTGGCGGACCTGCGCGCGCGCGGCGTCGATCCGCGCGCGCTGATCGGTTGGGCGCTGCGCTCGAGCGGACTGGATGCACCCGTGCGCCTGAGCGCGACCGAGGCTGTCCACGGGTTCCAGCTCAGCCGCCTGGCTCGCGCAGCGGCCCGTTTCGGGGCGGCCGAGCTGGAGGCGCTGCTTGCGGCTCGCGCCGGCTGAATCCGGCCTGACTTCCTGCCGCAACCACTCTCCGCGGGACGCCGGCTCCCGCTCCGCCGCCCGCGGTCCCGCGCGCGCAGGTGCAATGCCGCGGGCGATCCGCAACACTGGTTCTGTCGCATGAGCGCCTCCTCGCCTCCGCGCCTTGGCGCGCCAGCCGCACTGGCGATCACCGCGACCGCGTTGCTCTCGCAGGCCTGGATCGTCGAGCTCCCCTTTCAGCTCGACGACCACCTGGTGCTGGCCGATCCGATCGCGCACTTCGGCGCGTCGACCCGGGCGGCCGCGAGCGAGGCCGGCGACGCGGCGCCGACCATGCTGCGCTGGACGCTGTGGGCCCTGTGGGCGCTGCTCGCGGAGTTCTCGCCCGGCCCATTGTCGCCGTTGCTCTACCACGCCTGCGGGCTCGCGCTGCACGCGCTCACCAGCGTGCTCGTCGGCGCCGCGGCGACGCGCCTGGTCGCGCAGCGCGTCGCACCCGCTCGGCCCTGGCTGCCGGGGCTGGTCGCCGGCGCGGGCTTCGCGCTGTCGGTCGGCGCGATCGAAGCCGTGGCCTGGCCGTCGGCCTGGGGCGACGCACTGGCAGTCCTGCTGGCCTGCGCCGCGCTGATCGCATTGCTGCGAGCAAACGCAGCGCAGGATTGCCGGCGCGCGCGTGCGGGCTGGCTCGCGCTGGGCGGACTGAGCACGATCTTGTGCCTGCTCGCCAAGGAGTCTGCGCTGGTGCTGCCGCCGACGCTCGCGCTCGCACTCGCCGCGAGCGGAGCGCGCCGCGCGCGCGCCGAGCAGCTTGTGCTGGCCGCCGCGCTCGGTGTGGTGCTCCTGTTGCGCGTGCTCGTGCTCGGCGGCCTCAACCTCGGCTACCCCGGCGGCGCGCCGCTCACGCCGGCCCTGCTCGCCGAGAGCCTCGGCCCGGTCCTGCGCGGATTCCTGCAAGCGTTGCAGCCCTGGAATCGCGCGCCCGAACTGGCCGACCAATTGCCGGGTGGCGTGCGCCTGCACCTTGGAACCGCGCTGCTCGCGCCTTGCCTGCTGGTCGCACTGCTAGCCTGGGCAAGGCACGGCCGGCCGCTGCGCGCACCCGTGCTGGCCCTGCTCGCGCTCGCGCTGCTGCTCGCGCCGACCGCGCTGATCGCAACCGGCGACCCCACGAACGTGTTGTCGCGCGCGCAGTACGCACCGCTCGCCTGGGTGTGGATCGCCGCCGGCGCGACCCTCGGCGCGCTGCTTGCGCTCGACGTGCAAGGCGCGCGCTTCGCCCGCTCGGTCGCGGGCGTCACGGTCCTGCTGCTGTTCAGCGCGCTGCTCAACCTGCGCGCGCATGTCGTCGCGACGACGCGCCTGGCGTGCGCCGAGATCCACGCGCTCGATCGCTGCGTCGCCGAGGCGCGCGCCGAGCATGCGCGCAGCGGCTCGCGCCTGCCGCTGGTGCTGATCCACATCGCCGGCGAGCCGGGCCTGGGCGGCATCCCGGTGCTCGGCACGCACGCATCCCTGCGCTACGCGCCGCCGTTCACGCCGGGCCCGGCCGAGCTCGGCGCGCGCGCGCATCGGCTGTTCTCGAGCCCGGCGCTGCGCGCAGCGCAACCGGACGGCGACGCAGCGCCCCCCGATTTCGAGCTCCTCTCGTGGGGCACACGCGCCGAATGCGAGCGCGAATGGCCGTGGGCTGCGCTCGCCGCGCGCGATCTCGTGTGGATCGGACCGAGCGGCGATGCGCTGGCCGCGCTCGCGCGCGGCGCGACCCCATCAGAGCTGCGCGCCGCGCGACTTCCGCGTGCCCGCTCGGCCCTCATCGCGGGCCTCGGCGACGAGCGCCGCGCCGCGCTGACCTGGCGCACGGAACCTGCCGCTGCTCGCGAGCACTTCACGCGCCACGTGCCGTCGTCCGCCATTCCCGCCCACGCGCTCGGCGCACTCGATCTCGCCTTCGAGCCCGGGCCGCGCGCAACCGTCGCGCTCGAGCTCGAAGCGGGCAAGCGCACGACGCTGCACGCGTTCACGCTCGCGCGAGTCGAGCAGCAGACGCGCCGCGTCGCACTCGGCCGGCCCGCCGATCTCGAATGGCTGTTCGGCCCGCCCGTCCACGCGTTCGCGCTCGGTCCCGCCGCCGCGCCCGAACTCAGTCCGCCGCAGGTCCCGGGCCCCGCGCTCGCCTACCAGCCGCGCGCGCTCGCCGCACCGCCGCATGTGCTCGTCATCGAACCGAGCGACGAACTCGAGCTCTCCGCGCAACGACCCCCGCGCCTCGTGCTCGGCTCGCGCGCGCCACCGCTCGAGTCGCTCTTCGCGCGCCTCGAGCTCGCCTTGCAACTCCCGGTCGGAAGGATCGCGATCCACGCGCGCACCAGCCTCTCACGGTTCCAAGCAAAAGGCGCCAACGCCGCAGAGCACGCGCTGGAAGCCGATCTGGATTCGTTTCGCTTCGATGCGTGGCCCCCAGAACTGCCGAGCCTACCCTGGTCCGAGTTCCACGCGCAGTGGCTGGCGCCGCAAGCCGCCCAGCGCGGACGAAGCGAGTTCGCCGCCGCCGCGCGCGTCGTGCTCATCGCGGGCGAGGCCGCACAACTCGAAGCGGGCGGCGGGCTCGTCGTCGGCGCGAGCGCATGGCGGCGGCTGCGGTTGCGCTTGTGAGCGACGAAAATCTGGTGGGAGCGCAAGCCGGCGCGGGTGAAGTTCGCATCCGCAGTACCACCGCGCCATGGCCGCAGACCACGAGGCCCCCAGCGCTCGCGTGCGAGACAGGATTCGGCGGACCCGTC
>VGZE01000067.1 GCA_016872755.1 Planctomycetota bacterium
ACGCGCATCGAGCACTCGGCCGTGCTCGGCGCGCTCGAGGTCGCCGCCGAGCGGGGGGCGCCGACTCGGCTGGTCGGCGTCGACGCGCACGGCTTCGTCGATCCCGACGAGGTCGCGAGCGCGGCGCGCGGCTGCGCGGCGGGACTGGTCTCGGTTCAGGCCGCCAACAACGAGATCGGCTGCGTGCAGCCGCTGGCGGCGTTGAGGCCGGCGCTGCGCGAGCTGCCGGACACGCTGCTGCACACCGACGCGGTGCAAGCGCTGGGACGCATCCCGCTCGACCTGGCCGGGTGGGGGATCGACCTGGCGAGCTTCTCCGCGCACAAGCTCGGGGGTCCGGCCGGCGTGGGATGGCTGTGGGTGCGCCGCGGCGTCGAGCTGCGCGCCCCGCTGCGCGGCGGCGGGCAGGAACACGGGCTGCGGCCCGGGACGGAGCCCGCGGCGCTGTGGTCGGCGGCTGCACTCGCGCTCGAACTTACGTTAGGTGAACAAGCGCAGGCCAGGTCGCGCTGGTCGGGTCTGGCAGTTCAAATATGGGAAGAGATCGCGAGATCGGTTCCCGATGCGCGGCTGCACGGTCCCGCCATCACCGATGCGCGCCGCCTGCCCAACACGCTCAACATCGGCCTCCCAGGTGTTGATGGGAAGATACTCGCCATGCAGTTGGATCTTGCCGGGTTGTGCGCGAGCGCCGGCTCCGCCTGCGCCAGCGGTTCGGCCGCTCCGTCGCACGTCCTGCTCGCCCTCGGCCTCGATGAAGATCGAGCGCGTGGTGGCCTGCGCGTGTCGCTCGGATGGAACACGAGCGCGGAAGATTGCAAGCGCGCAGTGGAGATCTTGCGGGGGGTTGCGGCATCGCTTCGCGCAACTCGGTGACGCCGCGTTGATTGTGGAGAATTGCACACGCGGTTGCGGATAATCGGTTGACGCTCGGGGGGAGCGTGCATGTAATACGCCCCCTTCACGGCGCCGACGCGTCCACTGAGGGAGGCGCGACGACGCACGCGGGCAAGCGCGAGCGAGCGACGCAGCGCCGCCAGCGTGAGTGACATAAAGGCGTGAGTGACAGAAGGGCGTGATTGACGTAAGGGCAAGGAAGCGGACGCGACGAGCAAGCAGAAGAGAGCAGCAGGCAATCAAGGGACCATGAAGGAGGCGTTGCGCAAGGCGGAACTCGAAGGGACGGCGGCACCCGAGCCGGCGGCCCTTCCCGCCGGCGAGGCGGGCGACGTCCACGCCGCGAACGCGTCCCCGCCCAGCCTGCCACAAGCCTGGTCACGCCTGCTCGGCGTGCTGCGCGGCGCTCTGCCGCGCGAGCAGTTCGAAACCTGGTTCCGGCGCGCGACGCTCGCGGAGCTGCGCGAGGACGTGGTGCTGATCGCGGTTCAGAACACCTTCGCGCGCGACTGGCTGGCCAGCTACTACCGCGACGTGATCGCGCTCGCCGCGCGCGAGACCTTCGGCGGCGACCGCCGCATCGAGTTCGTCGTTTCGCCCGAGCTCGCGGCCGCCGCGCGGGCGCAGTTCAGCGCCGCCGACGAGGAAGCGCGCGCCGTCTCGGGCACGCCCGCCGCACCGGCCCCGGCACCCGCGCTGGAGCCACCGCGCGACCCCCCCGCGCGTGCGCTGTCGCCGTCGAGCGACGTCGTGCTCAATCAGAGCTACCGCTTCGACAACTTCGTCGTGGGCCCATGCAACCGCTTCGCGCACGCCGCGGCGGTCGGCGTTTCGGAAGCCCCGGGCAAGGCCTACAACCCCTTCTTCCTGCACGGCAGCGTCGGCTTGGGCAAGACGCACCTGTTGCAGTCGCTGTGCTACGCGCTGCTCGAGCGCGACCCGTCGACGAACATCCTGTTCCTGTCCTGCGAGACCTTCGTCAACCACTTCATCTCCGCGCTCGAGAACGGGGACCTGCACAAGTTCCGCTCGAAGTACCGCAACGTGGACGTGCTCGTCGTCGACGACATCCACATCCTGGCGAACAAGGAGCGCACGCAGGAGGAGTTCTTCCACACGTTCAACGCGCTGCACAGCGCGGGCAAGCAGATCGTGCTGTCCTCCGACAGCCCGCCCAAGGACATCCCGACGCTGCAGGGGCGGCTCGTGTCGCGCTTCAAGTGGGGCCTGGTCACCGAGATCGAGACGCCTTGCTACGAGACGCGCATGGCGATCCTCAAGCGCAAGAGCCGCGAGCGCGGCAGCGAGTTGCCCGACGAGGTCGCGCGCCTGCTCGCCGAGCGCATCGACACGAACATCCGCGAGCTCGAGGGCTCCGTCACGAAGATCCTCGGCTACGCGGCCCTGGCACGCGCGCCGGTCTCGCCCGAACTCGCGCGCGAGGCGCTGCGCGAACTGTTCACCGTGCGCCACGGGGCTCCCAGCCTCGACGACCTGATGCGTGAGCTGAGCGCCCACTTCAACGTCAAGCCTGCCGATCTCCAGTCGCGCCGGCGCACGAACGCGGTCGCGTATCCGCGCCAGGTCGGCATGTACATCGCCCGGCGCATCACGCGCATGTCCCTCGACGAAATCGGGGGTTTCTTCGGCGGACGCGACCACTCGACGGTGCTGTACGCGATCCAGAAGATCGAGAACCTCGCACGCGAGGATGCCGAGTTCGCCGCGCAGATCCGGCAGCTCGAACAGCGCATCCGGTCGGGCCAGGGCTGAGGCCGGCGGCGGCCCCGAACAGGGGCCTTGGATGGGTCTCGGCGGCACCTCGAACCGACCGCCGGATCTGCCCTTCTACCTTTGCCAGGAGGGCCCCGGAGAAACTAAACTGGGCCTTGCTCTGGCGTGCGCGAAGCCCGGTACTTTTGGCCTTTTCGGCCTGGGTTCGACCTTCTCGCCGACGGGGGCCCCGCGTGCTGGACGCGGTGGAGAACCGGTTGGTTGACCGCGTGAACCGCGTGGACAACTCGCCTCTTCTGCACGTCCATCCACGAGCGCGCCGGGCGGCCGCTGATGCGCTTGTCGAGAACCAGAGATCGCTCCACCTCTTTCCCACGTCGCATCCACGCTACTCCACATGCAGGAACCTCATGCTCTTCCGCTCCAAGTGCATGCCTTGCCTCGAGCTGCGACGGAGTCGAACGCCGTTCTCCACGCGCGAGCCCGGTGCTTAAGGAGAAGAAGAGCAAATGGATTCATCTCCCATCCTCTCCGGTAGTCCTTCCTCTCCCGTAGTTATCGGACCGGTTCCTCCACCAGCTGCTCGACGCTCTTCAACCGAACGCCTCCTCGAACGCCTCCTCGAACCTAGGGATCCCACGCCATGAAAGTCACCTGCAACCGCGAGCGCCTGCGCGAGGCCTTGGCCGTCGTGAACAACGTAGTGCCGATCAAGAGCCCGCGCCCGGCCGTCGAGAACCTGTTCTTCTCGGCCACGGATGGAGCGCTGGAGCTGGTCGGGACCGACATGGAGGTCTCGATCCGTTTCCGCATCCTCGGCGGCAGCGGCGTCGACATAGCCGAGACCGGAACGGCGCTCGTCCCGGCGCGCGTGGCCAGTGACTTCGTCCGCGATCTCGATTGCGACGTCGTCGTGATCGAGGCCAACGGCGACCGCTGCTCGATCCGCGGAGGCGACGATCACTGCGAGCTGCCGATCATCGATCCGGAGGAGTTCCCGCCGATCATGCGCTTCGAGAGCAAGGGCGCATTCGCGCTGCAGGGCGGCACGTTCTCGAAGCTCGTCCACCGGACGATCTTCGCCGCGGCCAAGGAACAGGGCCGCTATGCGATGCACGGCGTGCTGATCGAGCTCGCCGAGGATGCGATCAAGTTCGTGGCAACCGACGGCCGGCGCCTGGCGATCACCCAGTCACCGCTCGACACGCGCTCGATGCCGCCGCGCCGCGCCATCGTGCCGACCAAGGGCTTGTCCTTGTTCAGCCGCGTCGTGCGCGAACCGCTCGCCAACGTCGAGATCCAGTTCACGGAGAACCAGATGGCGCTCAAGGCGCGCGCCGTCGTGCTTCCCGACGGCGAAGGCGGCGAACCGCGCGTGACCGAGGAGATCGAGGCGTTCGCGCGCCTGATCGAGGGCGAGTTCCCCAAGTACACGACCGTGATCCCGAACTCCTCGGAGAACTCGGTCGAGGCGGAGACGGACCTGTTGACGCGCAAGTTGCGGCTGGTCGCGAACGTGACCTCGGCCGAGACGCGCGCGGTCAAGCTGTCCTTCGGCAAGGGCGAGCTCGAGATCAAGGCGCGCTCGCCGGCGCGCGGCGAAGCCAGCGCGCGACTGCCCGTCGATTTCAAGGGCAAGCCGGTCGACATCGCGTTCAACCCGGATTTCGTCCTCGACGGTCTGAAGAACTGCGAGATGACGCCCGTGCGTCTGGAGTTCCGCGATCGTCAGAGCCCGGGCAAGTTCAAGCTCGGCGAGGATTACCACTACGTCGTGATGCCGATCACGGTGGAGACGTGAACCCGGCCTCCGAGCGTCGCGGCAAGGCGACGCTCGCCGAGGCGATCCAGGTCTGGCTCAGCCAGGCCGGCCTCGCGGGCGCTGCGAAGGAGACGCGCGTGCTGGCCGCCTGGACGCGCGCCGCCGGCCCCACCGCCAAACGGGCTCGGCCCGTGCGCTTCCAGCGCGGCGTGCTGACCGTGGAAGTCTCCTCGTCCGCGCTGCTGCACGAACTGTCCTCCTTCACCGGGGAAGCGCTGCGCAAGGCCGCCAATCGCGGTCTCGGCAGCGATCGCATCGACCGCATCGTCTACAAACAGAAGTCATGAGCAAGACCGCCACTGCAAACGTCTACGACGCCAGCTCGATCACCGTGCTGGAAGGCCTGGAGGCGGTGCGCGTGCGTCCGGCCATGTACATCGGCGACACCGATGTACGCGGCCTGCACCACCTGATCTGGGAAGTCGTCGACAATGCGATCGACGAGGCCCTGGCCGGCCATGCGACGCGCGTCGACGTGACGCTGCGCGAGGACGGTGCGATCGCCGTGACCGACGACGGCCGCGGCATCCCGGTCGGGATCCACCCGACCGAAGGCGTGCCGGCCGTCGAGGTCGTGCTCGCCAAGCTGCACGCGGGCGGCAAGTTCGACGGGGGCTCGTACAAGGTCTCCGGCGGTCTGCACGGCGTCGGCGTGTCCTGCGTGAACGCGCTGTCGGAGTGGCTCGAGGTGTTCGTCCACAAGGACGGCTCCATCCACTGGATGCGCTTCGAGCGCGGCCAGCGCGCGAAGAGCCTCGAGGTGATCGGCAAGACCGACAAGCGCGGCACGCAAGTCGTCTGGAAGCCGGACGGGACGATCTTCACCACGACCGAGATCCAATACGAGATCGTCGCCAAGCGCCTGCGCGAGACGGCCTACCTGATGGGCTCGCGCAACATCTCGATCACGCTCGAGGACGAGCGAACCGGTCGCAAGGAGGTGTTCCACTTCCCCGACGGCATCCGCGCCTTCGTCGCGCACATCAACAAGAACAAGGAAGCGCTCCACGACGTCGTTCACTTCACGAAGACCGTGCCCAGCCCCGAGGACCCGACCGCGGAGTACGTCGTCGAAGTCGCGCTGCAATACAACGACTCCTACCAGGAGACGATCTTCACGTTCGTCAACAACATCAACACGCACGGCGGCGGCACGCACCTGGCCGGCTTCCGTTCGGCGCTGACGCGAACGCTGAACAACTACCTGAAGCAGTCGAAGCTCGTGAAGGAGAAGGACGCGGAGAACCTCCCTTCGGGCGACGACTTCCGCGAGGGCCTGAGCGCGGTGCTCTCGGTGTATCTGCGTGATCCGCAGTTCGAAGGTCAGACCAAGGACAAGCTCGGCAATCGCGAGGCGCAGGGCGTCGTCGAGTCGGTGGTCGGCGAGAGTCTGTGGAACTACCTCGAGGAGAATCCCAATCCCGCCAAGGCCATCGCGCAGAAGGCGCTGCGTGCGCAACAGGCACGCGAGGCCGCGCGCAAGGCGCGCGACCTCGTGCGCCGCAAGACCGCGCTGGCTAGCGGGAACATGCCCGGCAAGCTCGCCGATTGCCAGAGCAACGACCGCGAGGAGTCCGAGCTGTTCCTGGTCGAAGGTGATTCGGCCGGTGGCTCGGCCAAGGAGGGCCGTGACCGCCGCTTCCAGGCGATCCTGCCTCTCAAGGGCAAGATCCTCAACGTGGAGAAGGCGCGTCTGGACAAGATGCTCGCGCACTCGGAAATCCAGACCATCATCTCGGCACTCGGCTGCGGCATCGCCGAGGAGATGGACCTGGAGAAGTTGCGCTACGGCAAGACGATCATCATGACCGACGCGGACGTGGACGGATCGCACATCCGCACGCTGCTCCTGACGTTCTTCTTCCGGCACATGAAGGCGCTGATCGACCAGGGGCGCCTCTACATCGCGCAACCGCCGCTCTACAAGCTCTCGTTCAAGGGCGAGAACGGCTATCGCTACATCGGTTCCGACGCCGAACTGCGCAGGCTGCTCGTCGAGCGCGGGCTGGGCTCGGTCGAGATCGTCGATCAAGTGTCGAAGAAGTCGTGGAAGGGAGCCGAGCTGCGCGAACTGTGCGACGAGCTGCGCGTGCTCGAGGACGTGGCCGAACACGTGTTCCCGGCCTGGACGCGCAAGGATTGCCGCGGCGCGATCGAGGCCTTCGACGGCCAGCACGTGCCGGAATACTGGGCGCGCGTCGGAGGCGCGGACCACACGTTCGCCAACGCGCGCGAGCTGCGCGAGTTCCTCGAGCTGCAGCGCGGGCTGATCGCGCGCGGCAAGGAGCTCACCGTCTACACCGGCCCCGACTGCGGCATCGACCGCGACAGCGCGCAGGTGCTCTCGTGTCACCTCCAACGCACGGCCGACCTGGGCGAGGCGCTGCGCAAGCTCGCCGCGCGCGGGCTCGCGTTCCGCGGCGGCGGCCGCTGGTTGATCGCCGGCGGCAAGGAGATGAGCGAGGCGACCGATCTGTTGTCGCTGGCGGCGGCCGTGCGCAAGGGCGCGCAGTCGGAGTCGGACGTGCAGCGCTACAAAGGTCTGGGCGAGATGAACCCCGACCAGCTGTGGGAGTCGACGATGGATCCCACCAAGCGCCAGCTCTACCAGGTCAAGCTCGAGGACGAGTTCAAGGCCGACCAGATCTTCACCGTGCTGATGAGCACGGGCGTCGAAGCGCGTCGCGAGTACATCGAGACGCACGCGCTCGAGGCGACCAATCTCGACGTCTGATCGAGTACGGAGCCCGCCTCGAATCCGGCGAGTTGGCGCAAGACGAGCCCGCCTCGATTCCGTCGTCTTCTCAACCGAAGGCGTCGGAATCGAGGCGGGCTCGTCTTGCGCCAACTCGCCGGATTCGAGGCGGGCTCCGTACGGAAGTTTCTTCCTTTTTGCGCCGGATGCCGGCGCGCGGACTCAAGTGAGCCGGGTCTCCGCGCCGATCTGCTCCCCGGAATCGGTGGATTCGTCTGCCGCTCCGCTCCCCGATGAAGGTCGTCCAAAGGCTCGAATACACGCGGCTCGCCGAAGCGCTCACGGGTCGCGGTCTCGTCAACGCCACCGCCTGCCAACAGATCCTGGCGCAGTGCACCAAATCGGGCGAGCCGTTCACGGAGCTGCTCGTGCAGTCGAACTTCGTCGCCGATTGGGAGCTGGCGCGCATCGTCTCGGAGACCTTCTCGCTGCCGTTCGTTCCCGTCGATCTCTACGAGCCGGCGAAGGACGTGGCCAAGGACCTCGACCAGGAGTTCCTGTGCCGGCATTGCCTGGTCCCGCTCGACCGGATCGGCGACAGGCTCACGGTGAGCATGCCGGGGATGGTGTCGGCGGACGTGCTCGGCGCGCTCGGCACGCTGGCCAAGGCCACGGTCGTCCCGCTCGTTGGAAGCGTGGCCGCCAACCGCGCTTGGCTCAACACCACCTACGGACGCCCGGTGGTCGAGGAGAGCCAACCTGCCGTCGACATGAGCTTGGGCGCGGGGGGCGCGGGCGCGCAGAATCCCGACGATCCCAGCACCGGAGAAGGCGACTGGCTCACGCTGTTCGACAACGCGGATCAGCAGGTCAAGGAACAGAACCAGAAGCGCAAGGACGCGGCCTGAGCCGCGCGCGGAGCTTCAACCGAAGCTCGCGTTGCCCGCTTCCGTGGATGGAGCAGCGACCCGGCTCGCATCGGCTGGCGGAACAACGGCGGTGTTCGCCGGCGGCGGCGGAGCGGCGATCTCGGGCGTGACCGGAGCCGCGATCTCGCGCCGCAACTCCGCCGCCTGAGCGCTCGCGGCGCGCTCGGCCGCCAGCGCCTGCCGCTCGGCCTGCGCCATCGCGGCGCGCATCTCGCGCTCGGCCTCGCGAATCTGCTCGTCGATGCCCATGTCCTTGCGCAGATCACCCATCTGGCGGCGCAGGCGCTGCAGTTGAACCGCGGCCTTCGCGGCGGCCTGCGGCAGGTTCTTGCCGAACATCATCACGGCCAGCACGCCGCCGACCAGGACCTCGCCGAAGCTCAGGTTGTCGAAGAGGGCGAGCATGGGGCAGACGGCTGAGTATAGACCAGGGCCGCGCGCGAGGGCGCGGCGCGCAGCGCCAGCACGACCAGCAGCAGCGTCAGCAGGGTCGCGATCAGCACACGCTCGGCGGCGAGACGCTCGAGCCACGAGCGCTCGGGCAGTCCGATCTCGCGCTCGAGGCGCAGCCAGGCGGCGTGGCTGTCGGACTGCAGGTGCGAGAAGCCGGCGAACCACAGCGAGAAGCGCTCGGCCTCGGCGCGCACGTGGCCGCGCAGCAGGAACGGGTCGATGCCGTCGGGGATGCCGACGCGCGCCATCAGAGAGACGGCGGCGTAGGTCGTGTCGTCGAAGGAAGTGCGGAACTTCTGCGGGTTGGAGGTGAAGCCGCCGATCCTGGCGAAGAGTCGACGCTCGCCACCGCCGATCCAATGCTCGACGAGGAGCTCTCGAGCAGACCCGCGGTGCGCGTCGATCCGGTCTTGGCTGCCCAGAAGCGCCCACAGTCGCATGCACAGAGCCGCCTTCTCCAGCCGACCGTGGACGGGCTCGCGCGGCCATTCGGCCTCCACGCGTCGAGCAAGGTGCTCTCGTTCCTGCTGCGTGAGCTCGCGCGTCGCGAGCAGCAGGTGGAACGAGTATTCCTTGTACGGAACCATGTTCAGCGGCCCTTCGCCCTGCAGCAGCCGATCTAGCGCGTAGCGCTCCATCTTCCGCGCGCCGAGCTCGTGCCAGTGCTCCCGGTCGATGAGTCCGAGGCGTCCAGCCGCGGTCCAGACAAACGGGTGAGCTTCGGCGCCGCCGTCGATCGCGCGCTCGACGGCGCTGCGCACATGCGCGAGGTCGGGCAACGGCTCGCCTGTGGCGAGCAGCGCTTCGCCCGCGTGCCCGAGCTCAGCCCAGCCCTGGAGGTTGTTCGTGTCGGTGCCGTAGGTCGTCAGGACCCGCCGCAGATACCGCGGGCTGTCCGGCGACGTGATCGGCGTCAGCACTACGAAGATGAACGCGCACCACAGCACCACCAGGATCGCGCTCGCGGCGGGCGCCGCGCGCTCGCGCCACACCACGAACGCACAGGCACTGATCGCGACCAGCATCGCTCCGGCGCTCCACTGCACGCCGAGAGTCGAGGCGGGTTCGACGAGAGAGAACGTGCCGGCCCACAGGAAGCAGGTCGTGTAGACGGTCGCCAGCAACCCGCAGCACATCTGTGCGATCGATCCGCGCTGCATCCAGCCGGCACGCGCCATCCTGCGGACCTCGAGCGCGAGCAGGCCCATCGCACCAAGCAGCAGCAGCGCGACGATGTCGAAGGAATGCGCGCCGCCAAGCACGAGCGGCGCGAACAGCACGGCGAGGAAGCCGTACTGCTGCGCTATACGGATGGTCGGGCCCCATGGCGAGTCCACGGTGGACATGCTCAACCAGCGGCGCGGTCGCGCTTCGCGCGCGCTCGGCGGCGCAGCCTCGGCCGCCGAGCGCTCGATCGAGCGCTTGCCAGCGAAGAACACACCGAAGCTCGAAGCGAGCACGAGGACCGGCAGCGCGAGCGTGGTCAACACTCCACTGGGCTTGGCGAGCACCGCAAGGCCCACATCGGGCGGCAAGATCCCGGCAGCCCAACGCACCAGTCGCGAGGGCGGCTGCGCGGGCTCTTCTCCGCGCGCCTCGCGCTCGGCGATCCGCGCGCGCACCGCGGCCTCGAAGGCGCGCGGGTCCGGCCGCTCAGGCGCGAACAGCCCGCGCAGCTCGTCCTCGGGCAGCAGTCCGGCCTCTGATGCGTCACTCATGGTCGTACTCCGTGTTCGCGCCGAGCGAGTTCGCGCTCGACGAGCCCGCGCAGCTCGCCGCGCGCCGCGCGCACGCGCTCCTCGGCCGCCTTCACCGTGATGTCGAGCAGCGCGGCGACTTCGCGCGCGCTCGTCGCTTCGAGGTAGAACATCCGCAGGATCGCCTGCTGCGGCGCCGCCAGTCGCCGAAAGGCGGCTTCGAGCACGTCGCGGCGCTCGTCGGTTTCACACGCGGGCGCAACGGGCCGCGCGGTCTCGAGCGGCTCGGCGCGGCGCAGCGCCCGCTTGCGCTGCCACACTGCGTGGAGACGGAAGGCGATGCCGCGCAGCCAGGCTCCCGAGCGCTCGATATCACGCGGATCGCCGTCGAACCGCGCGCTCGAGAGCCAGGCCTCTGCGAATGCATCGGCCGCCAGCTCCTCGGCGTCGCGCCAATTGCCGCACCAGGAGGCGAGCAGGCCGATCAGCGGGCCGCGGAAGCGTTCGATCCACAGCGCCAGTTCGGCCTCGTCTACCCGTCGTGGGGCGCCACCGCTCATCGGGCGGCTATTGTCCCGCCGGCCGGAGAGTCCTGGGCTTTTTCGCGGAATTCGCGCCGTCCCGACTCAATCGCTCCATGGATCGAGCAATCCGATCTCGGACGGATCCCAGGAGACCAGCGGGCGGAAGGAGAAGTTGACCGTGCTGCCGCCCTCGCCCGAACGCGAGCCGAGCTCGAGCTGGAACAGGATGTCGTGACCGTAGCGGCGCAGGATTCCCTTCGTGCTCAGCGTTCCGTCTCCCGAAAGCGAGAAGGTCTCGCGCGCCTCGAACTCCCACTTGGGCGTCCAACGGTAGCGGCCGGCGATCGTGGCGGCCTCGTAGAGCTCCACGCCGAACAGATCGCGTCCATAGCGGTGCGAGGCCTCGATGCCCCACTTGTCCTTGACGCCCGTTCCGATGCTGGTCAGTGAGTAGACCGTCTGCGCGGGCGACGAGGCGTAGCGCCCGTCGTGCAACACACCGATCGGCACGCCGCCGATGGACGTCGACAGGCCGGCAAAGATCCCCACGGGCATCCAACCATCATCAGCGCCACCGGCAGTGTCGCTGGCGTGCGTGACGCGCGCGTCCACGTCGAACGTCGTGCCGATCCCCTTGAACGGGAAGCGCGCGTAGAAACCGGCCTCGACGAAGCGGCCCTCGATTGAATTCTCGACCGCATCGAAGTCGACGGGCTGTCCACCGCTCTCCTCGCTCGCCAGATCGCCACGCACCTCGATACGCGGTGCGAACTGCGCGATGCCGCCGCCTCCGAGAACCTTGTGGAAGCTCGTCGACACGCGCAGGCCGGCGAAGATGCCCGCACGCGTGGGCTCGTTCTCTTCGAGCTGGTCTTCGCTCCAGGCCGTCGCGCGCGCCGCGACGAACGGCGTCCAGCGCAGCCCCGCGAGATCGGTCGCGATCGGTAGCTCCAGGCGTTGATTGAGGTCCGCCCGCAGCACTTCGCGGTCGCCGAAACCGTCGGGGAAGACCGACGGCAACTCGAACGGGCTGGCGTAACCGAGCTCACCCTCCTTGCGGCGCAGGAAGGCCGTGTCGAAACCTCCCGACCACAGCAACTGCGACCCGCCCAGCGAGGCCAGGTCGGTTCGGCCCTGGTACCAGCTCAGCGACGGCAGCTCCTCGATGTCCGTGCGGAAATCGTCGAGTCGCCACTTCACGCTGCCGGCGAGGTAGGTCTCCTGCCGCGCGCGCCGCCAGTGCACGTAGTTGTCGCGCTGCTCGTAGCGCAGGAAGTCACTCTCCCAGAACTCCGCCTGCACACCGGCATCGCTCTGCTTGGAGAGCACGGCGTCGATCCACTCCGTCTCGCCCAGCAGGTAACGAGCACGGGCGCGATACCAGAGTCGCACCAGGTCCCGATCCTCCTCGTCGACCTCGATGAGGCCCTTGTCTTCACCGCCGTCGGGAACGGCGCCCAGGTACATCTCCGCCCAATAGAGCTTCGGCTGCGCGAGCTCCAGGCCGGTGTCGAACAGGAGTCCACGCGAGCCGTGCAGCTCGACGGAAAGAGACGAATTCGACGTGGCGCGCTGTTTGACGTCGCTGGCGGCGACATCGCCGCCGAGGAATTTGTTGAGCGTGCGGCCGAGGCGCCCGAGCGGGAAATTGAACTTCACTCCGATCGAGAAGCCGAAGCGACTGCTGTTTCCCAGACGCAGCGCATCGAGCGTCGGCCTGTACTCTTCGTCGAGCGACGTCGTGTACCGCGGCAGCGGCAATACGAACCAGTCATAGAGCGTCAGCCGGTTCTCGCGCAGGTCCAGGCGCCACGGCGCATCGGGCGAGTCCGGATTCGGCTTGATCCGCAGGTCCTTGCTCGTGATGTACAGGTGAGGCGACTCGAAGTCGCAGGTCGTGACGATCGCGTTGCTCGCGCGCAGCGTCCCGTCGGCCGAGTGGCGCAGCCACTTGGCGCGCGCGCGCAGGTCCACGCGCTGGCCGAAGATGCGCTGGTTCACCTGCATCATCGCGTCGGCGATCCAACCGTGACCATCGACCAGATCGAGGTAGAACGCGCTCGCCGTCGCCACCAACTCGCCATCCACCAGATACTCCAGCGGACCCTCGAGATAGGCTTCGCGCGCGAGCTCAGCGAGCGGAGTGGCCCTCATCCCCTCGAACAGCGTGTTCGTGCGCGCCCTTGCCGCCTTGCGCTTGGCCGGGTCTGGCGGGGTGAATTCCTGCTCTCCTCCCAGCGTCGGTGTCAGTCGCGACAGCTCGTCGCGATCCAGCCAGAACACGGCCCACGTCGCTCGAACTTCGCGCCGGCCGCTTTTCAGCACCGGCATGGGGACGACCAGCAGCACGGAGTCGGCCTCGAACAAGGTCTCGCAAGCGCCACCCTCCAGCTGCCAGGACTCCTGCCAGGGCGGCAGCGGCGTGCTCGATTCGGCCGGACGGCTCTGGGCGGACTCCGCCACCGCCGCCTCCTGCGCCGACACGGGCAGCCACGACAACGCACACAGGCATGCCAGCCGGAACAGTCGAGCCGGACTCAAGGCGCGCGCTCCTGCTTCGCTCGGGTCGGTGACGCGCTGAACTTGCCCGTGCGCAACGCGCGCAGGAACAGGTCGACTTCGATCCACGGGGAGGCGAACTCGACGCCGATCCAGCGCAACCGCACCGGATTGCCCGTCATGTACAGCTGACCGGCGCCGCGGCGCATCTCGAGGGCATCACCCATCGCGGCCAGGGCTTCGCCGAAGCCGAGCGAGAAGCCCTCCGTGGCAGAAAGCCCGCGCACACGGCGGGCCATCGAATCGGGAGAATCGGCCAATTCGAAGCGCAGGTTTCCGGCACGCACTTCGAAGGGTTCGCCACGCGTCGAGGTCCCACGCACGTGCGCGTCACCGCTCAATTCGACCAAGGGAGGCTCGTAGGCCAGTTCGTCGGCGCGCAGCAACAACAGATCCGGGCTGTCGGCCTGCGTCGCGAAGGCTCCGTCGGCGGCGAGCGCCGAGATCCACAGCTCAGGCTCGACGGCGCGCCAGCGCGTGCCCTCCAACGAAAGCAGGGCGGCCTGCAGCTTGATCGCGCGCGGCTCGGTCGCCGAGAGCAGGCCTTCCGCGTGGACGAGTTCGCCGGGTCGGGGCTCCAGCAGCGCGCGATCGCTCCCGACGAGCGCGAGGTGCTCGGCCCGGCCGCGCAGCGGCGCCGAGCCCAGGCGCGCGAAGGCGACGCCGTCGTAGGCATCGAGCCGGCTGTCGCGCAACGCGTCCCCGCGCGAAGCCTCATCGCGCAGCGCTTCCGGCGGCCCACTCAACGTTCCGGCGCCCGTGACTCGACCGCAAGAGAGCTCCCACACCTCGTCACCGAGGGCGAAGCGACTCTGCACGACCCCACGCGCTTCGAAGCTCGTGGAGCGCTGCTCCACGGAACCGAGGACGTGCGCATCGGCGGGCAGACGAACCAGGGATTGCGCGACGAGCGAACTGCAGACGAGGTCCGCGCTGCCGCGCGCATCGACGAGCGAAGCGCGCACCGAACCGCGGCTCTCCAAATCGAATCCGCGCCAACGCGTGCCGTCGGCGTCCACGCCTTCGCTGCGGCGCAACTCCAATTCATCGGCTTGCACGGCGCGGCGCGCGTCGTCGAGCGTGGAGAGGGCGTCGATCTGGCCGCGCGCGCGCAACACGTCGCCATCGCGCTCCACGAAGAGGGCGCTGATGCGTTCGCCGGGCCGCTCCAGAAGCGCCGGCTCCTCGGGCGTGCCTTCGACCGTTGCGTGCTCGGGGCCGCGCACCTTCGCACGGACACCGGATGCCGTCGTGGTTCCGCTCACGAGCAGGAACGAGCCCTCGGCGCGGAACGACGGACCGGCCGGGTCGAAATCGAGGATCTCGGTGGCCTGTGCTTCGAGCGTCGTCGGGCCTTCCCAATGCACGCGCGCGCCACGAGCGCGGGTCAGTTTCCATTGCCGCTCCGATGCGACCAGTTCGAGGCCGCCATCCGCGCGCATCGAATGTTGCGGCTGGACCGCCTCGATCGGCTGGAGCTGCGTCGTGCCTTCGGTGACCGCCGTGAGTTCGAACTGCCCGGCCGACGGCTCCCTGACCGTCGCGCGCAAGGCGGGCGCCTCCATTCGCCAACCGTTCGACTCCATGGCGACCGAGCCCGACGCCTCGAGGATGCGCGATCCGCCCGCTGGTCCCGGCATGCGCGCGCGGATCTCGTGTTCGGCCTTCAGCGTGTGACCGGCGATCTCGACGCGCGTCGGACCGCGCATCGAGATCTCGAGCGGCTCGAGGCGTGAGACCTCGAGCGGGCCCTGACCCGACCAGACCGCCTCGGTTGGAGCGCGCCCGAGGCGCGGATCCGACAGCGGCAGTCGGGCGGTCGGAGCGCCCTCGATCCGCAGCGAGCGCAGCGCGCCGTCGGGACCGAGCACGACGTTGGTGCGCTCACCCTCCGCGCTCCAATCGCCGCCGCGAACGCGCGTGCCTCCTTCGGCGAAGAGCTGCTGGATCTCCAGCGATCCGTCCGTGCGCGGCACGGCGATCACCGTCAGCACCTCCCCCTCGAGTTGCGTCGCCGTCGCTCCCGCCGTGCCGCTCTGGGGAGCCGACAAGGTGGCGCCGTCGTGCGCGCGAACCGTCAGCAGCCCCCCGGCCTCCTTCGGCGCCGCTTCGATCTCCAGCATTCCCACGCTCGTCAGCACGTACACGCGCTGCGGCCCGGCGGTGAGTTCGATGCGGCCCTTGGAGGCGTAGCTCAGTCGCGAATGCAACAGCGACATGTGCAGGCCCGTGCCCGTGCAGGCGAGACCCTCTCCATCGATGCGAGACGTGCCCGCGCTGCGGAACTCCTGCTCGTCGAGGTTGCCCTCGAGCTCGGCCGCCCTCAGGCGCAGCGAGCCGAGCTCCCCGGCGTGCTGGAGTCGCGCGTCGACGTCGCGCAGCGCGACTTCGCGGCCGAGCTCATAGAGTCCCGGTCGCGCGCCGACCGTCGAAGGGATGCGGGAACTCTGCGCCACGAGTTCGGCGATCGGTTCGGTCGTCTCGTCGCCGTAGCCGAGCAGTCGCGTGCGAGCCGCGCGAAACGCGCTGCCGGTCGCGTCGAAGGACAGCGACTCGAACTTCAGGTTCCAGCGCTTGCGACGGAGCGCGGGATCGGCGTCATCGAACAGGTCGGTTTCGAAATTCCCGCTGGGGCCGCTCGGCACGTCCTGAGGCGCGACGAATTCCGACGAGCTCGTCGACGGCGTGGAAGCCAGACTCGAGCCGCCGCGAGTGCGGCGGCTCTCGAACCACAAGAGCACGCCCAGGCCGGCCAGGAACAGCGCGGCGAACCACAGCAGGCGCTTCACGAGCGCTCTCCGTCCCGATAGCGCGCCACGATCGCCGGCCATGCGCCGCGTGCGCGCAGCATCCGCTCCGCGAGCTCGCGCACGGCGCCGCGGCCGCCGGCGGAGGTGGTGACCCAGTGCGCGACCGCGCG
>VGZE01000068.1 GCA_016872755.1 Planctomycetota bacterium
CGCCAGCGTCGCCGATTCGCGCACGTCGATCGGCGCGCGCGCGCGCGGACCGCCCGCCGCGGGCGGCCGCCCCGTGATCGCCCAGGCTCCGCCGGGCAGGCGCTCGCAGCTCGCCACCTGCTCGGCGAAGGCGAGCGCGGCCTGCACGTCCAGAGCCGTGGACAGACCGTGCAACTCGGTGCGCCCGAAGGCGATGCAGGCCAGCACGACGTGGCGCTGCGCGATCGACTTGCTGGTCGGAACGACCAGCGTGCCCGCCACCTGCGAGGCGGGCGTGAATCCGAGCGCGGTACGACCCAAGCGCGCCGATTGTAGTCCCCGGCCCCGTGCTGCCATACTGCGCGCCGCATGCACGACGCGTCGGTGTACCTGGGTCGCGAGCCTCGGCTGGGCCCGCTGCAGCTGCTGTCCAGCGGCAAGGTGCGCGATCAGTACGTGCTCGACGATCAGCACGTCGTGTTCGTGACCAGCGACCGCGTCAGCGCCTTCGACGTCGTGATGAACGAGGGCATCCCGCACAAGGGACGCGTGCTGACCTCGATCGCGGCATGGTGGTTCGAGCACACGCGCGACGTGATCGAGAACCACCTCGTCAGCACCTCGGTCGACGACCTGCCCAAGCTCGATGCGCGCGCCAAGGACAAGCTGCGCGGACGCGTGATGATCGTGCGCCGCGCCGTGCCGACCAGCGTCGAATGGGTCGTGCGCGGCTACCTCGCCGGCTCCGGGTGGAAGGAATACCAGCGCAGCGGCCGCTTGTGGGACCAGGCCGTGCCGGCCGGACTGCAGGAGAGCGCGGCGCTGCCGCGGCCGCTCTTGACCCCCACCACCAAGGAACAGCACCACGACCTGCCGCTGTCGCTGGAGCAGACCCGCGAGCGCGTCGGCGCCGAAGTCTTCGAGCGCGCGCAGACCGCCGCGCTCGAGCTGTTCCGCCGCGGCGGCGAGTTGCTCGAGTCGCGCGGGATCCTGCTGGCCGACACGAAGTTCGAGTTCGGGCTGTGCAACGGCGCGCTGTTGTTGATCGACGAGGCGCTGACGCCGGACAGCTCGCGCTTCTGGCCCAGCGACGGCTACCGTCCGGGGCGCACGCAGCCGTCCTTCGACAAGCAGGTGCTGCGCAACTGGCTCGAGCAAAGCGGTTGGAACAAGGAACCGCCGCCGCCGACGCTCTCTCCGGCCATCATCGCGGAAGTCGGCGCGCGCTACCTCGAGATCTGCGAGCGCATCACCGGCACGCGGCCGGACATGCCGGCGGCCGCGAGCGCGCGATGAGCGAGGTGGTGAACTTCCCGCGCACGGTCGAATGGCGCGGAGGCCTCCCCGGCATCCTGCGACTGCTCGACCAGACCCGCTTGCCGCTCGAAGAGCACTACGTCGAGCTGCGCGAACTCGCCGCGGTCCACGACGCGATCCTGCGCCTGGTCGTGCGCGGCGCGCCGGCCATCGGGATCGCAGCCGGCTACGGAGTCGCGCTCGGCTTGCAAACCGAGCGCGCGCTCGCCCCGGCGGTCTTCGCGGCCCGTGCGCGCGCGATCGCCGCGTACCTCGAGAGCGCGCGCCCGACCGCGGTGAACCTGGCCTGGGCCGCGCGGCGCGTGGTCGAGCGTGTCGAGCGCGAGCAGGCGCGCGGAGCGGACAGCGGCGCGCTGCTCGAGGCCGCGCTGGACGAGGCCCGCGCGATCGCGCGCGAGGACGAGGCGATGTGCGAGGCCATGGGCGCGCACGGCCGCCGGCTGGTGCCGCGGAGCGGGCGCGTGCTCACGCACTGCAATGCCGGCGCCCTGGCGACCGGCGGGATCGGCACGGCGCTCGCGCCGCTGTACCACGCCGCGCGCGCCGGACAGAAGATCGCCGTCTACGCGGACGAGACCCGGCCGCTGCTGCAGGGCGCGCGGTTGACGGCCTGGGAACTCTCGCGAGCCGGCCTCGACGTCACGCTGATCACCGACAGCATGGCCGCGCGCGTGATGGCGGAGCGCCGCGTCGACGCGGTCTTCGTCGGCTCCGACCGCATCGCCGCCAACGGCGACGTGTGCAACAAGATCGGAACCTACGGCGTCGCCGTGTTGGCACGCCACCACGGCATCCCGTTCTACGCGGTCGCGCCGAGTTCGACCTTCGACCTCACGCTCGCTCACGGCGGCCTGATCCCGATCGAGGAGCGCGACGCCGAGGAGATCTGCGCTGGCTTCGGCCGGCGCACGGCGCCCAAGGCGGTACGCGCCTACAACCCGGCCTTCGACGTGACGCCCGCGGCGCTGGTCAGCGCGATCGTGACCGAGCGCGGCGTGATCGAGCCGGTCGACGAGAAAAACGTTCGCGCGGTGCTGAGTGCGGCGAGCGGCTGAGGAGCCGCGCGCGGCCGGGGCTCCAGATCGGCCGTAGCGACGGCCGAAAACCACTGCCCCGCCATGCTCGACAACTCCCCCTTGGATCCTGCGGCCGACGACGACCCGGGCGGCGGCGGCGCCACGCGGCCGGACCAGATGAGCGGCGAGCTGTGCAAGTTCCTCGCGGCCATCGACACCTATCGACGCACGCACAGCCGCTCGAACCTGCAGCCGGCGGACGTGCGGCGCGTGCTGCACGAGCTCGGCTACCGCCGCGAGGGCCGCAAGGTCGATGCGCGCACCTTCGAACGCGATTACGAGGCCGCGCTGCTCGCCTACAAGCGCAAGGCGAAGCGGCTGTTCCCGAGCTGGAGCGAGGTGCATGCGCTGCTGCTCGAAGCGGGCTGGCGGCGCGAAGCCGCCTGAGGTCAGGCGCGCCCCGCGGGGGTACAATCGAGTGTCAAGGACGGCCCCCGCCCTCCGATGCGCTTCCCCCCGCTGCTTCCTCTCGTCGGCCTGGCCGGCGCGCTGGCCCTGGCGCACAGCCCCAGTTCGCGCGGTTACGCGTTGATCGGCGGCGCGCTGAACCTCGACCACCGCGACGCGCGCATGTTCGAGAACTTCACGGATCCGGAGGCCCTCGCGAATCAGACGCCGGATCCGAATTTTCCCGGCGCGCTCGGCGCACGACTGGCGATCTGGAAGGCCGCCGTCGAATGGGGCTCGATGCTGCACGGCAGCGGCGGCGGGGATCCGACGCAACCGAACGACCTCGGTTCGGGCGGCGCGAACTTCGACTACGCGTGGCAGGGTCTCTCGACCGGCGTCGGCGGAACCGACGACAAGGTCAACTCCGAGATCGGCGGCGGCGCCGGCGGAGTGCTCGCCTACTGCGAGACGCCGATCAGCGACGGCTGGCGCATCCGCTACTACTCGACCTGGGTATGGGAGGGCGGCCCCGGCGCGAATCACACTGGTATCGATCTGCAGGGTGTCGCCTGCCACGAGCTGGGACATGCGCTCGGACTCGCGCACACCAGCGTGCCCGGCGCGACGATGACGCCGACGATCACTGGCAACGGCTCCGATCAGCGCTCGATCGAGGCCGACGATGCGGCCGGCACGCAGGCCGTGTACGGACTGAAGAGCCTCGCCAAGCCGCGCATCAGCGGCTACAGCGTGTTGGCCGGCGTGCTGACCGTGCAGGGCAGCGGATTCTCGCCGACGAACAACGAGATCTGGTTCACGCGCGCGCTGCCGCAGGCCTTCGGCACGCCCGTCAAGGTCAGCGGTCTCGTGTCGACGCTGGGCGGCACGCTCTTGTCCGCCGCGATCCCCGCGGCCGCCGGTCCGGGCGACGTGCTCGTGCGCAACAACGGGAGCGCGCACTCCAATCTGTCGAACGCGTACCCATTCGACCCCAACGGCACGGTGCCGCCTCCTCCTGCGCCCCCGCAGATCGCCGCGCTCACGCCCGGCACGCTGCAGACCTTCTCCGGCGGTCTGTTGACCGCCACCGGCAGCGGCTTCGCGCTCGCGAAGCAGGTGCAGGTGGGCACGCAGTTCCTTGCACCGGGCGCGTTCACGATCCTGTCCGACACGCAGATCTCGTTCGTGCCGCCCGGGCCGACGGCGCTGGGCTCGCTCGACGTGCGCGTGTGGAACGCGAACGAGCCCGGGAATGCGGCGAGCTTCGCGTGGGTCGGCAACACGCCCCCGCAACTCGCGCCTTCGGCCTTCGCCATCTCGGGACAACCGTTCACCTGGTTCGCCGGCGCGGGCGCCGGACACTGGGCCGTGTTGGTGGCGTCGGCGACGCCGCAGACCGTGCTGCTGGATGGATGGTCGGTGCTGGCCTTCCCGACCGTCATCGGCGTCAAGCCGATGAGCGCGCTCGGCCTGGGGCAGTTCACGATCAACGTGCCGCCGGGCAGCGCCGGCATCACGGTCTACGCGCAGATCGGCACCTTCGATCCGCTGCCGGGCGTGTTCGCGGGCACGAGCTCGGCCGTCTCGACGACCGTGCTCTTCTGAGCCCGAGCCGCTACAGGAACGTCATGCCGCGAAAGCGCGCCGGCGCCGCGCCGTGGCTCATCTCCGCGACCTGCATCGGATTGCCCTTGCCGCAATTGGGCACGCCCCACACCTCGAAGTGCGACGCGTTGCAGATCGCATCGCAGGAGGCCCAGAATTCCGGAGTGCGGCCTTGGTACGTCGGCCGGCGCAGCATGCGGCCCTTGACGCCGTTCTTGATTTCCCAGCCGATCTCCGTGGTGAACTGGAAGTTCAAGCGGTGCTGGTCGATCGACCAGGTCTTGACGGTGTCGCACAGCACGCCGTCCTGCGTGTCGGCGATCAGCGCATCGAGCTCCCAAGTCCCCGGCAAGAGCGACAGGTTCGTGATCCGCACGATCGGGAAGTTGGCCCAGCCCTCGGCGCGCGCGGAGCCGCGCGAGCGCGCCTCCCCGATCCGCGCCGCCCACTCGCGGCTGGTCAGGTACCCCTTCAGCACGCCTTGGTCGACGATGCGCCACTTGCCCGAGGCGACGCCCTCGTCGTCCCAACCGCGCGTGTCGAGCCCGCCGGGCAGCGTCGAGTCCGCTTCCAGGTTCACGATCGCGCTGCCGTAGCGGAAGTTGCCGAGCTTGTCGGCCGTCGCGAACGAGCTGCCGGCGAGGTCGAGCTCGTGCCCGAAGACGCGGTCGATCTCGGACGGATGGCCGACCGACTCGTGGATCTGCAGCGCCAGTTGACTGCCCATCAGCAGCAAGTCGCGCCGACCGGGCGGGCACAGCGGTGCCGAGCACAGCTCGACCGCCTCGTCGCGCACCCGCGGCCCGGCTTCGGCGAGCTTCCACGCGCGCACGTGCTCGAAGCCGCCGGCCTTGTAATTGCCGCCGAAGGAGGCCGGGTACGAGCGACGCTCGACGGTGCCGTTGGCCGCGGCCGTGCTCGACAGGCCGGCGCCGACGCGCACGAGCTTCTGGTGCTGTTCCGCGCCCTCCGAACTCGCGAACCACTTCTCCTCCGCGCGCGCCGAGAGCGAAGCCTCGCGCACCACGGTTTCGGCGCGACCCTGCAGCGCGGCGTCGCAGCCGCGCAACAGCTCGAGCTTCTCCGAAAGCTTGACCGCGAAGGGATCCTCGACCAGCGGCGTCGAATACGAGCCCTGCTGCGGCGGCTCCGGCGCCAGCTCGACGCGCTTGGTGCAGGCCGAGGCGAGCGCCTTCGCGACGACCGGCGCGCGCCGTCCGAGCGCCCGCGCATTCTGCTCGGCCGGCCCGTGGTCGGCCCACAACGGCATGGCCTGGAAGCCCCAGCAACCATCGACGAGCACGCGCACTCCGCAGCCGAACTCCTCGGTCGATTCGGCCCCGTCGAGCGCGCCGTTCTTGAGCACCAGGTCCTGCCGCACCAGCCGCACGAGGCGCGCCTCGGCGTACTGCGCGCCGTGCTTGAGGGCCTCGGCCACCGCCAGCTTCGCGATTTCGATCATGGCTAGAACTCCGTCGTCGAGGTGAAGCGCAGCGACAAGCGCAGCGCCGGCACGACGCATTCGCCGTCGAACAGGGCCCCGCACACGACCTGTTCGTTGGAGATACCGCTGAGCGTTCCGAGCGTGCGCACGAGGCTGTCGGTGAAGCGCAGATTGCGCACGGCCCGGCCGAGCTTGCCGTTCTCGATCCGATAGGTGCCGTTGCGCGTGATCCCGGTCAACAGGAGCTCGCGCGGATCCATCAGATTCACGTAGTGCAGCTGCGTCACGAGGAGGCCGCGCTCGACGCCCGCGACGAGCTCCGCCCGCGACTGCTTGCCGGGCAGCAGCACGAGGTTCTGCGGCATCGGGCCGTGCGAGGACGGTTGCAGCAACGCGTGCCCGGTCGACTCGCCGCCGGAATGCGCGGCGTGGTTGCGATCGGTGACGACGCGCTTGGGCACGCCGTTCTCGACCAGCACGACCTGCGTGCGCGCGGTGCCCTCGCCGTCGAAGGGCAGCGAGGCCCAAGCCGGATGCCGGTAGTCGTCGTGGATCGTCACGCTGGGCGGGAAGACCTGCTGCCCGAGCCGGCCGCACAGGAACGAGGTCTGCTCCTCGTATTCGCGCGCGCCGAAGCCCTCGTAACCGGTGAACAGCAACAGCGACGCGACGGCCGCGGGTTCGAGCACCACGGTGTACTCGCCGGGCTCGATCGGCTCGGGATCCTGCGCCGCGAGCGCCTTGTCGATGGCGCGCTGCACGGTCGCCTCGATCGGCAGCGCGCCGATCGTGCGCGCGATGGCCTCGGCCCAGCCTTCGCCGTTCTTGCCGGTGGCCGTCAACGAGAAGGCCGCGCGCGTCTGGTAGCTCAGCACTTCGCGGCCGCACGAGTTGACGATCGCGCGCGAGATGCCGGTGGTCTGGGCGAGCCCCGCCGGGAACAGGCCGTGCTTCGCGCAGGCCTCCGTGGCGAGCTTGATCCAGCGCGCCTTGGCCTCGAAGGTCTGGTCGATCGTCGCGCGATCGCGCAACACCATCGGCACCATCACGGCTCCGCCGAGCGGTGCGAGGCGCGGATTGGGCGGCGCGACCAGCGCCAGCTCCTGCGCGCGCTCGAGCGCGGCCTTGTACGCCGCCGGCTCGAGCGACCCGCAGGAAGCCGTCGCCTCGCGGTAGCCCTCGGGCGTCTTGTTGCGCACGCGCACGCGCACGAGCGCATGGCCGCGATCGGCGTCCTGCGTCGGGCCGTGCTCGGCGTAGCGGACGAAGCGGTCGATCGCCGAATCGATGACGACCTCGGTTTCGGTGGCCTTCGACTTGGAGATGATCCCCCGCGCGATGGTCACCGAGTCTTTGCGTTCGAGAAGCGGCATGTCTATTTCACGACGAAGTTGACCAGCTTGCCGGGGACGACGACGACCTTGACGACGGTCTTGCCCGCGAGGTGCTCGGCCACGACGGCGCGCGCCGCGCGTTCGCCCTCCTCGCCGGGCGCGGTGCGCGCGACCACGACCTTGCCGCGCAGCTTCCCGTTCACCTGGATCGGGTACTCGACCTCGTCGTCGACGAGGTGCGCGCGGTCGTACTGCGGCCAGGCCGCGAGCGCGACGAGCTCGGCGTGGCCCAGGCGCGACCAGAGCTCCTCGGCGACGTGCGGCGCGAAGGGCGCCAGGGCCAGCACGAAGCGCTCGAGCTGATCGCGGCGCAGCGCCGCGGCGTCCTTGACGGCTTCGTTGAGGAAGCTCATGAAGGCCGAGACCGCCGTGTTCAGCGCGAAATTCGCGCAGGCCTGCTCGACCTTCAGGATCGTGCGCGCGAGCTCGCGCTCCAGGCGCAGCGTCGCTCCATCCAGCGCGGGCTGCGCGGCGCCGGCGCGGAACTGCGCGCGCAGCGGCTCGCCCGAATCGGCGTCGACCGCCAGGCGCCACAACCGGTCGAGGAAGCGCCGGCAACCGGGGATGTCGCGCGGATTCCACGGCTTGGAGTCCGCCAGCGGCCCCATGAAGGTCTCGTACAAGCGCAGCGTGTCGGCGCCGTACTCGGCGATGATGTCGTCGGGGTTGACGACATTGCCGAGCTGCTTGGCCATCTTCGTGACGATCTGCGCGACCGGCTCGCCGCTCCCCTTCTTCACGAAGCCGTCGCCCTTGGCCTCGACGTCCGCGTTGCGCACCAGGCGCCCGCTCGCGTCCTCGTACGCGAAGGCGGTGATCAGGCCCTGGTTGAACAGCTTGTGGAACGGCTCCTTCGTCGAGACCAGTCCGGCGTCGTACAGCACCTTGTGCCAGAAGCGCGCGTAGAGCAGGTGCATCACCGCGTGCGCGGCGCCGCCGACGTACAGGTCGACCGGGCCCCAGTAGCCTTCGGCCTCGCGCGACCAGGCCGCCGCGTCGTTGGACGGATCCATGAAGCGCAGCCAGTACCAGCACGAGCCGGCCCAGCCGGGCATCGTGTCGGTGTCGCGGCGCGCGCGCTTGCCCTCGTGCGTCGTCGCGACCCAGTCCTTGGCGCGCGCGAGCGGCGCCGAGCCGTCGCTGGAAGGCTTGAAGTCCTCCATCGGCGGCAGGCGCACCGGAAGCGCGTCATCGGGCACCGCGACGGTGCGACCGTCCTCCAGGTGCAGCAGCGGGAACGGTTCGCCCCAGTAGCGCTGGCGCGAGAAGAGCCAGTCGCGCAGCTTGTAGGTCACGCGCGCCTTGCCGAGCTTGGACTCCTCGAGCCAGGCGATCGCGCGCTGCTTCGCGGCCTCGACGCCCAAGCCGTCGAGGAACCCGGAATTCAGCGCCGGCCCCTCGCCGACGTAGGCCTTGCCGTCGAAACCGGCGGGCGGTTGCACGGTGCGCACGATCCGCAGGCCGAACTTCTCGGCGAAGGCCCAGTCGCGCTCATCCTGCCCCGGCACCGCCATGATCGCGCCGGTGCCGTATCCGGCGAGCACGTAGTCGGCGACCCAGATCGGAATGCGCGCGCGCGGATCGGACGGCGCGAAGGCCGGATTGCGCGCGTACAGGCCGCTGGCGACCCCGCTCTTCTCCTTCGAGGCGTCGCCGCGCTCCTGCTCGCTCTTCGCGGCGGCCGCGCGCTGGTAGGCCTCGACGGACGCGCGCGTGGCGGCCGGGCAGTGCCGGAGGATCGCATGCTCGGGCGCGACGACCATGAAGGTCGCGCCGAAGATCGTATCGGGCCGCGTCGTGAAGACGGTCAACGCGTCGGCGACGCCTTCGACCTCGAAGCGGATCTCGGCACCCTCGCTGCGGCCGATCCATTCGCGCTGCTGGATCTTGATCGATTCGGGCCAGTCGATGAGGTCGAGGTCCGCCAGCAGCCGCTCCGCGTACGCGGTGATCTTCAGCATCCACTGCTTGAGCGGACGGCGCACGCAGGGGTGGTTGCCGCGCTCGGAGCGGCCGTTGATCACCTCTTCGTTGGCCAGCACCGTCTTCAGTTCCTCGCACCACCACACCGGCACCTCGGCCTGGTAGGCCAGGCCGCGCTCGAACAGGCGCTTGAACACCCACTGCGTCCAGCGGTAGTAGCGCTCGTCGCTCGTGTCGATCTCGCGCGACCAGTCGTAGGACAGGCCGATGGCCTTCAGCTGCCGCCGGTAGTTGGCGGTGTTCTCGAGCGTCGTCTGCCGCGGGTGCTTGCCGGTCTGGATCGCGTACTGCTCGGCCGGCAGCCCGAACGCATCCCAGCCCATCGGGTGCAGCACGTTGCGACCGTCCATGCGCGCCTTGCGCGCCAGGATGTCGGTGCCGATGTAGCCGACCGCGTGCCCGACGTGCAGCCCGGAGCCCGACGGGTACGGGAACATGTCGAGCACGTAGTACTTCGGCCGCGCGGCGTCGAAGCCGCTCTGGCCCGGGTTGCGCGCGCGGAAGCACTGCTCGGCTTCCCAGCGCGCCTGCCAACGCGGCTCGAGTTCGGAAGGGCTGTAGGAATTGGCGGCGCTGGACAAGGTCGGGCCCGGAAGATGGGCGTGCCAGAATACGCGCGCGCCATGCCGCGGCCAACTGGTCGGGCTAGGCTGGTGCCGATGTTCGGGCTCGCCAGCGCTCCACCCGCCGTCGACACGACGGTCAAGAACAGCGCCGAACTGCGCGCCGCGCTCGCCGGCGCGGGGCCCGGCGCGCGGATCCAGATCGAGAGCGGCGACTACACGGGCGGTCTGACGCGCGCCGCGCTGCGCGGCAGCGCCGACCAGCCGATCGTGCTGCGCGGCGCCGACCCGGCCCGCCCGCCGCGGATTCGCGGCGGAATCGTCGGGCTGCACCTGTCCGGCGCCGAGCACGTCGTGCTCGAGGACCTCCACTTCGAAGGACAGGGCGGCAACGGCCTCAACCTCGACGACGGCGGAAGTTCGGAAACACCGGCGCGCGCGCTCGTGCTGCGCCGCATCACGGTCCGCGAAGTGGGCCCGCGCGGCAACTGCGACGGGATCAAGCTCTCGGGTGTGAACGGCTTCCGCATCGAGGACTGCACGCTCGAGCGTTGGGGCAGCGGCGGGTCGGGCATCGACCTCGTCGGCTGTCGCGATGGGCGCATCGAGGGCTGCACGCTGCGCAACCCGCCGCAGCACGCATCCGCATCCGGAGTGCAGATCAAGGGCGGCTCGCGCGACGTGCAGGTGCTGCGCTGCCGCTTCGAGAACGCCGGCGAGCGCGCGCTCAACCTCGGCGGCAGCACCGGGCCGAGCTACTTCCGACCGCCGCTCGAGGACTGGCCGGAAGAGCGCTACGAGGCCGCCGAACTGCGCGTCGAGGGCTGCACGATCGTCGGCAGCTCGGCGCCGCTGGCCTGCGTCGGCGCCGACGGCGTCGTGATGCGGTTCAACACGCTGTACCGGCCCGAGCGCTGGGCGCTGCGCATCCTGCAGGAGACGCGCGAGCCCGGCTTCGTCGCCTGTCGCAACGGCCTGTTCGCCGAAAACCTCGTGGTCTTCGAGCGCGCGCACTGGCACGCCGGCGGCATCAATGTCGGAACGGGCACGGAGCCGGCCTCGTTCCGTTTCGAGCGCAATGCGTGGACCTGCGCCGACGCGCCGGAGCGCACGGCGGAACTCGTGCGCACGCCGAGCCCGGAGACGGCCGGGCGCCACGGAATCGCGCCGGGCTTCGCCGACGAGGCCGCGCTCGACCTCCGCGTGGCGCCCGGATCGGCGCTGGCCGATGTCGGCGCCCACGCGTGGAAGCCCGCGCCCGACACGCGGCGTTGACTCCACTGCCCGCGCAGGGCATCCTTTGCGCCCCCAATCGGCGGCCGGCAGCCTCGAGCTGCGCGCGCCGCGGGGGTGACAATCCGGGGGATTAGCTCAGTTGGTAGAGCGCCGCAATGGCATTGCGGAGGCCAGGGGTTCGAGTCCCCTATCCTCCACCACCCCGCCCGGTCCACGTGAGTTCCTCCCTGGACCGGCCCGACGCGCCGGTCGGTGGGGCGGTATCGACGCGAGATCCGCGTATGGAGTCGTCATGGGAAGCGTCGCGCAGAGCATCAGCGGCGCGCTGTTCCCAACCTACGTGCAGTCGATTCTCGGCGCAGCGCTGCTCGACGAACCGGCCGTGGTCCGCGAGGAATGAGCGTCGAGTTCGCGCGACTCTTCGCGCAGGCGCTGCACATCGATCCGACGACGATCGAAGCCACTGCCGGCGGGGCGCGCGCGCTGGTGCTGCTCGACGGCGCGCTCTAGTTCTTGGCGCTGCGGTCGGACTGAGGTGCGCTCGGGTCGCTGCCCTGGCGTGCGCCGGTCGGCACGCGCTATCCTGCGCGGCCGATGACCGACCTCGCAGCTCCCGAGCGCCTGGCCAAGCTCGCCGCGATGCGCGCGGCGGGTGTCGATCCGTATCCGGCGCGCGGCATCGAAGCGACGCCGATCGCGGAACTCGTGGCGAACGCCGGCAGCGCCGAAGCCCCGGGTCCGCGCATCGGCACGGAGGTCGCGATCACCGGCCGCGTGGGCGTGCTGCGCGACTTCGGCAAGCTCGTCTTCGCGCCGCTCGCCGACCGCAGCGGCCGCATGCAGATCGGCTTGCAGAAGGACAAGCTCGCCGCGTGGTGGGAACAGCGCAAGTGGCTCGACGCCGGCGATCACCTCGGCGTGCGCGGCGAGCTCGGCTTCACCAAGAAGGGCGAGCTGACGGTCTGGGCCGGCGAGGTCGTGATCCTGTCGAAGGCCGTCGCGCCGCCGCCGGAAAAGTGGCACGGCCTGTCCGATCAGGAGCTGCGCTACCGGCGCCGCTACGTCGACCTGTGGGCCAACGAGGGCGTGGCCGGCGTGTTCGTCAAGCGCAGCCGCCTGTTGTCGCTGACGCGCCGCTTCCTCGAGGCGCGCGGCTTCCTCGAGGTCGAGACGCCGACCTTGCACCCGATCGCCGGCGGTGCGACCGCGCGCCCCTTCGTCACGCACCACAATGCGCTGGGCGCCGATCTGTACCTGCGCATCGCGCCCGAGCTGTACCTGAAGCGGCTGATCGTCGGCGGTCTCGAGCGCGTGTTCGAGGTCAGCCGCAACTTCCGCAACGAGGGCATCTCGGTTCGGCACAACCCGGAATTCACGATGCTCGAGCTGTACCAGGCCCAGGCCGACTACCGGCACATGCTGGAGCTCACCGAGACGCTCTTCGAGCACCTCGCGCGCGAGCTCACAGGCGGGACGGTCGTCGAGTTCCGCGGGAAGTCGTATGACCTGAAGGCACCGTTCCCGCGGCTGCGCTACGCGGACCTGTTCCAGCGCCACGTCGGCTGCGACCTGCACGATCGCGACGCGGTGCGCGCGAAGGCGCGCGAGAAGGGCCTCGGAATCCCATCCGGTGGCGGCGAAGCCGCGTACTGGCGGCTGATGAACGACGTCTTCGAGAGCGCGGTCGAGCACGAGCTCGACGGTCCGCGGCCGGTCTTCATCATCGACTACCCGACGCCGATCTGCCCGCTGGCCAAGCAGAATCCCGCCGACCCGCGCTTCGCCGAGCGCTTCGAGGTCTACATCGGCGGCATGGAGATCGCGAACGCGTTCTCCGAACTGAACGATCCGGCCGAACAGGAGCGCCGATTCGTCGAGCAGGTCGCGAGCCAGGACCCCGAGGCCCCCGGCGAGGTCGATGTCGACTACGTGCAGGCGCTCGAGTACGGCATGCCGCCCGCCGGCGGCCTGGGCATCGGCATCGACCGGCTGTGCATGGTGCTGACGAACCAGGACTCGATCCGCGACGTGCTCTTGTTCCCCACGCTGCGCCAGCCCAAGGCGCAGGAAGAGCCCGCGCTGCCCGGCGCGGGAGCCGGCGCAGGTTGAATCCGACGGCGACCCGCGCGTGTACAAGCTCTTCCTCTCCTGGCGCTACCTGACCGCGCGCCGCACGAACCTGATCGGCATCGTCGGCATCACGGTCGGCGTCGGCGCGCTGATCATGATCCTGTCGATCATGACCGGCTTCCTCGACGAGCACCGCGCCGCGATTCGCGGCGGGCTCTCGGATCTCGTGATCACGCCGATCCACCTGGCGCGCTCCGACCGCAGCGTGCCGCCGCGCGAGCCGGAGGCGCTGCTCGAGATCGTGCGCGCGGATCCACGCGTGGCCGGGGCCGCGCCGCGCCTGGTATGGGGCGGCATGATCTCGCCGCGCGGAGCGCAGACGGACCTGTCCGAGGTCTACTACAGCCACCCCGAGACCGGCAACGTGCCGGTCGTCCAACTGATCGGCATCGACGTCGCCAGCGAATACCAGGTCGCGAACTTGCGCGAAGCGCTGGCGCGCGTCAGCAGCGACCCCGCCAGCGCGCGCCACGGCGTGCGCGATCTGGACGACCCGTTCGCCGCGCCGCGCGATCTGGACGACGACGGCATCGCCTACCGCGGCATCCTGGTCGGGAAGAAGCTCTACGACACCTTCCAGCTGCGCGTCGGCGACCGCGTCAACGTGCTGACGGCCGTGCCCGACCCGCGCTCGGGCGCGGTCAAGAGCAACAACCTGATCTTCACCGTTTGCGGCGCTTTCAAGACCGGGCAGAGCGAGATCGACAGCGACATCGCGTACTTCGACCGCCGCGCGCTCGCGGAGCTGATCGGCAACGAGCGCAGCTTCTCGACCGTGCTGGTCAAGCTGCACGACTTCGAACGCGACGGCGCGGCGACGCGCGCCGACCTCGAGCAGCGCCTCGACAAGGCGCGCCTGATCCGCGGCGAGGGCGACGAAGTCTCGACCTGGGAAGACCTGCGCGGCTCGCTGATCGCGGCGATCGAGAACGAGCGCATCCTGATCGGCGTGATGCTCGCGCTGGTGCTGCTGGTGGCCGGCTTCACGGTCTTCGCGATCCTCTCGATGATGGTCGTCGAGAAGCGCCGCGACATCGGGATCCTCTCGGCGCTCGGAGCGACGCGCGGCGGCGTGCTGTCGACCTTCCTGCTGATCGCGTTCTGGGACGCGCTGGTCGGCGCCGTCAGCGGGGCGGTGCTGGGGGTCTGGCTGGCGGTGAAGATCGATCCGTTCGAGCGCTGGCTCTCCGCGACGATCGGCTACCAGATCTGGAACCGCGAGATCTACCTGTTCGACACGATCCCCAGCCGCATCGTGCCCATCGCGGTCGCGCTGATCGTGCTGGGCGCCTTCGCCTGCACGCTGCTGTTCGCCGCGATCCCCGCGGTGCGCGCGGCGCGCCTGGATCCGCTGGAAGCACTGAGGTACGAATGAGCGCGCCGGCGAGCGGAACACGCCACGCGCTCGAAGTGCGCGGCATCGCCAAGTCCTTCCAGGTCGGAAGCGAGACGCTCGACGTGCTGCGCGGCATCGACCTCGCCATCCCCTACGGGCAGCCGGTCGCGTTGGTCGGTTCCTCGGGCGCCGGCAAGTCGACGCTGCTGCACATCGCCGGCCTGCTCGAGCGGCCGAGTGCGGGGTCGGTGCGCGTCGACGGCGTCGACGGCTGGAACCTGTCGCCGGACGAGCGCGCGAAGGTGCGCAATCGCAAGGTCGGCTTCGTGTTCCAGTTCTATCACCTGCTGCCCGAGCTGTCGGCGCTCGAGAACGTGCTGCTGCCGGCGATGATCGCGCACTCGCCGGGCGAGTACCGCGCCGCGCGCGCGCAACTGACCGAGGCAGCGCTCGGACTGCTCGCGCGCTTCGGCCTGCAGGCGCGCACCAAGCACCGGCCGTCCCAGCTCTCGGGCGGCGAGCGCCAGCGCGTCGCGCTCGCGCGCGCGCTGATCCACGACCCGCCGATCCTGATCGCCGACGAACCGACCGGGAATCTCGACTCCGCGACCGGCGAACGCGTGCTCGAGCTGCTCTTCGACGAGCAGCGCACGCGCCACTTCGCGATGCTGCTCGTCACGCACGATGCGAAGCTCGCCGCGCGCTGCCCGCGCACGGTCACGATGCGCGACGGGCGCATCGTCGGCGACACGAACGGATCCGGCGCGGCCTGAGCCGGGCGCTCAGGACTTCGCGAGCAGCGCCGCCGCCTGCCCGGCGACGTCCTGCGTGTGGATCGCCTGCTCGATCTTGCCGTCTTTCCCGATCACGTACGTGACGCGCCGCGGCCAGCTGTCGGAGGCACTGTCGCAGGCCTTGTACGCCAGACCGAGCTTGCGGTCGGTGTCGCACAAGAGCGGGTAGGTGTAGCCCTGCTCGTCGGCGAACTTCTTGTTCGCCGCCGCATCGTCGAAGGACGCGCCGAGCACTACGGTACCGGCCTGTTCGTAGTCGCGGATTCGATCACGGAACCCGCAGCCTTGGCGAGTTCAGCCGGGCGTGCTTGCCTTCGGATAGAACCACAGCACGACGCGCTTGCCGCGCAAGTCGGCGAGTCGCACGCGGCGGCCGAGGTGATCGGGAACGTCGAAGTCCGGGGCTTGCGAGCCCACGGGGAGGAGCGGTGGAAGCTGCTTCATACCCATCATCTCAGCGACGCGCTTGAGGATCGACATGCACTCGATCCTACCGCAACGCGTCGGTCGCTTCGACGAGCCTCGCGACGATGCCCGGCTCGCTCGCCGAGTGACCGGCGTCCGGCACGATCACGAGCTTCGAACCCGGCCAAGCCTTGTGCAGCGCCCACGCCGACGCCGCCGGACACACGACGTCGTAGCGCCCCTGCACGATCGTGCACGGCAGGTGGCGGATCTTCGGCACATCCTCGAGCAATTGCGTGTCCGAGCGCAGGAAGCCCTTGTTGACGAAGTAGTGGCACTCGATGCGCGCGAAGGCGAGCGCGAAATGCGGGTCGGCCGTCTTGGCGACGAGGTCCGGGTCGACCAGCAGCCGGCTGGTGCGCCCCTCCCAGATGCTCCAGGCCTTCGCGCAGGCGAGCTTTTCCGCCTCGTCGAGCCCGGTCAGTCGCTTGTAGTAGGCCGCCATCAGATCGGCGCGCTCCGCCTTCGGAATCGGCGCGACGTAGTCG